>JAVKLI010000032.1:0-59074 GCA_031539425.1 Bacteroidia bacterium
CCGAATTTATCAACATTTAATTTATAGAACTCCCCTTAAATCATTTATGTTCATAATTTCATTATTATAGTATAAGACGATATTTACTTTATTTTCCTTTGTTTTGATTTATTTTTTTTGACAAGTTACTTTTTGCCCTTTGTACAGGTGATTCAACTGCCTTGGAACTCATGTTCATTATTTCGGCAGTTTCAGTTTGTGATTTTTGTTCAATTTTATGCAAAATCAAAGCTGTTTTTTGATTTTTTGGTAACTCATTGATACATCTAAAAAGGGCGCTTAAAGCCTCTTTATCTTCTAATTGCACACCTGGGTGATAGTTATTATTAGTTGAATCTAAGATGTTTATTGTTTAATTAAATTTTTAGTATCTACAATTTGGCCATTAACTACCAAGGCTACTTTGTAAAGACCTTTAGGGTAATTAGTAATATTTAAGGTTGTTTTTGGGGTATTAACATCAATTACACAATTATGCAAAAAAGCTATTAAGTAATTCTTTACTGTGCGGTGTGCGGTTGTTGTTGCTAGTATTTTCAATAATTAGTTTTTTTAATTATTAATAATTCTGGGTCTGAACTGCATTTTTTTGGATTAAAAAAACACTTATATCAATGGTAATAAATTATTTTAACAAAAACAAATATTTATTAATTTTTTTTATCACATTTATCTCATAAAATATTTTAACTTCAATTAATTAAAACGTTGTATGTTTTAACCAATTCCAATTTTAAACTATGAAATTTAATTTTACCGAAGAACATTTGTTAATACAACAAACTGCTAGACATTTTGCAAATAATGAGTGCAAACCGGGTGTATTTACAAACAATTAAAAACAATGCTCATAAAGTTGCATTTATAACTTATAATCTGCCAATTATAACAAAACACAATAAAAATATATATAAATGAAAAACATAATAACATTTTTTATTTTACTTATTTGCTCAATAATCAATGGACAAAGCATCACAAAACAGGCACTGTTTCTTGGAAATAGTTATACTAATGTAAATAATTTACCTCAAATGGTTGCCGATATTGCTACTTCAACAGGCAACGTTTTTATCTTTGATACTAACACTCCTGGCGGTTATAAACTGAAAGATCATTCAACCAATGCCACTTCACTTGCAAAAATAGCTGTTGGAAATTGGGATTATGTAGTATTGCAAGAACAAAGTCAAATACCTTCGTTTCCAATTAGCCAGGTAGAAGCTGAAGTTTTTCCTTATGCTCATATTTTAGACAGTATTATTAATGCCGAAAACCTTTGTGCAGAAACAGTATTTTATATGACTTGGGGAAGAAAAAACGGAGATGCTGCTAATTGTGCTTCGTGGCCACCTGTATGCACCTATTTGGGAATGGACACTTTGTTGAATTTAAGATATACAATGATGGCTGATAGTAATAATGCCATATTATCTCCTGTGGGGGCACTTTGGAAATATATCAGACAAAACTTTCCGCTAATTGATTTGTATCAAGCCGATGAAAGCCATCCTTCAGTTGCAGGAACTTATGCAGCAGCCTGCTGTTTCTATACTACACTATTTAAAAAAGACCCTACACTCATTACTTTTAATTCTATTCTATCAGCAACTGATGCTGCAAACATTAAAGCAGCAACAAAACTAATTGTGTATAACAACTTGATGAATTGGCACATCGGAAAATACGACCCACTTGCAAATTTCACATACAGCATTTCTGGTGTCAATCAAATTACATTTACAAATAACTCATCAAATGCGTCACATTTTTATTGGAAATTTGGAGACAACGAAACTTCTACAAGTGATAACCCCACACATTTGTATCCAACAATAGGTTCATACACCGTTACCCTTATTGCAGACAAGTGTGGTATTTCCAGCACTTCAATTCAAACTATAAACATTACACCATTTGGACTGAGTAACGAAAATACATTACATCATTTAATTATTTATCCAAATCCAGCAACAACAATAATTAGTATTAACCAATGTTTAATAAATAATATTACCTATAAAATAACAAGTATTATAGGAAAAGAAGTGCAAACCGGTTCCATCAATAATTCCAATAAACAAATCGATGTTTCATCCCTTGCAGAAGGTATTTATTTCTTACAATTATTTGACAACAAAAAAAATATTGGACAAAAAGAATTTTTCAAAAGTGTTAAATAGTGGCCCTATAAAAAGATTTACGTACAAAACTCCTAAACGGGTATATTTACAAAGAATTAAAGGTAATGCTCATAAAATTGCATTTATAACTTGAATCCGCCATTCATAATAAATTATTTTAATAAAAACAAATATTTTTTTTATCACATTCGAATCATAACAATATTTTAACCTCAATTAATTAAGATATTGTATATTTAAACCAATTCCAATTTTAAACTACCATGAAATTTAATTTTACCGAAGAACATTTGTTAATACAACAAACTGCTAGAGATTTTGCAAATAATGAATGCAAACCAGATGTAATAGAAAGAGATGAAAAACAACTATTTCCAGCTGAACAAATCAAAAAATTAGGCGAACTTGGATTTTTAGGTATGATGGTAGACCCTAAATACGGTGGCAGTGGTATGGATACTATATCATATGTATTAGCTATGGAAGAGATTTCAAAAGTAGATGCTTCGTGCAGTGTGGTAATGAGCGTTAATAACTCCTTAGTTTGCTGGGGTTTAGAATATTATGGCAGCGAAGAACAAAAACAAAAATATTTAATACCCCTTGCTAAAGGCGAAATTATAGGCGCTTTCTGCTTATCAGAGCCAGAGGCTGGAAGCGATGCTACATCGCAAAAAACATTAGCAATAGATAAAGGCGATTATTACGAATTAACAGGCACCAAAAACTGGATAACTAATGGCTCTTCAGCCTCTGTTTATTTAGTAATGGCGCAAACTAATGTAGAATTAGGGCACAAAGGCATTAACTGTTTAATAATAGAGAAAGGTATGCCTGGATTTACCATAGGGCCTAAAGAAAATAAAATGGGAATTAGAGGTAGCGATACACATTCCTTAATGTTTGATGCCGTAAAAGTACCTAAGCAAAATAGAATTGGCGAAGATGGATTTGGTTTTAAATTTGCCATGAAAACATTGGGCGGCGGCCGCATTGGCATTGCATCTCAGGCCTTAGGTATTGCAAGTGGTGCTTATGAATTGGCTTTAGCATATTCTAAAGAACGTAAAGCATTTAAAAAATTAATATCCGAACATCAAATTATTCAATTTAAATTAGCCGATATGGCTACCCGCATTGATGCTTCACGACTATTGATTTTAAAAGCTGCATGGCTTAAGCAAAATAAAATGGATTGTGAAAAAGAAAGCGCTCAGGCAAAAGTATTTGCCTCAGAAACTGCCATGTGGGTTACCACAGAGGCAGTTCAAATACATGGTGGCTATGGCTACGTAAAGGAGTACCATGTGGAGCGCTTAATGCGTGATGCCAAAATTACACAGATATATGAAGGCACTAGCGAAGTGCAGCGTATTGTAATATCTAGAGCCTTGCTTAAAGCCTAATACTTTTATATAAGCCATGCTTACAATAGAAAATTATTTAGATAATCACTATATTCATCGTAGTAATTGGCTAAGAGCCATTGTTTTAGGCGCAAATGACGCTATTATATCCATATCAAGTATTGCAATAGGTATTTCTGCAGCTAATTCTAGTCGAGAAGCTCTTATATTAACTACGATTGCAGGTTTGGTTGCTGGCGCACTATCTATGGCTGCAGGCGAGTACGTGTCTGTAAGCTCTCAAACAGACACTATTCAAGCAGAAATGGAAAGGGAAAAACAAGAGTTAGAAGAAATGCCTGAACAAGAGCTTCAGTTATTAGCTCAAATTTATGAAAACAGAGGTTTAAAAAAAGAAACCGCCATGCAAGTAGCAAAAGAGCTCACTGCTGTAGATGCACTTGGAGCGCACATGAGAGATGAGTTAGGGATAAACGAACTCAATCAATCAAGCCCATATCAAGCGGCACTAGCATCGGGGGTAGCGTTTACCATTGGGGGGCTTATGCCTTTGTTAGTTACTATTTTTGCGCCTTTACATAAAATGGAATTTTTTTTATATGTACTTACTATATTCTGTTTAATAGTACTAGGAGCTATATCAGCAAAAATGGGAGGTTCGAGCATTTACAAAGCTATGATTCGTATTTCGGTATTAGGTACGCTCGCTATGGGATGCACCGCTTTGGTGGGTTATTTATTTGGTGTTAAACTGTAGTTGAAACAATGTTTAATGCCAGTTGATGCAATTTTTGTATCACTTTACAGTGTTTATTTTAAATTGTATTTTTTCATATTTACAAATAAAACAATCTCCAATTTTAAATTCATCCCCATTTTTTATTAATACTCTACCAAATTCCATTAATGTATCAGGAAATGTTTTTAACCACAGATCTTTTATAACATAATTTTTTTTTGTTTAAAAACTTCATCTACCATTTCATAGTTCCTAACTGCCCACGTTGTATCATGAGGCGTAGCTTTAATCATATCAGGGTTAGAGCAAGAGTTAATATAAGAATTCCAATAATCAGAAATGATTCCAATTTTTCCTAATTGATTAAACTCACTGGCTAACTCCACTTTTGGTATTAAAGTTTTTGGCCATATAAATTTGATATTATACAGTGTTCCTATGCCTCCAATAAATACAGTGATTAATAAAAAACCATTAACGGTATTTTTATACTTATCAAGTATATGTAAATTATCTAATATTAATAAAAGTGAAAAAGAGAGAGAAACATACGTGCAAGTAAAATATCTTCGAGGTACTCCATTTAAATATGTCCAATTAGATATTAATATGATGCAAAATAGAACTATCGCATCAAAAAGAAAAAATAGTAATGTTTTTTTTGCAACCTCATTGCAGTTTAAGTTTTTAATTTGAACTATTATTATGATAAAAACAATAGAAACTAAATATGCATAAATACTTGTAAAAGGCTCGTTTGCTTTAAACGTAAAGAATATCAAAATAGTGCTCCAAAAAATGCTACAGGCTTGAAGTATGGTATTTAAGTCACTAAACACTGTATAATCTTGTTTATTAGCTGCAGTGTTTTTTGCATATTGAATAAAAATATAGCCTAACACCACACCAGCTAATGTGTAGTAAAATTCTATTTTTTTGAAAAAAGAAAATAGGCCCTTGTTTTTTTTTAAGTAAAAAAATGATTGAATTGTTAGCATTAAAAATACTGACACGATGGCCATATCAGAAACCCAAATAGCAGATATCAATATTATTACTATTATTGAAAGTATAGAGTGTTGAAGTAATTGTTTATACTGTCCTTTTAATTTATTGTACACATCAAACAGATAACATGCTATAGCAATTAAACTATAATGTATACCAAATGAAAATTGAGTTATATCAATAAGACGCATAGGGGGGAAGAACCAAATAATAGAAAATATAATTTTTAAAATAGGTGATTTTAAAAAATATGAAAATGACAAAAAGCCTAATAGTAGTATTGTGTAATGTGTTATAGATTCTGAAGTTATAGCTGATAAATTAAATAGCTTCATTGGTATTTGCCCAATTAAAGGAATAAGACTACCCATCCTATCTTGACCCCAAAAATACAAATCGTTGGGTAATTTAAAATAATGAGTGATTAAAATAGTAACTGCATTATCTGAGTTTAAAATAGGATAAAATAAAGAAGTGTAAAAACGAAAGGATAATAAAAAAATTACCCCAATGGTAATGTAATATTTATTTTTAATGATATAAAACGAATAATTTTATTTTGTTATTAAGTAAGTGTGTAATGCGAGAGGGGCTAATTCGTCAGTATCATTTGTTTTGTATCTATCAGCTTATTATCAACAACCAAAGAATAAAAGTATAAACCTGGTTGCAATTCAGAGCCTTTTATAATTATAGAATTTTCTTCCTTAAGGTTAATTACATTTTTTTTGATTTGCTTCCCTTGAAAATCATATAAATATATATTAGCAGAAACTGCATTTTCATGAACTTTAAATTTAATAGTAGTATTTTCATTAAATGGATTTGGAAAGTTTTGAAATAATTCTCCATTGGATTTATCTTTAATTAAAGGTGAAAAGTTGGTTGATGTTTCTTTTAATTTTTTTAACTCTTGAGTTATATTTTCAATTGTTTGGTTTTGTTTTTTTAATTCTTCCAGCAAAAGTGGTATAAATGAAACATAATCAACTCCTAATATGCCATCTTTATCCTCATATACCAATTCAGGGTATATTTTTTTTACCTCTTGAGCAATAAAACCATAATGAATTCTTTTAATCCCCTCTATACTCTTTTTTTTAGGAATTTTTTTATTCGTATTCATTGTCTCTATCGGTATATTATCTTCATTTGTTGTTAAAGATTTATTAAAAAAATAAGATATACCTTGTAACTTATTAAGATTTTTTAATTGAAACGTTATGGGGATAATGTTTGTTTTTAATGATGAGTCGGACATAAAAATAATATTATCAACCCTTATATCTCCATCAACATCAAGTTTAAAAGTTGGAACTCTACCAATTCCAAAATTTCCATAAAAATCAAAAGTCATAATAGAATTAGGTTTATTTAAATTCGAAAATATTTGACCTAGACCACTTTGGTCAATTCCAAAACCATATGAAAAAATTGAATTCAGCGTCCAAAGTCTAGTTATATTTTCAGAACTAGAAAAAATTCTTGCTTCTAATGTTTCATTTATTCCTGTAATTTCTAAGATTCCGCCTTGTGGGAATGGTGATTGTGAACCAATTTTAACAGTACCGTTTTTTCTTACTTTTAATTGGGCATTACTATTATTTAAAAGAAAAAAGCTAAAAGCAAGTATCAATGGTATTTTAATGTTAGTTTTCATTTGTAGTTTATTTAAATTAGAATATGTTAAATGGTTTAATTACAAGGAGTTGGAATAACATTTAATTCACTCCCTAATGGAACTGTAAAATCTCCATTAATTAATGTTTCTTCTGAATGTCTAAAAGTTTTAATGTCGCCTACATTTAAATTTATTGCACTAGTTCCATTTCCAAATACAAGATTCCTTTTAACTGAAAAAACGTAATTAGTTAAATCTATATTATTGTTTATGGAAAAATCGATATTACAGTTTTTGTTCAATTGATAATATCTGAAATAATCTACTTTCATAAATTGAGGAAATGTTATTGATTTGTTAAAGTCAATGTCCTTGTCTATTTGTAACCCAATCACAATTTGTTGTGGTTTCATTACCAAACTAGGATGATTGTGCATAATATAAAAAGGCACATCATCAAAATAAAAAATTATTCGGTCGGTATTCCATTCTAAACCGAACTTATGATAACCTGCAAATAAAGGTGTATGACTTGTATATGAACCTTCACCAACTTTTATAGTGCCACCATTTCCATTTTCATCATGCCAGCCGCATACGTTAGTTTTGCCATCAGCATATTGTATGCCGGAAGGTTCTAAAATGTCAATCTCATCATGTACTAAAATATTAGAGCCAATATTAGAGCCGTTTAGCTCATTATGATAAGTCCAAAAGGCAGGCCAAAATTTTTGACCATTAGGTAGACCATTATGATAATTACCCGGTAATTTTGCATATATTTCATAATACCCATATTGATAGTTTTCTTGCAATGTGTTAACACCACCAGTAGAGCAACAATCCAAAAAACTATATAGGTGTGTTGCATTAGGTGTAGGGGCATCGGCTCTTAACAATAACTCTCCACCAGCAACCGTTACATTTGAACTAACAAACCTACTGTTTCCTCCCCAATTGCAACAGTGTCCCTTAAAAAGGTCTATCACATTCCACTTTGCCAAATCTAATTTGTCAAATTCATCACTTAAATTTGTGTTTAATTGCCAATTGAGATCTGTACTTGGGGATACTTGAGCAAATAAATAACTATTTAAGCTTAGTAAGATCAAAACAAGATAATAAATTAATTTTTTTATTTTCATAAGTTAGATAAAAATCAATGCATACAAAAAATAATACTTACTTCAAAGTACAAGTGTAATATATTTTTTAATAAATTCAAAAAAATCATTGTGTTTATAAGGCTTCATTTTTATAAACTGTCTCATCCTAAAATAAGTTCACAGTTAAATGTAGACTGTTTATTTTTGTAAAATTATAGAATTATTATTTTAGGCTCTTTAGCTATGGGATGCACTGCTTTAGTGGGTTATTTATTTGGTGTTAAACTGTAACGTTAATTTTTTTTACAGCCAATTGGTACACTTGTTGTATAGTATCTTCAACGCTAATGTTTGAATTGTCAATAACCACAGCATCTGGGGCTTGCTTTAAGGGGTTATGAATTCTATTCAAATCATCGTTATCTCGCTTTTCTAAATTCTTTTTAATCTCCTCTAATGTATATGTTTGATGTGAAGCATTTAACTCTAATAATCTTCTTTGGGCTCGAATATCAACATCTGCCGTCATAAATATTTTTAGTTCAGCATTAGGAAACACATTGGTGCCAATATCTCTGCCATCTAATACCACACTTTTATGTATCCCATATTGGCGTTGTAAATCTACCATATAATCTCTAATTTCTTTATAACTACTTATGGTACTAACTTTATTAGCTACTTCTAAAGTTCTTATTTCTTTTTCCAATACTTGATTATTGATGGCTATTTCAGAGTTTCCGGTTTCTTTATTTAATACAAAATGAATATTTAAAGTTGGTAAATCCTTTACAAGGCTTTTAATATCTATATCATTTGGGGTTATGTAGCCTTTGTTTAGTCCGTACCAAGTAGCCACTCTGTACAGTGCGCCAGTATCAATATATACATAGTTTAGTAGCTTGGCTAACTGCTTGGCTAAGGTGCTTTTTCCGCAAGATGAGTACCCGTCTATGGCTATGATGATTGGCATTTGGCTAAGATAGGTTATTAATTAATGTTGCTTAAAACTTTTTTAAGCCTAATTTTATTTTTTTATACTTCAATATCTTTAAGTATGCTTTCAAGTTTATTAATAGCATCTGTTATATTTTTAACTAATTCAAAGGTTATCCATAATTTCCCTTGCTTTTCTGTTAAAGTAGCAAATTGGGGACGGGCTTGTATGTAGCTTAATATACCTGTAAATACTTGCGAATTATAATAAGGGCTCGTTTGTTTACTTAAAAAGTAACATTGCATTTTGCCATTGCGTAAGTTAACTTTTTCAAACCCTAAGCTCATGGCTACCCAACGAAGTTTTACTACTTTTATTAATTCTATTGTTTCGTTTGGTATTTTTCCAAATCTATCAACTAAATTATTTTGAAACTTATCTAACTCTTCAGTATTCATAATGCTATCGAGGGTTCTGTAGAGTATTAATCGTTCGGTTAAATTTTCAATATAGGTTTCGGGTATTAATAAGGGTAAATCGGTATCTATTAAGGTTTCTTTTAAGAATGATTTTGAAAAAACACTTTTATTTTCGCCGTCATTTACTGTTTCATCATCTTTTATAAAGAGTTCATTTTTTTCTTTTAATTCTTCTACAGCTTCGTTTAATATTTTCATATAGGTATCAAATCCCATTTCATTAATAAAGCCGCTTTGCTCGCCACCTAATAAATTACCGGCACCACGTATGTCTAAATCTTTCATTGATATTTGAAACCCACTTCCTAAATCACTAAATTCGATAATAGCATTGAGTCTTTTTTTAGCTTCTGTAGTAAGTGTAAACAAAGGAGGTGTAATTAAATAGCAATAGGCTTTTTTATCTGATCGGCCCACTCTACCACGCAATTGATGCAAATCACTTAATCCAAAATTTTGCGCATCATTTATAATAATGGTATTGGCATTGCTAATATCTATTCCAGATTCTATAATGGTGGTGCTCACTAAAATATCAATATTGCCATGCACAAATTCTAACATTACATTTTCTAGTTCTTCACCTGGCATTTGCCCATGCCCAAAGCCCACATTGGCATTGGGTACTATGCGATTGATTAAATGCACGATGTCTGTTATATTCTGAACTTTATTATGTACAAAAAATAATTGTCCGCCTCTTTGTAATTCAAATTCTATTATTTCTTTTAATTTGGCTTCTTCTAAGGTTATCAATTGTGTATCAACCGGAAACCGATTGCTTGGAGGGGTTGATATAATTGATAAATCACGGGCACCCATTAAACTAAATTGTAAGGTGCGTGGAATAGGCGTAGCGGTTAGTGTTAACGTATCTACAATTGTTTTCATTTGTTTTATTTTGTCTTTTACGTTAACACCAAATTTTTGTTCTTCGTCTATTATTAATAAACCCAAATCTTTAAACTGTATCTCTTTAGATATTATTTTATGAGTGCCAATTAGAATATCAATTTTACCTTGTTTAAGTAATTCTACTGTTTCTTTAATTTCTTTAGTAGTTTTAAATCGGTTGATATAGGCTACCTTACAAGGTAAATTTTTTAATCTACTGCTAAATGTTTTATAATGTTGATAAGCTAATATAGTGGTGGGTACTAATACAGCTACTTGTTTACTATCATTTATGCACTTAAATGCTGCCCGAATGGCAATTTCTGTTTTTCCAAACCCTACATCCCCACACACCAATCTATCCATTGGATAGGGCTTTTCCATGTCTCGTTTTACTTCGTGAGTTACTTTTATTTGATCTGGTGTATCTTCATAAATAAATGAAGCCTCCAATTCGTGTTGTAAATAGGTATCGGGCATAAACCGAAAGCCTTGTTGTGCTTTTCGTTTAGCGTACAGTTTTATTAAATCAAAAGCTACTTCTTTAACTTTATTTTTAGTTTTTTGTTTTAAGGTAGCCCACGTAGTAGATCCTACCTTATCAATGCGAGGAATAGAGCCATCTTTACCAGCATACTTACTTATTTTATGTAAATTATGAATGCTAACAAATACAGTATCATTATCTTTATATACTAATTTAACAGCTTCTTGAAAATTATCTTGCACCGAAATTTTTGTTAATCCTCCAAATCGACCGATGCCATGGTCTATATGGGTTACATAATCTCCTGGCATTAAAGCTAAAATATCTTTAAGAGATAATGATTGTGCTACTTTTTGTTTGGTGTTTTTAAGTTGGTATTGATGGTAACGTTCAAAAATTTGATGATCGGTGTACACTGCTATTTTTAAATCATGATCTATAAAACCTTCATGTATTTTAATGTTGCTGTGCTCTATAAGCTGTGTAAACGTGTCATCATTACAATTTAAAATATCTTTAAATATGGTTTGTAATCTTTCTACTTGCTTAATGTTTTTTGTAGATATATAATTTTTATAACCTTTGGTTTTATTTTCGTTTAAATTTTGAATTAAAAAATCAAAGTTTTTTTTAAACTGAGGCTGTGGGCTTTGATTAAAGGGTATTGTTTTTAAATCTGCTCGTGATGCTATTTTACCATATTCAATAAAATTAAAATCAGCAATATCATTTTCAAATTCTGTTGTAGATAACCAATAGTTATTTGGTGTTTTTTTTGTGCCGCTATTACTTTGCTGATAATTATTTTCGGCTTTAGTATATTGCTCATTAATTTCATTAATAGTTGAAGCATAATTGTTAAAGCAAATAGATGTATGCTTAAGTAAATATGTAAATAAAGAGCATCTGTCTTCTTTTTCAATTTCGTTATAGGTGTTAGGAATAATGGTAACATATTCAAATACCTGATTTGATATTTGTGTAACTGGATCAAATAAGCGAAGCTGTTCAACTTCGTTACCAAAAAACTCAATTCTAATGGGCCATTCATGAGCATAAGAAAACACATCTATAATGCCACCACGTACTGCATACTGTCCAGGCGATAAAACAAAATCAACTTTTTCAAATAAAAATGTACCTAAAAAATCTTGAACAAAAAGCAAATCTAATTGATCGCCTTTTTTAATAAACAAGGTATTGGTTTTAAGTGTTTTTTTACTGACTACTTTTTCTAAAATGCCTAGTGGAGTTGTGATGATGATACCATTAAAATTTTCTTTGATGATATTACTTAGTGTTTCTGTACGCTCTTGTATAGCAGTGTTATCAAACTCCTCTTGCAAGTAAAAGTCAGTATTAGATTCTGGCAAAAAAAGTAATTGTTTATTATTAAGTAGGTCTTGTAAATCGTTTAATAAATAAGCAGCTTCAGCTTTATCATTACAAATAATTAAAAATGGTTGATGTGCGTTTAAAAAAACATCTTTTATAAAAAAGGCAAATGAAGAGCCACACAACCCAGACAAATAACAGTTTTGTAAAGGTAAAATTTGTTTTTTTTTAACTAAATCGTAATACAGATTTGTGGTAAGCATACGCAAATCTGCGCCTTTTTACTTAACTAACGTTAATCTTAAAACATTTTTATTTCTATAATTATTAACAATATCTATAATTTAAAAGAATTGTTTTTTTTGCTGTTATACTGCCCATTATGCAAATAAAATTTTATTAAATGTTTTTTTAGCTCAATCTTAGGTTTTAGATATATTTAACTCTAATTATTTACACAAAATTAAAGAATAATCGTGAAAGTAGCTGGCGTTACATTTATTAGAAATGCTATAAAGTATGATTATCCTATAATAGAAGCCATTACCTCTATTTTGCCAATATGTGATGAGTTTATAGTTTTGGTAGGTAATTCGGAAGACGACACGTTGCAAATAGTACAAAGTATACAGTCTTCAAAAATTAAAATTTATCATAGTATATGGGATGATAGACTACGCGAAGGCGGTAAGGTATTAGCAGACGAAACTAATAAAGCACTTGATTTAGTAAGCAAAGACACTACTTGGTGTTTTTATTTACAAAGTGATGAGTGTGTGCATGAAAAATATTTACCCATAATAAAAGATGCAATGGAAAAGCATCAATTTAACACAAATGTAGATGGCTTGTTATTTAACTATGTACATTTTTATGGTAATTATAACTACTATGGCAATTCACCACTTTGGTATTTTCAAGAGATAAGAATTGTAAGAAACGATTCAGCTATTCGTTCCTATCAAGATGCGCAAGGCTTTAGAAAACGTGATAATAAAAAATTAAATGTAAAATTAATTGCCGCAGAGATATTTCATTATGGTTGGGTAAAACCGCCTTTAAAGCAGCAAGCTAAACAATTTGCTTTTCACAAATTATGGCATAACGACGATTGGTTAAATCAAAATATACATCAAACAGAAGTGTATGATTATTCTAACATTGATAGCGTTAAGCCCTTCACAGAAACGCATCCTGAAGTTTATCAGCAGCGCATTTTAAACACAAGTTGGACATTTGACGGCAGTCAAATTAAAAACCAATTATCTTTAAGGTACAAACTTAAAATGCTTATTATATGGGTTACTAGGGGTCAATTAGGAGTAAGAAAAAATTTTAAAAAAGTATAATAATTTTATTTTTCTATCAATTCCAAAAATTGCGCTTCATTTATAATTGGTATTTTTAGCTCCTCTGCTTTTTTAAGCTTTTCGGGCCCCATATTAGCACCTGCCAAAAGGTAACTTGTTTTTTTGGAGATAGAGCTTACATTTTTACCGCCATTTTTTTCAATCAGTTCTTTATACTCATCGCGGCTGTATTTTTCAAATACACCACTTATAACAAATGTACAATTGTTTAATTTACTTGATAATTGCGAATCTTCCGTGTTTATTAATTCCAGTTGAAGGCCTGCACGTTTTAATTTGTCTATAATTTGTACGTTATTTTTATTTTGAAAAAACTGAATGATGCTATCTGCAATCACTTCTCCTACTTCATCAATAGCTAATAGCTCTTCTTTATTTGCTTGCATAATAGTATTTATTGACGCTAGTTTTTTTACTATTTTTTTAGCTGTTGTTTCTCCTACATGCCTTATACCAATTGCAAATAGCACTTTGTCAAATGGTACATTTTTACTTTCATGTATGCCGTTAATTAAGTTATTTGCAGATTTTTCGGCATTTGCATTGAGGGTTAAAATTTGTTCAAATGTTAAATCATATAAATGGCTATAATTTTTTATAAGGTTTTCTTGATAGAGTTTTTCAATGGTTTCACTGCCAATACTGTCAATATTCATGGCTTTACGCGATACAAAATGTTCTATTTTTCCCAAAACTTGAGGTTTGCAATTGAGTTCGTTTTCGCAAAAGTGATTGGCTTCGTCGTCTTTTTTTACAAGCGGTGCTTGGCATTCGGGGCAATGAGTTATAAATGAAATAGATTGTTGTTGTGAGTTGCGTTTGGACAAATCTACCGCTATAATTTTTGGAATAATTTCGCCTCCTTTTTCAATAATTACAAAGTCGTTTTCTTTTAAATCTAATTTTTTAATGATATCGCTATTGTGTAAGGAGGCTCTTTTAATAGTAGTTCCGCCTAGTTCAACAGGGCTTAAGTTGGCTACAGGTGTTATAGCCCCAGTTCTACCTACTTGATATGAAATGCTGAGTAATTGAGTAATGGCTTGCTCAGCCTTAAATTTATAGGCTTTTGCCCAGCGCGGTGATTTGGCAATAAAGCCTAAATTTTTTTGTAATATTAATGAGTTTACTTTTACTACTACCCCGTCTGTATCATAAGATAATTGAGTTCTTTTGGTATCCCATAGGTGTATATAATCTATTACTTCGTTTATATTTTTACAAACTGTACTGTGTTCTGATACCTTAAAGCCCCATGTTTTTGAGGCTTTTAGATTTTCTATATGTGTAGTAAATGGTAAACCGTCGCCTAATACTTGATATAAAAAGCAATCTAGCTTTCGTTGAGCTACCATTTTAGGGTTTTTTATTTTTATTGATCCTGATGCAGCGTTACGAGGGTTTTTCAATAACTCTTCGTTATTTTGTGCCCTTTGTTTATTAAGTGCATCAAACACAGGGTGAGGCATATAAACTTCTCCTCTAATTTCAAAGCTATTAGGATAAGTTCCATGTAGCTGTAACGGAATAGATTTTATAGTTTTAATATTTTCTGTTACATTATCTCCTGCTATTCCATCGCCACGGGTTACTGCTTTTTGAAGCATTCCGTTTTCGTAATGTAAGCTTATAGACAGACCGTCAAATTTTAATTCGCATGAGTATTGAATCTCTGAATCTAAAGATTGGTCTAATATTTTTTTTACCGATTTATCAAATTCAAAAAGATCTTCTTCGTTGTAGCTATTATCTAATGATAGCATCGGTCTTAGATGTATGACGGACTCAAAATCATCTGATTTTGATTCACCAACCCTTTGTGTTGGTGAAAGAGGCGATTTTAATTCTGGAAATTGATTTTCTATTTGCGCAAGGGTTTGTAATAAAGCATCAAATTCAAAATCCGTAATTATAGGAGTAGATAAAACATAGTAGCGATGGTTATGATTATTTAATTCTAAAGTTAATTGCGCTACACGCTGCCTTGCCTTTTCAATATCCATTTTAACAGATGCTAATTTTAAGGAATGGTTATGTATCCTGTAATGTTTTTAGAACTTCTATCGGTTATTAAAGATAATACGTAAGGGTAAACTCCCGTAGGTATAAATGTGTTATTAATTTTCCCATTCCATTTTATAATTTTTTCGGTTGAAGAAAAAATAATTTGCCCCCATTTAGAAAAAATTTCAAACTTACTACTGGTGTAACCAGCAGGTATTTTAAATTCAAATACATCATTTATTAAGTCTTCGTTGTTAGGTGTATAGCTAACAATAGGTGCTTGTGAAAAGGTAATTGAAATACTGCTTAATAAAAAAAATAAAGCAATACTTTTTTTTAAATAATTAATATTAACAATTAAACTTGTTTTCATCTTAGGATTTGCAATATAATTTTTTTGGGAATAAAAACTGATTATTTTTAAGGAATAAGGTTCATTTTTTTACTTTTGCCTAATTCTTAATCGTATACTTTTTTATGAATTATTTCAAAATAGGCGTTTTTGTATTAATTGTTATTAGACTTTTTTGTTCTTGCTCTAAAGATTCGATGGAAGTAAAACCTACTTTTTATATACAAGTAATTAATCCACAACTGTCAGTTTTATCAGCTACACAGGGCACTAATAGTCATAATATTACAGATGCTTGGCTTTATATAAACGATATTTTTTATGGATGCGTTGCTTTTAATACTAACATACCCATATTTGTTAATGGCAATATAAAATTCACTATTAAAGCAGGTGTAAAAATGAATGGCATTTCAGCTTCTCGGCAAAGTTACGTTCTGTATACGCCATACACAGAATATATAAACTGTGAAGCTAATAAGATTTATACAATTAGTCCAAAATTTGAAAACGAACCTAAAACCAATTTTATTTTAAATGAAACGTTTGAAGCCATAGGTACGTTATTTACATCGGCAGGCGATACCGTTTATTCTAAAACAGACCCTGCTACACCAAGCCAAGCTTTTGGTGGTACCGGTCAGTCGGCTGTAATGAAAATGAGCAGCTATAAACCGCAACTAAAAATGATTTCTGCTAATACTTATAACTTACCATTAGGAGGCGCATACGTTTATTTAGAGCTGAATTATAAATGCAATCAAGCCTTTGAAGCGGGTATCTATGCCAATGGCGAATTTAGACCTGTTGTAATAATAAACGCTACTGCCGATTGGAAAAAAATTTATATCGATTTAAGAAACGCTGTAAATACTACACCTGTATACCAGGGTTATAATATATATTTTCAAGCCACCAAAATAGTCTCAAACCCTGAAATTTTAGTAGATAATATTAAAGTAATGAGTTATTAAAGTTAAACTTTGGATTTAAAGTTTTAATCAGTAAAATACAAATTGATAACTCAAAATTTACATAAAATAAAAACGCAAATCCCATCACATGTGGAATTAATTGCAGTTTCAAAAAAAATAGAAATAGATAAAATATTAGAAGCCTATAAATATGGGCAAAAACACTTTGGCGAAAATTATGTTCAAGAGCTGTTATTAAAACAAAACACATTACCAAAAGATATTTTTTGGCATTTTATAGGCCACTTACAATCCAATAAAGTAAAATACATTGTACCTTTTATCCACCTAATACATGGGGTTGATAACTTAAACCTTTTAATAGAAATAAATAAAAGTGCTAAAAAGAATAATCGTATTATTAATTGCTTGTTGCAAATTTATATTGCAAAAGAAGAAACAAAATTTGGTTTTAATGCACAGGAATGTTTAAATTTATTTACATCAAAAGAATTACAACGTCTTAAAAATGTTAATATATGCGGGGTAATGGGTATGGCATCGCAAACAGATAATGTAGAGCAAGTAGAGCAAGAGTTTAAACAACTCAAAGATGTATTTGAATCTATAAAACGTTGTATAGAAAATCCTACTCCATTCAATATTATATCAATGGGTATGAGTCAGGATTTTGATTTAGCTATAAAACAGGGCTCAAATATGCTTCGTGTAGGATCATTAATTTTTGGAAATAGAAAATAACCTAATTTTGTTTGGTTACATCAGTTAAGAAAAATTATTATTACTTTGTTATTTATGGCGTTAATTTTAACTATAGATATTGGAAATTCGGCTACTAAATTGGCGTTATTTAAAAATGAAGAATTAGTTAATACTGTTTTTCAAGAAAATGATTTTTTTGATATAGCTCAATTTGTCACTTATATAGATAGCTCAGATTATGTTATTTTAAGTAATGTATCTTCAAATAACACTGTTTTTGATTTTATTAGTAATATAAAATCTGTTTATCATTTTAATAGCATCTCAAACTTTCCAATTAATGTGAATTATAAAACCCCTAATTTACTTGGCTCCGATAGGCTTGCAGCAGCAATTGGAGCTCATCATATATATCCAAACTGCTCCATTTTAATTATTGATGTAGGAACCTGTATTACTTATGATTTTGTTTCCAGATCAAACACTTTTGAAGGGGGTGCTATTTCTCCTGGCTTACATTTAAGAGCAAAAGCATTAAACGTTTTTACAGGTAAACTTCCTGACGTGTCTCAATTATTAGCAAATTTAAAAGAAGTCTCTATAACGGGAAATTCTACAATTAATTCAATATTGAGCGGCATTATAAATAGTATTCGCTTTGAAATAGAAGGGTATATAAATTATTATAAAACTATAGATCCAAATGTTAAGGTTTTTTTAACAGGAGGTCAAGCGGAATTATTTGTACAAACCATTAAAAACACCATATTTGTAGACCTTAATTTAGTGATGAAAGGGTTACATATTACATTACAACACCATTTAAAAAGTGAAGCGCAATTATCTTAAAATAACAAAATTGTTTAAACCTTTTTTTTGTGTTTTTGCAATTATATTAACCTTACACGTTAATTCACAAAATCTAACATCAAGCCCCTATTCGAGGTATTTATTAGGACAAATTCATTCGCAAAATTTTGCTGTAGTGTCAGCTATGGGAGGTGCGGGTATTGCTTTTGTTCAAGATTCTGCTGCGCCAAATTTCATCAACTTTGAAAACCCTGCAGCTTTATCTAGCCTTAAATTAACTACGTTTGAGGCAGGAGGTATATATCAAAACACAAATATAACAAGCTTAAAATCTAGCGCCACTAAGGTTAATACTAATTTTGCATATGCTGCCATTGGTTTCCCAATTTCAACAATTGGTGGTGCAGCCTTTGGTATCTTACCATACTCATCAGTTGGATATGAGATTAGCTCAAATAGCTTAACAATAGCCGGAAATACCAAATATAATTATAATGGCGAAGGTGGTTTAAATAAATTATTTGCAGGTATAGGATTAAAATTATTTAAAAATCAAGTATCAAAGTACTATAAAAAAGCAAAATTAATTTCACAAATGCCTGACAAACCCACGCTTGGCCCTAAACTTGGATATGACTTATTATCCCAGCTATCATTGGGTGCTTCAGCTAATTATTTGTTTGGCAATATCAGTCAAAATAATACAGTTGCATTTATAGATAATTCAAAAATGTATAATGCACGAAAAGAAACTAGCACACAAATATCTGGTATTAATTTTAATTTTGGCTTACAAACAGGTTTTACAATAGACTCTGTATGGGTAACCGTAAGAAGTGATAAAAACCTAGTAACTAGGCAAAAAGCAGCATTAACAGAAAAAATAGACTCTGTATGGGTAACCGTGAGAAATGATAAAAACCTAGTAACTAGACAAAAAGCAGCATTAATAGAAAAAACAGATTCTGTATGGGTAAATCTAAGAAGTGATAAAAACCTAATAACTAGACAAAAAATAGCATTAATAGAAAAAATAGACACTGTATGGGTAAATGCAAGAAATGATGAAAACGTAGTAACTAGACAAAAAGCAGCATTAATAGAAAAAATAGACTCTGTATGGGTAAATGTAAGAAGTGATAAAAACCTAGTAACTAGGCAAAAAGCAGCATTAACAGAAAAAATCAATATTTCGTTTGGTTTTTTTTCTAATTTAAATAGCACATTAGGCAGTTTAAAATCAGAAGTATACTCAAATTATGTAACTGATGGCTACGGAAACATTATAAATAGAGACACTACAGCGGTTTCTATTTTAAATAAAGAAAGTACAATAACATTACCATTTGAAATAGGAGCAGGGCTAAGCATTAAATATGGTGATAGATTAACAAGTTTATTTGATATAACATCTGCAAATTGGTCTAGTTATAAATTTAATAATGAATCGGTAGCAGAAGCTACCAATTCAATAAAATATTCGTTTGGCTTGTTTTATAAACCCAGTAAATTAACACCCGAAAAAACAGGATATTTTAATCGTGCGCAATACCGTTTTGGAGCATTTTATAACTCTGGTTATTTAACATTACAAAACACCAAATTAAGTCATATGAATATTTCATTAGGAATAGGTTTGCCCCTTGGCCGTTCAAAAACAGAAGATGCTTCTATGCTTAATCTTACAGCTCAATATGGTGTTTATGGAACAACATCAAATAATTTAATACAAGAAAATTATTTTAAAGTTATTGTTGGTGTTACCTTTTCATCGCGATGGTTTGTGAAGTATAAACATGATTAAACTAAAATATTTTTTCATTTTAATTACAGTGTCTACCCTATTTTCTTGTCAAGTAAACAAAGAAGATATAGATACTTTTTCTCAAAGCACTATATTAATTCCATCTCAAACAGGTAAAAATATTTTTTTAACTTATTATGATTCAACGTATTTAAAAACCCAAATGCAAGCACCATTAATGCAAGTATTTGATAAAAGTATAGATGAGCCATATACATTGTTGTCAAAAGGACTTAATTTAATATTTTATAATAAAGAGGGCAAGCAAACAACCACACTAAAAGCAAATTACGGTATGAGATATCATAAGTCAAAAAAAATGGAGGTTAAATACAATGTAGTTTTAGTGAATATAAATAATGAAGTGCTTACAACAGAACAGCTTATTTGGGACGAAGAAAAAAAAATAATATATACCAATGCGCATGTAAAAATTACACGAGCACATGATGTAATTATGGGAATAGGACTCACATCAAATCAAAATTTTACCAAATATGAACTAAAAAATTTAACGGGTACATTTTCGTTAAATGAGTAATTGTTTTAAAAATATAACGCTTAAAAATTGAGGCTTATATTTTTTTTGATGAAAATTAATAAAACTCAAACCAATTTTTATTAACCCATATCTGTTATAAAACAAAACACAAATGCCGAGTGTATGCTTATAAATTAACTTATATTTGACCTATAATTTTATAATTAAAAACATTATTTATGGCTATTATTGATTTAAAAGTGCCTAGTCCTGGCGAATCTATTACAGAAGTTACCATTGCCCGTTGGCTGTATAAATCGGGAGATGTGGTAGAAAAAGATGAGCCCATTGCTGAAGTAGATTCTGACAAAGCAACCTTAACCATTAACGCTGAAGAGGCTGGTAAAATAGACATTTTAGTAGAAGAAGGCTCAACCGTAAAAGTAGGCACTGTAGTTGTTAAAATTGACACCAGTTTTAAACCAACACCTAAAGAAAAAACACCAGAAGCACCTAAAAAAGTAGAAACTCCAAAAGTCGCATCGGTAGCAGAAATTGTAAAACAAAGTAGCAATTCAAATACCAACCCAAGCATAGCCGCAGCTAAAATGATGCGCGAAAATAACTTAAGCAATGCGCAAATAAGCGCTACTGGTAAAGGCGGACGAATAACCAAACAAGATATATTAGCAGCACTTTCTAGCGGGGTACCTTCTATTGCCCAATCAACATTAGCCAACTCATGGCAAGGAGACAGAACCAAGGATGCTCAAAAAATGACCTCACTTCGTAAAACAGTAGCCAAACGTTTAGTAGCTGTTAAAAACGAAACTGCCATGCTCACTACCTTTAATGAAATAGACATGAGTGCTATTTACGATATTAGAGCTAAGTATAAAGATAAATTTAAAGAAATACACGAGATTAATGTAGGCTTTATGAGCTTTTTTACCAAAGCCGTTACAGAAGCTCTGTTTCATTACCCAGCTGTAAATGCTATGATAGATGGGGAAAATATTATTTACCATAAATACTGCGATATAGGCGTAGCTGTAAGCGCTCCAAAAGGTTTGATGGTACCAGTAATTCGTAATGCTGAACTTTTAAACTTAGCAGGCATAGAAAAAGAAATTAAAAATTTAGCCCTCAAAGCCCGTGATAGCAAGCTATCTATAGCTGATATGGAAGGTGGCACCTTTACAATTACCAATGGCGGTGTGTTTGGCTCTATGATGAGCACGCCCATTATTAACCCACCACAAAGCGCCATATTGGGTATGCATAATGTAGTAGAAAGACCAATGGCCGTTAACGGACAAGTAGTAATAAAACCCATGATGTATGTGGCGTTAAGCTACGATCATAGAATAATAGACGGAAGAGAAAGTGTAGGCTTTTTAGTAAAAGTAAAAGAAATGCTTGAAAACCCAAGCCGAATGCTATTTGGAGGCAAACAACCAATAGAAATTTTATTAGGATTATAATTGTTTTTTAAATAAAATAACCTATGCAATTATTATCTCCTTCCAATTGGAAATCATATAGTTTAATAGATTGTGGCGAAGGTGAAAAATTAGAACAATTTGGACCATACACGCTTATACGCCCAGAACCACAAGCCTTGTGGAAAAAACAACTTTCAGTAACAGAATGGCAATCAAAGGCACATGCTCAGTTTATACCCCAATCCTCATCGAGCGGTAAATGGAATTTTATAAAAAAAATGCCCGAGCAATGGACTATAGATTACCAGTTTGAAGATAAAACCATAATTAAATTTAGATTAGGCCTTACCAAGTTTAAACACGTAGGTATATTTCCTGAACAAGCTTGTAATTGGGATGTTATTTATCAATATTTAAAGCCGTTACAGCAACCCAATTTTTTAAATTTATTTGCCTATACTGGCGGAGCCTCATTAGCCGCTAAAGCAGCAGGTGCAAATGTTACCCACATAGATAGTATTAAACAGGTTATTACATGGGCTAATGAAAACATGACACTTTCAAAATTAGACAACATCCGTTGGTTAGTGGACGACGCTATGAAATTTACTCAAAAAGAAGTAAGACGAGGAAACCGATACGAAGGAATTATACTTGACCCCCCAGCTTACGGACATGGACCAGATGGCGAAACATGGAAGTTAGATTCTCAAATTCAAGAACTCATTAATAGCGTTTTGGTGTTATTAAACCCCAACCAACATTTGCTCATACTTAATACCTATTCATTAGGGTTTTCGGCATTAATACCAAAAAATTTATTACAACCTTACGCTCTAAAACAAAAATCTATACTAGAATATGGCGAATTGTATTTGCCTTCACATAACAACATCTCTTTGCCATTAGGCGTTTGGGGGCGATTAACTAAAAAATAAATATTTTAAAAATGCAAACTATTTCATCTAATAACAAGGATACGATAGACGTTTTAAAGCAAGCCTATCACTTAATGTGTCAAGCCAAGGCTATGACTACTTTGTATGAAGATACTAAAGAAGTAACCGCCAAGTATGTTCATGCTACTTCTCGTGGGCACGAAGCTATTCAAATTGCTTTAGGATTACAGCTACTACCACAAGATTTTGTTTACCCCTACTACCGTGATGATGCTATGTTGCTAGCTATTGGCATGCGTCCGTTTCACCTTATGTTACAGCTATTAGCTAAGCGTACCGATCCGTTTTCTGGCGGAAGAACCTATTATGCCCATCCTAGTTTAAACGATGATGATAAACCAAAAATTCCGCATCAAAGTAGCGCAACGGGCATGCAAGCTATTCCTGCCACTGGCGCTGCCATGGGGTTGCAATATAAAGAACTAATAGGTTTAAATACCTTAACAGATACGATGCTACCCATTGTAGTTTGTTCATTAGGCGATGCCAGTTGCACTGAAGGCGAAGTGTCTGAAGCATTTCAAATGGCGGTACTTAAAAAATTACCTATACTATACTTAGTACAAGATAACGAATGGGATATTTCTGCCCATGCATCAGAAATTAGAGCTCAAAACATTGTAGAATACGCACAAGGATTTAAAAATTTAAAAACAGTTAGTATAGACGGAACAGACTTTGTAACCTCATACAACACACTCATTGAATGCATCAAATATATTAGAAAAGAACGCAAACCTATGCTACTCCACGCTAAGGTTCCCTTACTAAACCACCATACATCAGGAGTGCGTAAAGAGTGGTATCGAGACGACCTTGAAAAAGCACAGCAAAACGACCCCTTACCAAAGATTGAAAAAAAAATAACAACGCTCGGTGTTAAAATTGAAGAGCTAGAAAAGATTAAAACCTTAGCTATGCAACAAGTACGGGCAGATTATGAACAAGCCTTACATGAACCAGACCCAATACCTAGCGATTTGTTTTTACATGACTTAGCGCCAACACCTGTAACCATTGAACAAGGAAACAGAACCCCAAATAATAAAGAAAAAACTGTAATGGTAGATAGCGCCCTATTTGCCATAAGAGAATTAATGACTAAGCATTCGGAATGCTTGTTATACGGACAAGATGTAGGTAAGCGTCTTGGCGGTGTATTTAGAGAAGCCGCTACCTTGGCACAGCAATTTGGCGATACACGGGTATTTAATACACCCATACAAGAAGCCTTTATAATAGGCAGCACCGTGGGTATGAGTGCCGTAGGTTTAAAACCCATAGTAGAAGTGCAGTTTGCAGATTATATTTGGCCAGGGTTAAATCAATTATTTACAGAAGCCAGTCGCTCATATTATTTAAGTAACGGCAAATGGCCTGTTAGCTGCATTATTAGGGTACCTATTGGCGCTTATGGCAGCGGAGGCCCTTACCACTCTAGCTCGGTAGAGAGTGTTTTAGCAAATATAAAAGGCATTAAAATTGCCTACCCAAGTACGGGCGCCGATTTAAAAGGGCTTATAAAAAGTGCTTATTATGACCCAAACCCTGTAGTAATACTAGAACATAAAGGCTTGTACTGGAGTAAAATAAAAGGAACCGAACAAGCAAAAACCATAGAGCCAGATGAAGATTATATCATACCTTTTGGCAAAGCCCGAATAGTAATAGAAGCAGGTGAACAGGAAAAAAAATTAGGACAATCTATTTGTATTGTAACCTATGGAATGGGTGTGTATTGGGCTACTTCGGCGGCATATCATTTTCCAAATCAGGTAACTATTATAGATTTACGAACCATTTACCCTTTAGATGAAACTCTTTTATTTGAAGAAGTTGCGAAGCATGGCAAATGCCTTATAGTAACAGAAGAACCAGTGCATAATGGATTTGCCCAAAGTGTAGCATCTCGCATTAGTCAGCATTGCTTTAAACAACTAGATGCACCTGTAATTGTTGTGGGAGCCGAAAATCTACCAGCCATCCCATTAAATAGTGTATTAGAACAAACCATGTTACCTAACGCTGATAAAGTGCAGCAAGCCATCACTAATTTGTTGCGGTATTAAAATTTGCAAAATATTTTCAATTTAACGCATGATTCTATTCACCTAACAAAAATTATCAAAATCACAACTAAATCATTCAATTTATAGTTATAAAACACATTCTAATACACGTAACATTTTAGTAATGTTTATGTATTGACTATCAATATGTTTTTAATTTATAACAATGATATTAACAAGTTGTTAACAAGGTTATAAGTGTGTTTTGCGTCTCTAAAAAAAAAGTTGATTTCATTATTTATTATTTAACTTCCTTCGTAACACAATATGAAAAATCTAGAAGTTAAAAGCTATCCCCGTAAAAAATTAATTAGTTCATCGCCTATTTTAAACGAAGTTGGAAAAGTGCAACCACAAGCAGTAGATGTAGAAGAGGCCGTACTAGGATCTATGTTATTAGAAAAAGACGCCTTAACTTCCGTTATTGATGTGTTATCTGAAGATTGTTTTTATAAGGAGCAAAACGGCAAAATATACAAGGCTATTTTTAATTTGTTTAATAGATCAGAACCAGTAGACATACTCACCGTTACTCAAGAGCTAAAACGCAGTGGTGATTTGGAATTTGTTGGTGGGTCGTTTTATGTATCCTCATTAACCAATCGAATCGCTTCATCGGCAAATATTGTATATCATGCACAAATTGTAGCTCAAAAATATTTACAGCGTGAATTAATAAAAATTAGTACCAACACTATTAAATCGGCGTATGAAGATAGTACAGATGTATTTGAGTTATTAGATTCTGTTACACAAAATGTGTTTGAAATTTTAGATTCTAATGTTAGAAAACAGCATGCAAGTATTGGTAGTTTGGTATCTCAAGCCATTAATGAGATAGATGCAGCAGCTCTCAAAACAGATGGTTTATCTGGTGTGCCATCAGGCTTTACAGGCTTGGATAGAATTACTGGAGGTTGGCAAAAATCAGACTTAGTTATTTTAGCAGCACGTCCGGGTATGGGAAAAACCGCCTTTGTTATTTCAATGGCAAAAAATGCAGCCGTAGAATTTAAAAAACCGGTAGCTATATTTTCTCTCGAAATGTCGAGTATACAATTAGTAAAAAGACTAATATCTTCAGAAACAGAAATAGAACAAAGTAAAATTTTAAAAGGTAACTTAACCGATCATGAATATGTTCAACTACACGAAAAAATAAAAAATTTATCAGGAGCACCATTATTTATTGATGACACACCAGCTTTATCTGTTTTTGAATTAAGAGCAAAAGCCCGTAGATTAAAAGAACAACAAAAAATAGAACTTATTATTATTGATTATTTACAGTTGATGACAGCAGGAGGAGATAACAGAGGAAACAGAGAGCAAGAAATATCAATGATTTCTCGAAATTTAAAAGCCTTAGCTAAAGAATTAGAAATACCCATTATTGCATTATCACAATTAAGCAGACAAGTAGAAACCCGTACTGGAGGTTCTAAACGACCTCAATTGAGTGATTTAAGAGAATCCGGAGCTATCGAACAAGATGCAGATATGGTTATGTTTATATATAGACCCGAATATTACAACATTACAGAAAATGAACAAGGCATTTCTACACGTGGTATGGCCGAAATTATTATCTCTAAAAATAGGCACGGTGAACTAACCGATGTACAGCTTCAGTTTGTTGGTCAGTATGCTAAGTTTGTGGACTATGGGCATCAAGTAGACAATCAATATAATACAACATCTATCAGTTCTAATACTGATTTTTTAAACCAACCCAGCACCAAAACAGTTCAATCTAAAAATTGGGATAAGCCAGATACCATGGACGATAGCGATATATCTAGTAGAAATGATATTGAAGATGTATTTTAATGCGTTACATTAATTAAAAAAAAGTGTGTAAATAAAATTTGAAACTAAACCGTATTTTAATTACATAAAATTTTGCTACTCATCTATTCCCCATATAACAGCTCACGCTTACAATACACATTGCATGTTATTTTTAAATCTGTATTAAATATCAATTTTCAAATTACTACAAGCATTGATGCGTATCATCAATCAACCTTGCCTAAACTAATTTATAGCACTAACTCTCAAACGGCTCATGTAACAATACATTTAAGCAACTTACTATTTGAACAAGACATTAAACCAATAGATATAACGCCGTTTAAAAATCAAAATTTTGAGTTTCCTTTATTTTTTAAAACAGAACAAACTCAATTTTTAAATTTTGATATTTTTTCATTGACATTTTATTTTGCATCACGTTATGAAGAGTATTTACTGAGCGATAAAGATAAACATGACCGGTTTAAAGCAGAAAACAGTACAGCTTATAAAAATAATATTTTACAAATTCCGTATTTACATTATGTTATTTGGCATTTTGCAGATGAATTAAAAAAACAGTTTCCTACCTTAACATTTAAAAAACCAAAAGCAATCATGTTATCTACCGTAGATGTAGACAATGCTTTTGCTTATGTTGGTAAAGGTGTATTTAGAAATTTGGCTAGTATATTAAAAAAAATAGGTTCAGGCAATTGGATTGATTTAACTACTCAAATTAAAAGTTTAATCAATCACAAACACGATCCATACAACACCTATTCAATTATAGAGCAACTCAATTTAAATTATCCGGTTAAATCTTTATATTTTTTTTTAATAGGTAATTATTCTAAGTATGATAAAAACCCATATTATAAAAACGAATCCTTTATACAATTAATAAAATCAATAGTTTCAAAACATAAAATAGGTTTACACCCTTCATATAAATCGTTTTTAAACTATAAAAGTTTAACTAAAGAAAATAATAGGTTGCAACAAATCACCAATCAACAAATCACCAACGTTAGGGCACATTTTATAAAAGTTGAATTTCCTAAAACCTATCAAAATTATATTACAGAAGGCTTAACAGATGATTATTCTATGATTTTTACTTCTCAATGTGGCTTTAGAACAGGCCTTTGTGTGCCATACCCTTGGTTTGATGTATTACATAATAAACAAACTAATCTCATCATACATACAAGTGTAGTTATGGAAGGTATATTAAGAGATTATAATAAACGCTCTGCAGCTGAGGCTATTATAGAAATTGAACAGTTGATAAATGAAACAAAAAAAATGGGTGGCCAATTTATTTCTGTTTGGCATAACGACTGTTTTACTAAAAAAAATTGGCCTTACGCCGAAGTTTATCAAAAAATGTTACATTTATTTTATTCTACTCAATAAACATGTGCGGAATAGCAGGTATAGTAAATAAAAAAAAATGTGCTGATGTAGCTCAGTTAATCTATCAAATGAGCCACAGTATAAAACATAGGGGCCCAGATGGAGAAGGTTTTGTTTTTTTTAATAATACCCTTGCAACACCAATATTTACAGATGATACACCTAAAGTAAACATTAAAAATTTACAATTAAAATTTAACCCACATATATATTATAAAGACTATCTAGCCAATATAGATGTCGCATTTGCCCATAGACGCCTTTCTATTACTGACACTTCACAAACAGGGCACCAACCCAGTTGCAATCATCCGGAAAAATACTGGATTACCTTTAACGGCGAAATTTATAATTACTTAAATCTTAAGTCTGAATTAGAACAATTAGGGCATCAGTTTGTTACACACACAGAAAGCGAAGTGCTCTTAAATGCTTATAAAAATTGGGGAAAATCGTTTGTAAAAAAACTAAATGGCATGTTTGCTTTTGCTATTTATGATACAAATAATAACCAACTATTTATGGCTCGTGATGTGGCTGGCGTAAAGCCATTTTATTTTGTAAACAACACCAATTGGTTTGCATTTGCTAGTGAATATAAGGCTTTGATAAAACCTAAAATAATTCCGTTTGAAATAAACTACCAACAGCAAATGGAATTTATTATTAACGCCTCATTTGAAACATCTAACGAAAGTTTATTTAAACACATTCAAGAATTAAAACCAGGGCATTATGCTTACTATAATTTAAATACAGATGAGTATCAAACGGAATCGTATTTTAATTTAAATCAAATTACACCAACAAATTTTTCTACCCAACAAAATATAGAGTTTGTTGAGCAAACACTTATTGAATCAATAAAACAGAGGTTAAATGTACAGCAAAAATTAAACGTATGCTTGAGTGGCGGCCTAGATAGCGCTATTATAGCTTGTATTATAAAATATTTAAATCCATCATATCATTTAACCGCTTTTACGTCCTCTTTCCCTGGCGAAACAATTGATGAATATGATAATGCCAAACAAACAGCCCTACATTGTGGCGCCACCTTACAGCGAGTGCAACCAAATGCTAAAGGCTTTTTTGAAGAAGTAGAAACTTTAAATTACCAACAAGATCTGCCAATATGGGGAACCAGTACCTATGCCCAATACCTTGTAAATAAAGAGGCTGCAAGCATGGGTACAAAAATATTAATGAACGGACAAGGTGCCGATGAACTGTTTGCTGGTTATCACCATCATTTTTATAGTTATTGGAACGAATCCTTTAAAATTAAAAACTTTTTAGACGCTCAAAAAACCTTATCAAATCCGCTTTTACATTATACTAAACAAAAAATTAAACAATTTGTTTATATAAAAAATAACCATCAAAAATTATTTAACACTAATGTTTCAAACCTATCATTTGAAGCAAACAAATTACAGGCATCATTAAACAATCAACTACAATTAGATTTTAATGGTAAATTAAAACAATATTTAAAATGCGAAGATCGTTGCAGCATGGCATTTGGTATAGAAAGCAGAGTACCTTTTAGTGATGACATACCTTTAATTAACTTATTGTTTTCCATTTCAGGGGATCAAAAAATACAACAAGGCACTTTAAAATATTTGTTACGTGAAGCTACAAAAAGATATATTCCAACTACAATATATAATAACACGAAAAAGATAGGCTTTGAAGCACCTATGTATCAATGGTTACAACCTAATCAATTTGAAATGCTAGATACAATCATTACACATTTAGATTTTGTAAACAGCAACTATATGAAAAATCATTTTAATAATTTATTAAAATCACAAACCAATTTAATTTTTAGATTATACTCATTAGCGGTTTGGAAAAACGTTTTTAGTAAATAAATCGCTAAACCTTATCAAACAATCATATTCAATTACTATTAACAAGACGTATCCTAACAAAAACCACCGTTATATATCAATCTATCCCCCTTTTATCAATGGGGTAGGGGGGGGGGAACAAGGTTAAAGTATTTGCCTAACAAAAATTTACCTTAAACAAAACAAAGGTTTTTACTTTTAATAAGATTTTTATTGCCATATTAAATAAATTTTTATATTAACAAAAATTATAATACTATGGCCTCCTTAAAAAAGAAAACAAAATTGGCTGCTAAAAAGCAATTAAAAAAAGCAGTTATAAAAAATAAAAAAGTAGTAAAAAGCATATCTAAAAAGACAGTCAAACCTTCTAATAAGAAGCTTATTGTGAATAAAAATGATACTAAACCAAAGAAACTTAAAGCTATAAAATCAACAAAGCCTGTAAAAAATAAAGCAACTCAAACTAAAGTTGCAGATAAAAAAAACATTAAGCAAACTATAAAAAAAATAGTGGCTAAAAAAATGGTAAAAAAAACAAAACTTAAAAAAAACCTACCTATCAAAAATAAGGTTAAGATTGTTAAACCCGTAAAAGCTAAAAAGCTAAAATTACCTAAGGCTATTAAACCTGTAAAAGCTAAAAAGCTAAAATTACCTAAGGCTATTAAACCTGTAAAACCTAAAAAGCTAAAATTACCTAAGGCTATTAAACCTGTAAAACCTAAAAAGCTAAAATTACCTAAGGTTGTTAAAGAAAAACCAATTAAAGAACTTAAAATAGTTAAACCGGTTAAACCTATTAAAGCACCTACAACCTTTAGAATAAATAATCAATCTAACACACCAACTATACCAGAACCAAAAGGAAAATATACTTTAGAATTTAATATTAAAGCATCTGAAGATATGATGTATGATTTTTTAAGCACTGAGAGTGGCCTTTCTGAATGGTTTTGTAATGACGTTAGTATAAAAGATGGTATTTTTACTTTTTGGTGGGGCGGACAAAGCCAACAGGCAAAATTAGTTAAAGAAATCCCGCCTTATATGATAAAATATCAATGGCTTGACAAAAACGATGGTAGTTATTTTGAATTTAGATTAACCCGCGATGAGCTAACCAATGATATTTCATTGATAATTACAGATTTTGCCGCAGATAAAGATGACGAAATATCAGCCAAATTATTATGGCAAAATCAAATCGAAAAATTATTACACATTTTAGGGTCATAAATTCTATCTTAAAGCCTTACATATCACATTAATTTATAAATTTGCAGCCCTTTTATAAAGTAAAAAAAACATGAGCATTTTAGAAAAAATTAGAAGCAAAACAACATTATTGGTATCCATTGTAGGCATTGCCTTATTAATATTTATTTTGCAAAGCTTATTAGGCTCTAGCGGTATGCTATTTTCAGGCGACGATAGAACTATAGGTACTATTAATGGTACAAAAATTGACATCCTAAAGTTTAAACAAGATTATGACAATAAGGTAGCTCAAATTACTAAATCCAATCCTAATGCTGTACTGTCAGAAACAGACAAACAACAATTATCAGATCAAATTTGGAATGACATCGTATTTTCTCAAACCTTATCTAAGGAGTTTAAAAACATAGGATTAACAATATCTGCAGATGAATTGTATTATAACATGCTTATTAACCCACATAGGCAAGTTGTACAGCAATTAACAGACCCACAAACAGGAAAAGTATTTCCTCAAATTGCCCGTCAAGATGGTTCTTTAGACTTAGCAAAAGTAACTGCTTTTGTTAAGCAAGTAAGTGGTGCTGAAGAATCGTTTTGGATACAGCTAGAAAAAACAGTGGCTGAAAATATTATTACAGAAAAATATACTACTCTCATTAAAAAGGGTCTCTACATTACTAAAACTGAATTGATGGATGAGTATCATAATCAAAACAAAAAAGCCAGTGCTGCATTTGTTTTTGTAAAACCATCTAACATAAACACCTCTAAAACTAAAACTACAAATGAAGAAATAACTGCTTATTACAATGCAAACTCAGCGCTGTATACTGCTAAACAAACAAATGCAAAAATTGAATACGTATCATTTGATGTTTTACCTTCACAATCAGACTTAGAAACCATTTCAAAAGACCTAAAAAGAGTGGCAGGTGAAATGAAAAATGCCTCAATTAAAGAAGACTCTACTATTATGAATTCTGAAAATCCAGATGGACAAATATTATTAGCTAATGTGTCTAAAAAGTTTTCACCAATAATGGATTCAGTAATTTTTACCGCATCTAAAGGCGACATATTAGGGCCTATAACAGAAGGCGCTTTTATGAAATTATATAAAGTTGAAAACATACAAACCTTAGCAGATTCAGTCAAGGTGCGACATATTTTAATTGGATTTCAGTCTCAAAAATTTAAAAAAAATAGAACCAATGAAGAAGCTCGTAAAACAGCAGATAGCATATTAACTGTACTAAAAACAAACAAAAAAGTAACCTTTGATAGTTTGGTAAATGCCCTTACAGATGATGAAGGATCTATCCCAAAAAAAGGGGTATACGATTGGTTTAATGAAACTAAAAACTTTGTAGAACCCTTTAAAATTTATGCTTTAGAAGGAAAAAAAGGAAATATAGCTATTGTAAAAACCCAATTTGGATATCATGTAATTGAAATAATGGATGTTTCAAAAAATTCACACAAGTCTTATCAAGTGGCGCAAGTTGTAAAATTAATAGAGCCTAGCGCAGAAACAGTTCAAGATTATTATAAAAAGGCAAATGATTTTTTAATAAATGCGCAAACATCAGAAGCATTTAATAATCAAGTTACTAAACTAAACCTAACAAAAAGATTAGCCTTAGATATTAAAGAAACTGACCGACAAGTAACTAATATTAATAATTCTAAAGAAATAATTAAATGGGTGTTTAAATCAAAAGTTGGAGAAGTATCACCGGTTATTGATTTGCAAAATAAATTTATAGTAGCTCACATTGTTAAATTAAATAAAAAAGGGCTCATTCCTATGGAAGATGTTCAAGATGATATTAAACAAAAATTAGTAAAACTTAAAGCAATAGACGAACTAGAAAAAGAACTTATAGCCAAAACACAAAACTTAAATTCGCTTCAAGATGTTGCCACTGCTTTATCATTAAAAATAGACACCGCTAAAAAAGCAACATTTGCAACCTATTTTTTACCTAAAGTAGGAGATGATAATACAGTAATTGGTATGATACTAAACCTAAAACCTAATACCTTTTTAAAAGCCCTTAAAACAAGTAAAGGCGTTTATTTTGTAAATACCTTTGCCGACCTAAGCAATGAGGCTAATATTAAATTAGATGAAGGTATGGTAAAAAGAAATTTACAAGCTCAAATTGACAATAAAGTAAATTATGAGCTATTACAATCTGTAAAAGAAAACGCTAATATTGAAGATCATCGTATTCGATTTGATTTTTAATTTTTATTAATGCGCCTTAAGAGCTATAACTATTCCGTTTTATTAATTTTAAGAAAAATAGTTTTATTGACTATTGTATTAGCTAATTTAAACTTGGTTTTTACTTACAGTTTTATTGCTACAGCTTTATTTACTATATTGAGTGTATTTTACGCCATTATTTTTTTAGCAACTATTTATTATAAAATTAAATGGAAGCATCAAATAACACATCATGTTTTTAATGTATACAAACCAAAATATTATACTGTATCCACCATTAAAATAATAGTATTGGGTTTTTGTTTAGGTTACTTTTACTATATACACAGCCAATTTCATGATATGTGGTATTTATGTTTAATAGTATTGCTGTACGAATTGAGCAATGTTATTTGTACGTTATTATTTAAATTACATACTATTAGTTTTTTAGAAAATAGCATGGTTATGATTGAGGAGTTGAAAACTGAGATTTGGTTTAATCACCTATCCAAAATAGAATTAAGACACAATATTATTTTTTGTTTTAATAAATCAAATCAAGTTACTACAATTAATTTAAGCCAGGTAAAAAATAATAGGCAATTTGAAGAAGTATTTTTTAATTTAGTTCAAACTCATCAAATAACATTAATAAAATCCTAACATGAAAAACAAAAAACAAATTATTAGTATAATATGTATCGCTATTTTTAGCATAATCATAAGTCAAGCTTTTATACGTTTTTCTAAAAAAGACGAAGCACCAGAAATAGATTTTAGGTCGTTGTTACTTATTGATGAGGCTCAAGTACCCGTTGATAATAGTGAATTTAAAAATAAAACAACTTTAATATGCTTTTATGCATCATGGTGTGGCGATTGCAGAAAAGAACTTAAAACCATTAACGAAGTAAAAGATAAATTATTAAACGATGTTTCTATTGTATTAATAACAGATGATACGCCTGAAAAAATTAAAGAATTTAAAATGAAAAATAAGTATAAGTTTAAAGTACTTAAGCTTCAAGATCAAACATTAAAAGAATTAGGTATTAAGTTTATTCCAACCTTATATGTGTTAAACAAACAGGTTGAAACCACCTTTTCAAAAGTTGGTTATATAAATTGGGCAAATACGGATGAAGTAACCTCTATATTAAAAACTGCTGAGTAAACTTTTTTTAATTTATTTTGTAATACAAACCAAAATTACCATAGGTATTATTAAAACTACTTAAAAACCCACCATATCCAGCCTCTGCAAAGGCTCCAAATTTTTCAACAAACAGTGCGCGAGCGCCTACATAAAACGATAAATTAAACTGAGTAATGCTTGTTTTAAAAGCAAGGCCTAAAAAACTAGTTTCTAAAAATAACACTTCATGGCCAACATTGGCGCCAACATAAACATCAAACATCTTTGGTTTGTTTTTTGATAAATTTAATAAATGAAAATTACCAAACAAGCCAGTATGAATGGTTGTGTGGGTATTAATAAATGTGCTTAAAATAAATTTGCGACTGTTATCTTTATTGGCATAAGTACCATTAAAGCCGGCACTAAACAAATCGGTTATAAAATATTCGTACATTAAATGTATTGGATAGCCGTAACTATCATTTGGCCTTAACTCTATACCAGCACGTATTAAATGTGCTTTTTTGCTAAAGCCTTATAAATACTTTTTAATTTTTGAATTGTTAATAAAGTAGGCTCTTATTTCCATTTTTATACTTTGTTTTTTCTGTTCTTTACATGGTTATTTTACTATCATGATTTTTTTTCGATTTTTATTTTTTAGTTTACTTTTTATAAGTTATTCTGTTTTTTCTAAATCTTTAAAACCACCCTTTCATTTAATAAAACCTTCGTTCAACCAAATACGTTGGGTAGATTCTGTTTATCAATCTTTAACTTTAGATGAAAAAATAGCCCAGCTTTTTATGGTACCCGCTTATAGCAATAAAAATAAAGAGCATCCTCCCGAAGAAACTAAAGAACTTATTGCTAAATACAATGTAGGTGGGCTTATTTTTATGCAAGGAGGGCCAAAACATGAAGCGGCTTTAACAAATTTATATCAAAAACTAGCTAAAACACCTTTAATGATTGCTATGGATGCCGAATGGGGCTTATCCATGCGTATTGATAGCGTACCCAAGTACCCTCGACAAATGACATTGGGTGCTATTGCTAATGATTCATTAATATACGAAATGGGTAAACAAATTGGCATTGATTGTAACCACTTAGGTATTCATATAAACTTTGCACCTGTAGTAGATATTAACAACAACCCACTAAACCCTGTAATAGGCATGCGCAGCTTTGGCGAAAGTAAATATAATGTTACAAAAAAAAGCATGATGTACATGAATGGTTTGCAAGATGCCAATGTAATGACCTGTATTAAACACTTTCCGGGGCATGGTGATACCGAATTTGATTCACATAAAACATTACCTACATTATCTTTTTCTCAAACCCGATTAGATACTTTAGAATTATATCCATATAAAAAATTAATTCCTGCTGGTGCACAGAGCATAATGATTGCTCATCTATTTGTTCCTACACTTGACTCTATAGCCAATGTACCCGCTTCACTTTCATCAAATGTGATAAATGGCTTAGTAAAAAAACAATTACAATTTAAGGGATTGGTATTTACAGATGCCTTAAATATGAAAGCTGTAAGTGATAATTATAAAAGTGGTGAGCTGGAATTAAAGGCTTTGATGGCAGGAAACGATGTGCTACTTTTTTCAGAAAATGTAAAAGACGGGATAGAAAAAATAAAAGCAGCTATACTGGATAGTATCCTTTTAGAAAAAGAGATAGAAGAAAAGTGTAAAAAAATATTACACGCAAAGTATTGTTTTAAGTTGTATCAACTTCAAACGATTAACACAAATAATATAGTACAGCAATTAAACGCTACCGCTTCTCATACCTTAAATACTAAGCTTGCAGAAGCATCTATTACTTTATTGAAGAACACGAATAATATAATTCCTTTAAAATTATCAGATACAATTCAAGTAGCGGAAGTAAATATTGGAGATAAAGAGACAAACTTATTTTCTGAATACCTGCATAAATACAAAGTGTTTAAGCATTTTAAATTAGCCTTAAATGCAACTCAAATACAAATAGATACCTTAATAAATCAATTAAAAAAGTATCAACTCATTATTTTACAAATAAACAAAACAACATCTAAAATCTCTAATAATTATGGGCTTTCTGATGCTTGCCTAGATTTTATAAATACAATTTGTGTAAATAAAAAAACCATTGTTTGCTTATTTTCTAACCCCTATTTAATAAATAAATTACCAAAATTAGTAGATGCTCAAGCTGTATTAAGCGCATATGAATACAATGAATTTAGTCAAACAGCCGCAGTTCACGCCATATTTGGAGCCAACGCTATAAATGGTACCTTGCCCATTGCTACCAATATATTTTCATTAAGTACAGGAGTAAAACAGCCAAAAATTAATAATTATAAATTTGTGCAACCAATAGATTTAGGAATAAACACAATCACTTTAGCTAAAATTGATTCTATTGCCATGGCAGGAGTAAGTAGCAAAATCTATCCTGGTTGTCAAATTGTGGCTATTAAAAACGGACAAGTCTTTTATCAAAAAAGTTTTGGTAAACTAACTTATGATTCCACGTCTAATAATATCAACAACAACACGCAATATGATTTGGCTTCATTAACCAAAATTTTATCATCGGCATTAGCAATTATGAAATTGAATGATGATAAAAAACTAAATATTAATAAAACCTTAGGCTATTATTTACCAGACTTAAAAAAAACAAACAAATATAAATTAAATATAGCGCATATACTAACACATCAAGCGGGCCTTAAAGCATGGATACCCTATTACCTTGAAACTTTTGATAAAAATAAAAAGTTAAGCGCCGTATTTTACTCAAAAAATTATAGCCCTATATTTAATATTAAAGTGGCAGATAGTTTGTATGTTATCAATTCAATAAAAGATTCTATTTATAAATCATTTAACGCATCATCCATAGACCCTAAACCAAGGTATTTGTATAGTGATATTGGATATTATTATATGCTTAAGATAATTGAAAATGCTAGTAAATTAAGCTTAGATGAATATGTGAGACGCTATTTTTACAAACCATTAAATTTGAATGTAACTTATACACCTTTAAATTTACCATTTGATATAGCTCCAACGGAAGTAGATACTTATTTTAGAAATCAAAACTTAAAAGGTTATGTGCATGATCAAGGTGCTGCTTTACTTGGTGGAGTTGGTGGGCATGCTGGGTTGTTTGGTAATGCGTTAGATGTGGCAATAATTATGCAAATGCTTTTAAACAAGGGGAACTACAATGGATTTGAATTTATAAAATCAAAAACAGTTGAAAAATTTACCGCTACACAATTTAAAGGCAACAGGCGTGGTTTATGTTTTGATAAACCAGATAGTAAAGAAGGTAACGTATCTGAATTGTGTAGTTTTAGCAGCTTTGGCCATAGCGGCTTTACAGGCACTTTTGCCTGGGCCGACCCTAAAAATAATTTAGTGTATGTATTTTTATCTAACCGTACTTACCCTAACGATCAAATAAATAAACTGGCTAAAAGTAAAATTAGAGCGCAAATACACACGTTGTTTTACGAGGCAATTAAATAAAGCTTTGTGCTGTAAATTCAAAAAACAAGCATGATATTAGCAACACCGAAAACAAAATAAAGCACATTATAAATCGCTTTCATTTTGATATTAAATTAGAAAGTATATTTTTGATACTTTATTCATTAACTTAAATTACTCCACATGTCATTATTTAGAAAAAAATCTGTTACTGATTTATTAGCAGAATCTGCCAGTAGCGACGCTGGACTTAAAAAAACATTAGGCGCTTGGTCTTTATTAGCCTTAGGTATTGGTGCTATTATTGGTGCTGGTTTATTTGTAAGAACTGCTGCTGCCGCTAGTGAGGCTGCTGGGGCAGGTGTTACCTTATCGTTTGTTGTAGCAGCTATTGGCTGTGCATTTGCAGGCTTGTGTTATGCCGAGTTTGCTTCCATGATGCCAATTTCTGGCAGTGCATACACGTATGCCTATACTACTATGGGCGAATTTGTAGCTTGGGTAATTGGTTGGTCATTAATTATGGAGTATGCCTTGGGTGCTGCCACAGTTTCTATAGCTTGGAGCGAGTACTTAAATAATTTGTTGGGCGGCTCCATACCTTATGAATGGTGTCATTCGCCATTTGAGCATGTTAATTTATTTAAGTTTGTTGGCGAAGTGCCTACTGCTTTTGCAAATGCTACACATAACAATTTACTGATTATATCCGACGAAGTGGTAAAAACCATACCTAGTAGTTTATCACATTTAGTAATTATTCAATCGGGTATTATTAATTTACCTGCAGTAGGTATTTTATTTTTACTTACCCTATTATTAATTAAAGGTACACAAGAATCTGCCTTAGTAAATTCTATTATTGTTTTTATAAAAGTAGCTGTAGTGCTTATTTTTATTTTTATAGGTTGGCAATTTATTAATTCATCTAATCACACACCTTACTTAATACCTCAGGGTACCATAGGGCATGAAGGAATTTTTAAATGGGGATGGGGAGGCGTTTTAGGAGGTGCTGGCATTGTATTTTTTGCATTTATTGGTTTTGATGCAGTATCTACTGCAGCGCAAGAAGCCAAAAACCCTAAGCGTGATATGCCGTTTGGAATATTAGGTTCATTAGTTGTATGCACCCTGTTGTATGTGTTGTTTGCACACGTTTTAACAGGGGTTGCTAGTTGGAAAGAGTTTGCATTAGCTGGCAAAGAAGCTTCAGTTTCTTACGCCATTAATAAATATATGCAAGGCTTTGAATGGCTTGGTACTAGTGTTACTATAGCTATACTAGCTGGTTTTTCATCAGTTATATTAGTTATGTTGTTGGGTCAATCAAGGGTATTTTATTCTATGTCAAAAGATGGTTTGTTGCCAAAAGTATTTTCTGATTTGCATCCAAAATACAGAACACCTTTTAAATCAAATTATATTTTATTTCTTTTTGTAGGCTTATTTTCTGCGTTTGTTCCTGGTAGCATTGCAGGCGATTTAACCTCATTTGGAACTTTATTTGCATTTATATTAGTGTGCATTGGTATATTAATTATGCGTAAAACCAATCCTGAAATTAATAGGCCATTTAAAGCCCCTTTGGTTCCTTTTGTGCCAATTGCAGGTGTATTAGTGTGCCTTATGATGATTGTAGCTTTGGATCAGTTCACATTAAAAGCTGCAGCGCTTTGGATGGTATTAGGGTTTTTAGTATATTTTATTTATAGTAAAAAGCATTCTAAATTAAAATAAATTTCATATTTAGTTTTTACATTTGAGCCTATGTTATTATCCATTATTATACCAGCCTACAATGAAGAGCGTACACTTCATTTAATACTAAATAAAGTAAAAGAGGTTGAACTTATCAATCAAATAAAAAAAGAAATTATTATTGTAAATGATTGTTCAAAAGATAAAACTGAAGAAGCAATTTTAAATTACCAAACTCTAAACCCAGCGCTTAATATAAAATATTTTAAGCAGGATTATAACCAAGGTAAAGGCGCTGCCATACATAGAGGTATCAAAGAAGCTACAGGCGATTTGGTAATTGTGCAAGATGCAGATTTGGAATATGACCCACAAGAGTTTAATATATTGTTGGGGCCAGTGGTAAATGGCTTTGCAGATGTTGTTTATGGTAGCCGTTTTATGGGCGGAAAACCCCACCGTTGTTTGTTTTTTTGGCATAGCATCGGTAATAAATTTTTAACGTTTCTATCTAATGCCTGCACTAATTTAAACATTACAGATATGGAAACATGTTATAAAATGTTTAAAAGAGAGCTTATTCAATCTATTCAATTAAAAGAAAAACGATTTGGTTTTGAACCAGAAATAACCGCAAAAATTGCTCGCATACCTAAGGTAAGAATATACGAAGTGGGTATCTCTTACTATGGGCGAACTTACGAAGAAGGTAAAAAAATTGGTTGGAAAGATGGCTTTAGAGCCATTATTTGTATCCTAAAATATGGGTTACTTAAAATGTAATTTATAGGCACAATAATGCTTTAAGTTTACCAAACTTGATAATAAAAAAACTCAAACTAGATTATTAAAAATCTTAATTTCGGAACTTCTTATGTATACTTTATTTTTAAAAGAAATTCGTAGTTTTTTAACCTCATTAATAGGCTATGTGGTTATCGGTGTATTTGTTACAAGTATTGGTTGTTACATGTGGATTATACCCAATGAAAGTACAGGCTTTAATGTTTTAGAAAATGGCTTTGCTAATTTAGATGCTCTTTTTATTATAGCACCTTGGATTTATTTATTTCTCATTCCAGCCATTACTATGCGTAGTTTTTCCGAAGAAAAAAAAACAGGAACTATGGAATTGTTGCTAACACGGCCATTGTCTGAGCTACAAATTATTTGTGCTAAATATTTTGCAAGCGTTGTTTTAGTATTTATTTCTTTACTTCCCACGCTTATTTATTATTATTCGGTTTATCAGTTAGGTTATCCAAAAGGCAATTTAGACACAGGAGGTTTGTTAGGCTCATACTTAGGTTTATTGTGTTTGGGTGCTGCCTTTGCTGCTGTTGGTGTTTTTGGTTCAATCATTTCTGATAGTCAAGTGGTGGCATTTATTACCTCACTATTATTATGCTTTTTATTTTATATCAGCTTTAATATTATCGCAGATTCGGGCTTGTTTGGAAAGTATGATTATACAGTTCAAGCTTTAGGTATGAATATCCATTACATTAGTATGAGTAGAGGGGTAATAGATACAAGAGATGTTGTTTACTTTGTTTCATTAATTATTGTATTTATTCAATTATCACTCACCATTTTAAAAAGCAGAAAATGGTAACTAAAAGTAAATATTCTCAAAAAAATAAAGATTTGTTGAATTTGTTCAGTATTCTCATTTCTTTAATACTACTTAATTTTATTGCCTTTTATTTATTTACCAGATTTGATTTAACTTCAGAAAAACGTTATACCATAGCGCCAGTAACCAAAAAAATATTAAACGAGTTAGATGATGTATTGTATGTAAAAGTTTATTTACAAGGTGATTTTCCACCACAATTTGCCAAGTTAAAAAATGAAACTAAAGAAATGCTTGATGAGTTTAGAGCTTATTCAAATAATAACTTAGCTTATGAATTTATCAACCCACTCGAAAATCCTAATAAAGAAGAGGTAAATAAATTACAAGAACAATTATATAAAAAAGGAGCTGGCATTATACCTGAGCAAATTGTAGATAAGAGCAATCAAAAAAAGCTAGAAATATTATTATGGCCAGGCGCCATATGTACCTATAAAGGAAAAGAAGTGATTTGGCAAATTTTTAAAAGACAAATCGGTTTCAATCAAGCTGTTAATGTTCATAATTCTATTCAAGAATTAGAATACAATTTATTAAACACTATTAAAAAGCTGATACGCAATAAAAAACAAGAAGTATTGTTTTTAGAAGGGCATGGCGAACTGGATACCATACATGGCGTTGATTTTATGACCAGCGTACGAGAATATTATAACATTGCCACTATTAATATTAAACAAAAACTACATGCCCTAAAAGGCGCTGACGCTTTGGTAATTTCCAAACCAGACTCTATGTTTAACGAAAAAGATAAATACATTATTGATAATTTTATAATGTATGGTGGCAAGGTTTTATGGCTTATTGACCCTGTATTTACAAGCCGAGATACCATGGCTAAAAGAGGATTTACTTTAGCATTTAAAAATGATTTAAACATAGATGACATGTTATTTAAATATGGCGTGAGGTTAAACCCTGTATTAATTCAAGATTTACAATGCGGGCAAATACCAATAAATATAGGATTTAAAAACAATCAACCTGATTTTAAAATGTTTCCGTGGACGTTTAATCCACTCATATTACCTACAGTTAATCATCCTATTGTAAAAAATATTGACTTAATAAAAACTGAATTTTTAAGTACCATTGATACCATTGCAACTGAAAAAATTAAAAAAACCATATTACTTACCACCTCTAAATACACTAAAATACAGCAAACACCAGCGCGTGTTAGCTTAGAGTCGGTGCGTTTTAAACCCAACGAAAAACAATTTAAACAATCATATCAACCCATAGCTTGTTTGTTAGAAGGAGTGTTTGAATCGGTTTACAAAAACAGAATATCGCCTACATTTATGAGTGATCCTAAATTTGGATATAAAGAAACAAGTGTAGCAACTAAAATGATTGTAGTATCGGATGGAGACATTGCACGAAACGAAATTCAAAAATCGTCTGGAATGATTTACCCAGTTGGGTTTGATAGGTTTACTCAAACACAATTTGCTAATAAAACATTTTTACTTAATTGTTTAAATTATTTGTTAGACGATGAAGGCTTATTACAACTGCGATCAAGAGAAGTTAAAATGAGATTATTAGACTCAAAAAAATGTGTTACTCAAAAATTAAAATGGAAATGGATTAACGTTGGTATGCCTTTATTAATTTTATTATTTTTTGCTTACGTACAATGGCATATTAAAAAAAGACAATACAGCAGCTTATAACAACCGATGAAAAAAAACAATCTTATAATGCTTTCAATATTGATAAGCTTATCCATTTTAGCATTGATTATTTTTTTTAAAAAAACAAATTACAATACCATCAATAAAGACGAAATAAACTTTGCAGTTGAAGACACGGCAGCTATTGATAAAATTTTTATAGCCAATAAAAATAATGAACCCGTAATATTAGAAAGATTAGCTAGAGGCTGGGTGGTTAATTGCAAATACAATTGCTTTCAAAGTCCACTCAATTTACTTTTGTACACTATTAAAGCAGTAAAAGTAAAAAGCCCAGTGCCAAAAAGTCAAACAAACCATGTTCTTAAAGTCATGTCATCACAGGCTATAAAAATTGAATTTTATAACAAAAAAAATAAAATTAAAGAGTACTACGTAGGACACACTACACAAGATTATTTAGGCACCTATATGTTGTTACATAATACCGATGATAACAAAAACTATGATACCCCCTATATAACCCATATTCCGGGGTTTGAAGGCTTTTTAAATACCCGTTATATAACCAACGAAGCTGATTGGAGAGATAGAACCTTGATATCCATAAAACCGCCACAAACTCAAAGCATCAAGTTGTTTTATTTACAAAGCCCCGACTCTTCGTTTCAAATAAATTTAGTAGACGCAAAAAAAATTACTGTAACAAAAGGTAAAAATATAAATATGTTATTTGATGACATTAAAACAAAACGATACCTTACTTATTTTATGGATTTAAATTTTGAATATCCTTTAGAACATAAATCTAAAGATTTAGACTCCTTAAAAAAGTTTGCTAAACCCTTTGCCACACTTCAAATTACTGATATTCAAAACAAAACCAAGCAGTTTGATTTTTATTACAAACAAATTAATGTAAAAGATACCATGTTATTTACATTAAATAAAAAACATGATTCGGAAAGATTGTACGTAAAATTTAAAAACGAATTAAACCAAGAAGATTATGCAGTAATTCAATACTATAGTTTTGGTAAAATTTTTCAGTCGTACCGATATTTTTTAACAAAATAATTAAATATAAAATGAACACATTAATTGAATTTTTTAAAATTATAATTCCAACCATATTAGCACTACTTGTAGCTTATTTAATTATTAATAAAATATTAGATAACGAAAAAAAAAGATTGGAAGCAGAATTAAAAAAAACAAATGCTCAAATTGTTACCCCCATTAAAATACAGGCTTACGAAAGATTTGTTTTATTACTTGAACGCATCCACCCTAACCATTTGGTATTAAGAATGCATCATGCTAAAATGACTAATAACGACTTACAAAAGGCATTGGTGCAAAGTGTCAAAAGTGAATTTGAACACAATTTATCACAACAAATTTATGTTTCAAACAAAGCGTGGGAATTAATTAAAAATGCCAAAGAAGAAATAATTCAAATTATTAACATTACCTCACTTAAAGTATTACCAAATGACAATAGTGGCGAATTAGCAAAACTGATTTTAAATGTGGTAGGAAATTTAAATAAAAAATTACCAAACGAAGTTGCCATAGAATTTTTAAAATTAGAGTTTACTCAAAACACTTAATTACCATGCAACCAAAAAAAATATTTAATGATTTTGATAAAATGCCATTTACACAATGGCAATCTGTTATAGTTGCCGAGTTAAAATCAGAAAATTACCAATCTTTATTTTATAAAAATCAATCAGGTATTACAGTTGAACCAATTTATAATCAAGAACATATTGAAAATTTAAAATCATCTACTTTTACACATTATAATTGGGATGTGTGCGATTATATTTTAGTTCAAAATGCTACATTAGCTAATCAACATGCCTTAGAAGCTTTGTCAAATGGCGCATCTGGTTTGGTATTTGAAATAAATACAGAAATTGATTTTGATGTGTTATGTAATAATATTTTATTAAAACACATTTACACTTATTTTAAAGTTTCTCAAAATACCGTTGAAAAATTAATAGCATACTTACGTGCTAAAAACATTTCTCAAAATTGTTTTATAGAGGTTGATCCAATTTTTCAAACTGCCCCTTTACTTGTTATTTTAAACCACACGTCAATAACTATCAATGCTACTAACTATTTTCAATTAGATGGCAATTATACACTTGAACTTGCTAAAATAATAGCTCATCTTAATGAGTATTTACAGTATTTTGAAGACCATCAAAAAATAAATACATTAAAAACCATTCATATTTCTGTATCTGTAAATTCGGATTTTTTTATGGAAATAGCCAAACTACGAGCTTTAAGAAACTTGGTTTTATTTTTATCTACACAGTATCAAGTATCTCCATCCATTCATATTCATGCTAATGTAAGTACACTACAAGCAACTGAAGATTTAAATAAAAACTTAATAAGAACCTCAATAGAGGCTATGAGTGCAGCTATTGGTGGTAGTAACAGTATCAATGTTTTACCATTTAATAATGATATAAAATCCACTAACACAAGGGGGCATAGGTTGGCACGCAATCAACAACTTATACTAAAACATGAAAGTTATATTAATCAAATTGCCGATATAGCTGCCGGATCTTATTACATAGAATCTATTACCAATCAATTAGCAGAACAGGCTTGGAAACAATTTCAACAAATAGAAGCTAAAGGAGGCATATTAACTCAATAATTATTTTTATTTAACAAACCATATCACATGTCATCAATATCAAACAAAGGGCCTATTTCAAATTTTATTACTAACCATTACAAACATTTTAATGCTGCTGCCCTAGTAGATGCAGCCAGAGGCTACGAAACCCATTTGTTAGAAGGTGGAAAAATGATGGTTACACTTGCAGGCGCTATGAGCACAGCAGAGTTAGGTAAATCATTAGCCGAAATGATTAGACAAAAAAAGATTGCCATTATATCTTGTACAGGTGCTAACTTAGAAGAAGATATTATGAATTTGGTAGCACATAGCCATTATAAAAGAGTACCCAACTACAGAGATCTATCTCCGCAAGATGAGTGGGATTTGTTAGAAAATCATTATAACCGTGTAACAGATACTTGCATACCCGAAGAAGAAGCTTTTAGAAGACTACAAAAACACATTTATAAAATATGGAAAGATGCAGACACAAGCAATGAGCGTTATTTTCCGCATGAGTTTATGTACAAATTGATTTTGAGCGGCGAATTAAAACAGTATTACGAAATAGATCCAAAAGACAGTTGGATGGTAGCTGCAGCAGAAAACAACATTCCAATTGTAGTGCCAGGATGGGAAGATAGCACCATGGGCAATATTTTTGCATCATATGTTATAAAAAATGAAATTAAAGCATACACCATGAAAAGTGGTATAGAATACATGGCATGGCTGGCCGATTGGTATGTAAAAAATTCTACAGGAAAAGGCGTAGGCTTTTTTCAAATAGGTGGCGGCATTGCAGGCGATTTTCCTATATGCGTAGTGCCAATGCTTTATCAAGATATGGCTATGGAAAATATTCCATTTTGGAGTTACTTTTGTCAAATTTCAGATTCTACAACCAGTTATGGATCTTACTCTGGGGCTGTACCAAACGAAAAAATTACATGGGGAAAATTAGATATCAATACTCCAAAATACATTGTAGAAAGCGATGCAACCATTGTAGCTCCACTTATTTTTGCTTGGATATTGGGTTGGTAATGTGAATTTAACGCATAAAAAAAAACAATCAAAGGATTGGGCTAAAACAACCAAAGAAGAAGTTAAGGCTTTTTTAGACACTTTTTTGAGATATTGAGAAAGGAATTAAAGGTGAAAACACCATTTGAGACAATGGAAAAATGGTATATAATCAAACCTGAAATATTTAAATAAACTTTCACAGAATTTAAAATTAAAATCGTAAAATTGTCAAACAAAGGTAATAAGCAACAACCTTATGAAATTTAACGATTAATCAATCTATAAAACAAAAAAACATGTCAGAACAAATTCAATTAGTACCGAACAACTCGTTGCTTACAACAACACCAGAAGAAGGACGTCAATTAGCTGTAAAAATGGCTCGTCTTATCATCAAAATGACACAACCCGATGTCGACATGAGATCAAAAATGCGCCCTGCTTATGCAGAAGATGCAGGATTACTTATTGCTATAGGGCAAACTGTTGCCACTGAATTTGCCACCATTGCAGCCGCAAATAATTATTGGAAATAGCTTAAACAAAGGAATCTATTAATAAAAGTATAAACTTTGATTGAAAAAACGATTAAATTGATTACCTTTTTCAATTTAAATCGACACCTAATTTTATCGTAAATTGACAATAAAAGGGTACCCAATTTTTTGTGCTGTTATACCAATTTGAAAAAATAATTAGTCTAATATTTAGACATTTATTTTTTTAATATAAATGATAATTCATTTATATATACCTTTACCTAAACAAATTTCAATTAAAGAGCGTGCGATTGAATGACGTAAAGAATTTGCATCCATTAAATTCAATTTCAGGTACATCCTCAACTTCAAATAGGGATACCTGCTTTCGGTGATTGTGTTTGCCGATAAAAATATCAGCTTGTTTAAATTACTCTAAGGCATTGTTAAGTAACTCTTTCATGATTTAAATGATTTTTAAAAATGATATTGCATATAACAACGCAAAAGGTGTTTATCAAATTAGATAAATTTATAGTATAAAGACATCAAAAAGACGGTAAAATCACCTTGTGTCAATTGGTAAGCATACATATATACCTTGCCATTTGCCAACCTAGATATGATTTTAAAATTTGCCAATTTTCAATTTCCATTTTAGCAAGATAAAAACCGAAACTACAAGGGGAGAGTTTAACACTTATTTGAATCTCCAATGTTCATTTGTTCATTTGGAAGTGGGTGAACACATGAACATTTGAACACATGAACATAGAAAGTGATTTTTTGAATTAGGTATCGAATAGTTTGCGCCCATTATTAATATAAAAAACAAATTTGCGCCCATTTTTCTTGTTTCGCGCCTATAATCCTTGTATATTGCGCCTATAAATAATGTTATATGACTAATAGCGCCCATTTTTTAAACAATGCGCCCATAATTCATGGGGAGACAAAACACTATTTAGGATGGGCAGTAGGATATGTTGCAATCATTGAAAAACTTAAATTGCAAATACCATATCCCATAACAAAAGCAATGGTTTCAGAGAAAAATCAACGGCTAGAAACTGATACCTGGAGAGTTTTCCCCAATAAATATCTGCCAGAAGACAGCAAGAAAAATTCAAAAATTGAAGCACTCTATAATCATTTAGTATTTGCGCTGAAATATGAAGGCGTTAATCTTTTAGTGTTTGCAAAATTGAACGAAATGCTTAGTCCTGAAGAGATTTTAGAGTTAGTGAACATTGAGCCATTGGGACAGTATTCAAGAAGAATATGGTTTTTATTAGAATGGGTATCAGGAAAACAAATAAATGGCAAAAGCGACATTGCCAAGAAAAGCTATGTTACCGTGGTGGATGAAAAACTACAGTTTGCAGTAAATGGAGTTAAGTCTTCGAGACATCTAATTATCAATAATCTACCAGGTACAAACCGATTTTGCGCTTTAATTTCAAAAACAGAGAAATTAAAGAATCATCTGTCCAACAATTACGTTGATGTTAATAAAAACCAACTGACTGGCATAAGAAAAGACATCATTCAAAGAGCTTCGGCATTTTTATTACTCAAAGATTCAAAAGCTTCTTTTACAATTGAAGGAGAAAGTCCTAAAAGTAAACGTGCAGCAAGATGGGGAGTTGCCATTGGTCAAGCCGGTGTGAATGAATTGACAGAAGCAGAGTTAATTCGATTACAACAATTGGTTATAGAGAATAGCCGATTTATCAAAATGGGATTTAGAACGCAAGGGGGATTCGTAGGTGAACATGATCGGAATACAGGTGAGCCTATTCCAGAACATATCTCGGCCAAGAATGAAGATATACAAGAATTGATTGAGGGCTTGATTGAAACAAACCAGATTTTGATAAAGGATGATTTTAACGCTGTACTAGCAGCTGCTATTATCGCATTTGGATTTGTTTTTATTCATCCATTTGAAGACGGTAATGGGAGAATACACCGTTATTTAATACATCATATACTTGCAAAAAAGCAGTTTTCAGACCAAGGAATCATCTTCCCTGTTTCTTCGTCTATACTAGACCATATTAATGATTACAGACTAGTTCTAGAGTCCTATTCAAAGCCTTTATTGGACTTTATAGAATGGAAAGAAACTACAAGCCATAATGTACAGGTAAGTAATCAAACGAAAGACTATTACCGTTTTTTTTATGCCACAAAACAAGCTGAATTTTTATTTGATTGTGTTAAGGACACCATCGAAAACATTATTCCTCATGAAATCAAATATTTAGCAAATTATGATGATTTTAAAAATTTTATGGATGAAGAGTTTGAGATGCCTGATAAATTAATCTCAATACTCGTGAGATTCCTTGAGCAAAATCAAGGTATGTTATCAAAGAGCGCAAAAGAAAAAGAATTTAATGCACTTTCACAAATTGAGGTTGAGCAAATTGAGGCAGAGTATAAATCCTTATTTTTAAATAAATGAATCTGATATTTTGAATTAGGTTCATTATCTTTGTGAAACCAAAAGAAATCAACACGAACAATCAAACCCTCCTTTTGGGCGCTTGGTTTCTAAGGGGGGGGCAACAACATTTCCCATTGATGTTAACTTTTATAAGAATGGGAACTTTACTGTTTTTTTTTGCTTTTTTCTACTGATATAGACAATCAGTAAGAAATTAGATTTTGGCATTGACAATAATTGGCATTAATTTTTTACGTTGTGCCACCTTAATAATGATTCAATTTTACGCTTCCAAATGAGAAAACTGCAACCTAACTCATTGTTTTTCAACCTTAGTATCTCTATTAGCGTTAATAGCTTTTTTTTGATTCAAAAAAAGAACCCCGCTAAGAACCCAAAAGCATAAACAAACTTTGATTTTTTTAGGATTTGAAGAACATAAAAAAGCGTGCAAAACCTTTATTTTACACGCTTTTAGACTGTTTTAGGTAATCATTTGGCGGAGAAATAGGGATTCGAACCCCAGGAACCTTTCGGTTCAACAGTTTTCAAGACTGCCGCAATCGACCACTCTGCCATTTCTCCAAATCAAGTGCAAAGATATATATTTTTATCAATTTTTAATTGCAATTTTTAAATATTTATTTAGTCTCGTTTGTTCATTAATATTTAAATAGCAATCTATTTGTTTTAAAGGTTTATTTACCTTTACTTAGATAAGAAAATGCAATGAACTCAAAACTAGATAAAATAAAATTATTTAACCCAAATTCGGTTGCCAGCAACTTAGATAATATGTATGGGTTACCCTTTACTAAAGAAGAATGTGAAATGGTACTTATCCCTGTGCCTTGGGAAGTTACAGTTAGCTATTCTGGTGGCACATCACTTGGCCCAGAATTAATACAAAAAGCCTCATTGCAAGTAGACTTATTTGATCCAACAATAAAAAATGCCTGGCAGTTGGGTATTTATATGGATAACTTAAACGAAACTATTATAGACTTAAACGAAACTTACAGGCCAATTGCCGAAGTTATAATTGACAGACTTGGTAATGGAGATGCTATAGAAGATATAATTGAAATACATGATGTAAATGAAGCTTGTGTTAAAATGATTGATTTGGTAAAACAGCAAGCCTTGCAATTAATACAACATAAGAAAATCATTGGATTAATTGGCGGAGACCATTCAACCCCATTAGGTTTGTTACAAGCACTCAGTAATCAATATCAAAGTTTTGGCATTTTGCAAATTGATGCACATGCCGATTTGCGAAAATCGTATGAAGGCTTTACTTACTCTCACGCATCTATTATGTACAATGCCTTACTAATACCACAAGTTTCAAAATTAGTTCAAGTTGGCATTAGAGATTATTGTGAAGATGAATTTAATATCATTCAAAATTCTAACGGACGTATTCAAACATTTTTTGATAAAGACATTAAAAGTAAGCAATATCAAGGTGTTACATGGCACCAAATTTGTCAACAAATTATTGAAGCATTACCCCAAATGGTGTACTTAAGTTTTGATATAGACGGATTAGACCAAAAATTATGCCCTGGTACAGGTACTCCAGTAGCTGGAGGGTTTGAGAGCGATCAAATTTTATATTTACTAGAATTAATTGTAAACTCAGGTAAAAAAATAATTGCCTATGACTTAAATGAAGTAAGTGGAGATAACGAATGGAATGCTAATGTAGCTGCTCGACTTTTATATAAAATTTCAAACTTAGTAATGAAAAGTCAAGGTAAAACGGTTGATTAATCTTTTTAATTTTTATTTGTTAATCAGCAGCATTTAAACTCATTATAAATGCATTTAAAAACCCGTTTAAATTAGTAACCGCTAAAGGAATATTCCATTTAGATTTATCTCTTTGTTCAACAAAATTAGAAACAGCTCGTACTTGCACAAATTCTTTAAAATTTTCACACCCTCTAAAAAATGCCGCTCCCTCCATACTTTCCACATCTGGGTTATATAAGTTTTGAATTTTTTCAATACTTTCTATATTCCCATGAACCTTATTTACTGTTATACCCAATACTTTTGGTAACCTATTAATAAAATGATTATTATCTAAAAATTGAAACTCATATTCATGCGTTCCTGGCAAATTCAGGTTGTTGTATTTAATAAATCGAGCCCCATCTTCGGCACCCATTTCGCTTATCACATCTTTAGTAATATTTAAAACTGTTCCAATTGGATATTGATTTGAAAATGAACCACAAATACCCACTTGTATAGCCATATTAAAAGATGTATTACTTATACAACCCATCATATAAGCTGCATTTACCATACCTACCCCTGTTATTAAAACAGTAACTTTATGGTTATTAATAGCAAATTGAAATAAATGTAAAGATTCAGAAACTAACACATCTGAATATTTATCTATAAAAGGCAACACTTCATATTCAGTAGCCGATACGATAAGTATATTCATATAATTTATTAGTTTTGCTAAGATATTAATTATATGATTTACGTTACCCGAAAAGAACATTTTAACGCCGCCCATAAAATATACAATGAGGCTTGGAGCGAAGAAAAAAACAAACAAATATTTGGCAAATGCGCCAATAAAAACTGGCATGGGCATAATTATAGCCTATACGTTACCGTATGTGGTGAGGTAGATCCGGAAACAGGATTTGTAGTAAACTTAAAAGATTTAAGCGATATTATTCGAGATCATATCATTGAATTATTAGACCATAAAAATTTAAACTTAGATGTAGAAGGTATGCATCCAATGCCATCTACAGAGTATTTAACTATTTTTATTTGGAATACACTTAATCCGCTAATTACTAATTTAGGCACAATACTACACTGTGTAAAATTATACGAAACAGAAAATAATTATGTAGAATATTTTGGAAAATAAATTAAACATCTTAGATTAAATAATGAAAGACAATAAAAACGAGTCAATCACAGGCTATAGTAAATTAGATCAATACAATACAAAAACGATTGAAACCATTGCCAATCAATATCAATCTATACTAAATGATATTGGTGAGGATACAACTAGAGAAGGGTTAGTTAAAACCCCCTTAAGAGCTGCAAAATCAATACAATACCTAACCCAAGGTTATCACATAAACCCAAAAGAAATTCTTCAATCTGCCATGTTTAAGGAGGCCTACAACCAAATGGTAATAGTAAAAGATATAGAAATATATAGCCTTTGCGAACATCATTTATTACCTTTTTTTGGTAAAGCACATATTGCCTATATACCTAACGATTATATTGTGGGGTTAAGTAAAATACCAAGAGTTGTAGATGTTTTTGCACGTAGGTTGCAAGTTCAAGAAAGATTAACAAATGAAATAAGAGACTGCATACAGGATACGCTCAATCCAAAAGGTGTAGCTGTAGTAATAGAATGCACTCACTTATGTATGCAAATGCGCGGGATACAAAAACAAAATAGCGTTACCACTACATCTGCCTTTACTGGCACTTTTTTATTAGAAGAAAAAACGCGCAAAGAATTTATAAACCTTATTGGCAGCCGTTTACACTAAACACATGGATTTAGTAAAACTTACTAAAGAAGTTGAACTTGTTGCTCAAAAGGCAGCGCTTTATATTAATCAACAAAAAAAACACATTAAACCCTCAGACATTGAAAAAAAAGGGCTTAATGATTTGGTAAGTTATGTAGATAAAAATACTGAATTAGAAATTGTAGAAGCCTTATCAATTCTATTACCAGAGGCTGGATTTATTGCCGAAGAAAACACTAAAAGCAACATTAAAAAATATAATTGGATTATTGATCCGCTTGACGGCACTACCAATTTTTTACACAATGTACCCATAGTAGGCGTTAGCATTGCTCTAGTTCATAATAATGATGTATTGTTGGGGGTGGTTTATGAAATTACCAATAACTTATGTTTTAGTGCTATCAAAGGCTATGGCGCCTATTTAAATAATCAAAAAATTACAGTATCAAAAACCCCAAATTTGTCTAAAAGCCTTATATCTACTGGTTTTCCGGTAAATAATTTTACACGCATGAAACCATTTTTAAACACTTTAGAGTATTTAATGCAGCACACGCATGGTATTCGTAGGTTTGGAGCTGCCTCTATTGATTTATGCTTTGTAGCTTGTGGCCAATTTGATGCCTTTTTTGAATACAACTTAAAGCCCTGGGACGTAGCCGCCGGAGCACTTATAGTAATTGAAGCTGGCGGACAAGTATGTGATTTTAAACAAGAACAAAATTGGCTTTTTGGAAAAGAAATGATTGCTACAAATAGCTTAATTTATAAGCCTTTTACTGAGTTAATTAAAGCTCAATTTAAAATATAAAACTTTTAAAATAAGGTATAAAAAAATAAATTTGACTTTATTTAGATAAATAGATACATTTATTTAAATGTAATTAACATTTATTAATTATTCAAAATTAATTTTTTATGAAAATTTTATCTAAACAGGTATTAAAAGGACCAAATATTTGGAGTGTATCTCGAAAAAAACTCATTCAAATGCGTTTAGATTTAGAAGATTTAGAACACAAACCAACCGATAAAATCCCAGGTTTTAGAGAGCGTATTGAAGCTCTATTTCCAACCATGATAACGCATCGCTGTTCCGAAGGTAAAGCTGGAGGTTTTTTTTCAAGGGTAAAAAAAGGAACATGGATGGGGCATGTTATTGAACATATTGCCCTCGAAATTCAAACACTAGCAGGCATGGAAACAGGCTTTGGAAGAACCCGTGAAACCAAAACCTCAGGCATTTATAATGTAGTATTTAGCTACACCGAAGAAGCTGTAGGGCTTTATGCTGCTGATGCTGCTGTGGCTATAGCTGAGGCATTAATTAACAATACCAATTTTGATTTAAACGCCTCAATTCAAAAAATGAAAGAACTGAGAGAGCGCGATAGATTTGGGCCAAGCACCGGAAGTATTGTAGATGAAGCTATTGCAAGAGATATTCCTTACATTAGATTAGGCACAAACTCCTTAGTACAATTAGGGTATGGGGTTAATCAAATGCGGTTTCAAGCTACCATTACCTGCAAAACGAGTAATATAGCGGTAGATATAGCCTGTAATAAAGAAGAAACAAAACGTATGCTAGATTTAGCATCAATACCAGTAGCCAAGGGCGGTATTTGTGTAGATGAAGAAGATTTAGAGAATATTATTGCTAAAATAAATTACCCTATTGTTATTAAACCTCTAGATGGCAATCATGGCAAAGGTGCATCTATTAATGTTACCAATTGGGAATCAGCAAAAATAGGCTTAGAGCACGCTAAAAAATATAGCCGACGAGTGATAGTAGAAAAATTTATTACCGGTTTTGATTTTAGAGTATTAGTTATAGATAATAAATTAGTAGCCGCTGCAAAGCGTGTACCTGCTAATGTTGTAGGCGATGGTAAACACACCATTCAACAACTCATAGAATTAACTAACAAAGACCCACGCCGTGGTTACGGACACGAAAATGTGTTAACACAAATAGATGTTGATAAAGACACGCAAGAACTTTTAGTTAAATTAAACTATACCTTACAAAGTATTCCAAAAAAAGAAGAGATTGTTTATCTTAAATCAACAGCCAACCTCAGCACGGGAGGCACGTCTATTGATGTTACAGATATGATGCACCCCGAAAATATTTTTTTATGTGAGCGCATCTCCAGAGTGATAGGTTTAGATATTTGCGGCATTGATATTATGGCTATCAACCTTACCGAACCACTCAAACAAAATGGCGGTTGTATACTTGAAGTAAATGCAGCGCCTGGTTTTAGAATGCACCTAGCCCCATCCGAAGGATTGCCAAGAAACGTGGCAGCCCCTGTGTTAGATATGCTTTATCCACCAGGTAAACCAAGCCGTATTCCTATAATTGCTGTAACGGGTACCAATGGTAAAACTACTACTACAAGGCTTATAGCCCACATTATAAAAAACAATGGTTACAAAGTAGGCTTCACAACATCGGATGGAATATATGTACAAAACCATATGCTTGAAAAGGGTGATACCACTGGGCCCATATCCGCAGAATATATTTTAAAAGACCCCACCGTAGAATTTGCAGTACTAGAAACCGCCAGAGGCGGCATTCTTCGATCCGGATTAGGATTTAGCAGCTGCGACATAGGCATCATTACCAACATTCAAGAAGACCATTTAGGATTAAATGATATAGACACACTTGAGGACTTAGCACGTGTAAAAAGCACCGTAACAAAATCTATAAAAGAAACCGGTTGGGCTATATTAAATGCAGAAGACGACTATTGCATGCAAATTGCCGAAACACTTGATTGTAACAAAGCCTATTTTAGCTTAAACGAAGAACATTCCAATGCCCTAAAGCTTTGCAAAGAAGGAAAAACAGTGGCTGTATATGAAAATGGATTTATTACTATTAAAAAAGGTGAGTGGAAAATTAGAGTAGACAAAGCCACCCAGGTACCACTAACTTTTGGAGGTAAAGCCAAATTTATGATTGCAAATGTATTAGCAGCCACTTTAGCCAGCTATTTATGGGGTTTTAAAACAGAAGACATATCCCTATCATTACGCACTTTTATACCAAGTGCTGCACAAACACCAGGAAGAATGAATGTGTTTGAATTTAAAAAATTTAAAGTGATGATCGATTTTGCCCATAATCCCGCTGGTTATTTGGGTATAGAAGAATTTTTACAATCCGTAACAGCCTCTAAAAAAATTGGCATTATTGCTGGAGTAGGGGATAGGCGAGATGAAGACATCAGAGAATGTGCAAAAATTGCAGCTCGTATGTTTGATCATATCATCATTCGTCAAGAAAAACACTTGCGTGGCCGCACCGAAGAAGAAATTATTGCCTTAATATTAGAAGGTATTAAACAGGTAAATAAAAAAGTAACCTACGAAATAATTGCTAAAGAAGTTGAAGCTATTAAACACGCCATTAACAGCGCACAACAAGGAAGCTTTATTACAGCATTAAGCGATGTGGTTACAAATGCTATTAATATTGTGCAAGAATACTTAGATAAAGAAAACGAAGCTGAGGTTTCTTAAACCTCAATTAACATAGTGATGCGCACTAAAAAAAATATTTCAGTTTTACTGTGTATACTCACTTTAGGTTTTAATCACTGTTCTACTGATTTAAGCAAGGATACAAGAACCGTTTTTAATTACAACGAGCACGCCGGTATAACAAGCCTAGACCCCGCCATGGCTAATAATACTGAAAACATTTGGCCTGTTAATCAACTATTTAATGGCTTAGTGCAATTGAATGATAGTTTGGACATCAAACCATGTATCTCCAAATCATGGACTATTGCTGCAGACGGTCTAGAATATCAATTTTTAATTAACACTAAAATTCAATTTCATCACAATGCTTGTTTTAATAATAGATTAACACGGAATATTACTGCTTCAGATGTAGCCTACTCTTTTAATCGATTAAATAACCCAGCAGCAAGTGCCGCCTTATCTTATGTTTCTAATATCAATATTTTAAAGCATGGCGGCTATCAAGTAATTAATGATAGTATAATTATCATACATTTAATAAAACCCAATACATCATTTTTAAAATTGCTTACAATGGCTTTTTTTTCTATCATTCCAAAAGAGGCAGTTGAGTATTACGGAACAGAATGGCGACGAAACCCAGTAGGCACTGGCCCATTTATGTTTAAATATTGGGAAGAGGGCACCAAATTAGTGTTACACAAAAATTCACAGTATTTTGAATTTGAAAATAACAGCAGGTTACCCTACTTAGATGCCGTTACCATATCGTTTGTAAAAGATAAAGAAACCGCTTTTATGGAATTTATAACCGGAAAACATGATATGCTTAGCGGCGCAGATGCCTTTAATATAAACGAAGTGCTTGATGCACAAGGACAGTTAAAAGCAAAATACCAACCCAACATTAACTTACAAAAAGCACCCTATTTAAAAGTAGATTATTTAGGCTTTTTAATTGATACCTCTATAAGCATTGTAAAACAAAGCCCTACCAAGCTTAAAAAAATTCGTCAAGCTATAAACTATGCTATAGATAGAAAAAAAATAATTAAAAATTTTAGAAATAACATTGGCACGCCAGCCTTGGGTGGCTTTATACCTAAAGGATTTGCCTGTTATGACTTTACCATAGGATACAATTATAACCCTCAAAAATGCCAAGCTTTATTAGCGGAAGCAGGTTTTGAAAATGGAAAAAAATTACCAACTATTACCTTACAATCTACCGAAAATTATATTGAGCAATTAGAATACATACAAGCGCAACTTGCCGAACAACATATTGCAATTAAAATTAACATTGAAAAAAGCCCAGTACTGCGCCAAATGGTAAACAATAACCAAAGTGTGTTTTTTAAAAAATCGTGGATAGCAGATTATGCCGATGAAGAAAACGCCTTAATGCTATTTTACAGTGCTTTTGCAAGTCCACAAGGTTCAAATTACACGCATTACAAAAACCCTCTGTTTGATTCTATATATTTAAAATCGCTAGAAACTATTGATATATCTAAAAAATATCAATATTACAAACAGTTAGATAAAATGCTAATAGATGATGCACCTTGTGTTATTTTATACTATGATGAGGTGATACGCTTAGTGCAAAAAAACATAGAAAATTTAAAACCCAACCCTATGAATTTATTAAACCTTAAAAGGGTTAAAAAAACATTTAAAAATTATAAACATGAGGAATGAGATTGCCAGTATGCTACGGAGTATTCCCCTTTTATGAAGGCCAAAACCACGCCAGTGGCTTGATTTTGTTAGGTTTAAGGCGGGGTAGTTTAATAATAAAACCAAAACCACCCCTAGCCACTCCTCCAAATGATTTGAATTAAAGGCAACCACCCCTAGCCCCTCCTCCAAAGGATTGGAATTAAAGGCAACCACCCCTAGCCCCTCCTCCAAAGGATTGGAATTAAAGGCAACCACCCCTAGCCACTCCTCCAAAGGAGGGGAATTGGAGCAAAACCGCCTTCTTTTGCAAACAGCGTAAAAAGATAGAGCTTGCTTATGCTTTTAATGCCAGGCTAGCTGTGGATTACTACTTATTTACCCAACCTTTCTTCTAAAGCTTTTAAACGCTTTTCGAGTGCTTCATTTTTAGCCTCTTGCGTTTGTAATTGCTTTTGTTGTGCCTCTATAATAGTTTGTTGTTCAATATTAACTTGATCTAGTTCTTTTACCGCTTCA
>JAVKLI010000033.1:0-6508 GCA_031539425.1 Bacteroidia bacterium
CCCACCCCCCCCTCCCCCCCCCACCGCCCCCACCGCCCCCACCACCGGTATTGGCTTCTATACAGTATGTGGCGCCAGAAATTAAAGAAGATGCTATAGAAGAAGAACCGCCGCCAAATATTGAAAAACTTTTAGATACTAAAATTAGCGACATTACCCAAAAAGGAGAAGATGGCGAAGTTGATGTACCTTTAGGTGATGAAAACGGTGTGCCAGAAGCAGAGCCGGAAGTATTTGTTGTAGTATCTGAAATGCCTGAATTTCCAGGCGGTGTGGCTAAAATGATGGAGTACATTAGGAAGAATTTAGTATATCCTACAATTGCCAGAGAAATGGGCTTAAGCGGAACGGTTCAAGTAAATTTTATTGTAACCCCATCAGGAGAATTAACTAAATTTAAAATATTAAAAGGGATAGCCGGATGCCCAGATTGTGACGCTGAAGCCTTACGAGTAGTTAAAAGCATGCCTAACTGGAAGGTAGGTAAACAAAACGGAAAGGCTGTGCCAGTAATTTTTACCATTCCTATTCGTTTAACATTAAAGTAATCAAATTAAAAATTAGTATTATAAAGAGTATATTTTATTTCTGTTTATAAGCCTTAATAATTATTTCTAATTAGATTTCCTAAACTCTCCACTAATTGTAGTGCAAGATACGTCTAGAATTCCCGATGGAAGGCAGCTAAAATGATGGAGTACATTAAAAAAACACAGAATGTCCTATAATTGCTAGAGAAAAGGGTTTAAGCGGAACTGTTTCAGTTAATCTTATTGCAAACCAATTAGACGAATTAACTGAATTTAAAATATTAAAAGGGATACCAGATTGCTCAGAATGAGATAGAAAATCTATGAGAATTACAAAAAGTATGTCAAATTGGAAGCTGGCTTGAGACAAGATGGAAAAATAGTTTCAGCTATTTTCACGATACCAATTTGACCTATTTTAATAAATAGGTAGCACTGTAGCTATTACAGCAGTATTGTTAGATATTGCAGAATTAACAATCCGTCAACATAAATAAAGTAATACATTAACGAGGTAGTAGGTTTTATAAAATAAATAGTTAATAAACTGATTAATAAAAATAAACTATTTATTATTAAAACAGATTCATTTTCAATAACAAAAATATAATTACTTACCACTGAAAGTACCACTAATACGTAAACTATTAATTTAGTTTTATTAATTCCAAAAAGAATAGGATAAGTTTTAATATTAAACGACGCGTCAAACGCCATATCTTTTACATCAAAAATAATACACAATGAAGTGATAAATAAAAGCTGTGATACGATATACCAAATCATATTAAAAGTGAATATTTGATTTTCTATAATTGGTACTATAACACAGCTTACCAACCAGATGATAGCTACTATAAAGGGCTTAATACTACCATGTTTTCTTAAATTAAATGGTGGTAAATAATAGATGGTTGAAATGACTTCTGCCGAAATCATAATAACAATAGAAGTAAAACTTAAATTATTACATAAAAATAAAAGTGTAAACAAACAACCTCCAGAAGCTATTAAAATTTTCTTTTTATGTGTAGCATACCATACAGCCCTTTCAGAGTGAGGGTTTAATTTCAATCTATTATGCACTACATCTCGTTGCAAATTGTATTGTAAAAATGTTGACAAAAAAACAAACAATATGTATGATACATTATTGTACGTAAACGGAATAGCACAAGCTGTATAGGTTACCAATAATTGAGATACAGCGCAAAGCGATATATAAATATTAGAATAAACTAAAAATTTACTAAGCTTAGTGTTCAGAATTAAATTCATCATTCAAAAATTTCGTTAGAATTTTGTGTGGTTATTCGTGCTACCTCTTCCACTGTCGTATTTTTTATAAAAGCGATGTGTTCTGCAATAATTGGTATATAAGCGCTTTGATTGGTTTTGCCTCTATGTGGCACTGGTGCTAAGTATGGCGCATCTGTTTCTAAAACAATGTCATGTAAACTTAGCTGCTCTATAACTGTTTGCAACCCCGAGTTTTTAAATGTTATAACACCTCCAATGCCTATTTTAAAAGTCTTTAAGTTTAATATTCTCTTTGCTTCTTCAGTGGAGCCACTAAAGCAATGAAATATGCCTTTTGGTTTTGTAGGTAAAATTTCTAATATTTTTAACACATCATCAAATGCTTTTCTACAATGAATAACTATTGGGTAGTTATATTCTAAAGCCCAATATATTTGCTGTGTAAAGGCAGTTTTTTGTTGCTCCATGTATGTTTTATCCCAAAAATAATCTAAGCCTATTTCACCAATTGCTGTAAATTTTCTTTTATCTAACCATGATTTTACAATTTGCAATTCTTGTTCAAAGTTTTCTTTTACGTAACACGGGTGTAAACCCATCATAGAAAAACAATTTTGTGGAAAAATTTTTTCAACTTCTAACATGGCTTCAATATTGGTGCTATCAATATTTGGCATATACATTTTAGAAACACCTTTTTTAATAGCATCATGTATATGCAAAAAATTAGGGTCACTAAACGCTTCATCGTAAAGGTGGCTATGTGTATCAACAAATTGAATCATCCTCTTACAAATGGATTATGTTTTTTTTCATAACCAATAGTGGTGTATGGCCCATGGCCGCTATAAACTTTAGTATTGTTAGGTAAAGCATATAGTTTATTTTGGATAGAATTAACTAAATCTTCATGTTTACTTAATGGTAAATCAGTTCTGCCAATTGAATTTTGAAATAATACATCGCCACTTATTAATATGTTTTCTGTTTCATTATAGAAACTAATACTTCCGGGCGAATGACCAGGGGTATGTAATATTTTTAAAATGGTATTTCCAAACGTGATATTATCTGTGTTATTAATAAACTTAGTTGGCAAAGGGCTTTGAGTTACTTGTAATTGGTACATTTTAGCCGTTTTTAAATGATTTTGTATAAAATATAAATCATCAAAGTGCATAATGGGTAATAAGTTAAATTGTTTAAATATAAAAGCGTTACCATTAATATGGTCAATATGTGCATGTGTAAGAAGAAGTTGAACAGGCGTTAATTGATTAGATAAAATAAAATCAAGTAATATCATATTTTCTGTTGTATTATAATTACCTGGATCTATTATAACGCATTGTTTAGTTTCGTCCCACAGTATATAAGTGTTTTCTTGCAGTTGCCCAAAAGTAAAATAATGGAGGTGCATTTTATATTAATTTAAAAAATGAAACACAAGTAAAGAAGCAGTATAAGCTAATACGCTAATGTATATTAATTGTATAGCTGGCCATTTCCAATGCTTGGTTTCTCTATAGGTTACTGCTATTGTACTCATGCATTGTAATGCAAAGGCATAAAAAATGAGTAACGACCAACATACGGCTGGTGTAAAAATTGGCTTGTTGGTTTTATAATCTTTTTGTGACATTAGCTGCTCTCGTAATGTTTGATTTTTATTGTTGCCGCTACCACAACTATATATAGTAGCCATGGTGCCTACAAATACTTCTCTGGCTGCAAAAGAAGTGATAAGCGCTATGCCTATTTTCCAATCAAAACCAAGTGGTTTTATTATAGGTTCAATTTTTTTTCCGAGCACACCAGCGTAAGACTCTTCTAATATTTTTGATTTTAAACTATCTTTATTAAAAGTATTATTTTGTGTTAGTTGTGTTTTGGTAGTGTCAAATTGCTGAGAAGAACCATGATTGCTTAAAAACCAAAGCACAATAGAAATAGCTAAAATGATTTTTCCAGCATCAAATAAAAATGTTTTTACTTTAGTAATTACCATTGTTATGGTGTTTTTTATAAAAGGTATTCGATACTTTGGTAGTTCAATAACAAAATATTTTTTTTCGTTTGATTTAATAAAAAAATTTAAACAAATGGCGGCTATAAATGCTGATGCAAAGCCTAGTAAATACAAAAACATTAAAGCCAATCCTTGTATATTAAAAGGCCCTATCATGCTTTGTTTATTAAACAATATGCTTATTATTAAGGTGTATACAGGTAATCGTGCTGAGCAACTAACCAATGGAATAATTAAAATGGTTATTATTCGTTCTTTCCAATTGCTAATAGTACGAGTACCCATAATAGATGGTACAGCGCAGGCAACTGAGCTTATAATTGGAATGATTGATTTACCATTAATGCCAATTTTTTTCATCACACTATCAAGCATATAACTAGCACGAGACATATAGCCGCTATCTTCTAGTATGCCAATAAACATAAATAATAAAGCAATTTGCGGTACAAACACAACAATACCACTAATGCCTGCTAATAAGCCATTTACAATTAAATCATTTATTTCGCCTTTTGGTAATATTTCTGCTATAAAAGACGTTCCTTTTGAAAATAAAAATTCAATGAATTGAGTAGGCCACTCGGCCAAATAAAATATAAGTTGAAATAAAATAAAATTAATAAACAGAAAAAATAATAGACCAAAAATTTTGTTTAAAAAGAATGTATCTAATTGTTTTGTAAGGCTTGATGAAGCTTGATTTTTTTGCTGAACGCATTTAGAAAAAATATAATTAATATTTTTGAATCGATTGATACTATCATTAATTTCTATTTGATGAACGTGTTCTTTTTCTTTTAAATCAGTTGTTTCAAATTGATAGGCAATTAAATCACAAAAGTTAGATAACTTTGGGTTTAATCTGCTTAAATTAGAATTTGAAAAAAAAATATTACTTGAAATATGAGCCTTAGAAATATTATCCTTTAACTTTTGTAACCCTTCTTTGTTTCGAGAATTAACTGGAAACACAGGAATACCCAATTGTTTTTCTAATTCGGCAGTATCAATTAATATTTTTTCTTTTTGAGCTTCATCAAACATGTTTAAAATAAGAATGCAAGGCTTTTTTAAATCTATAATTTGAGTAGCTAATAATAAATGTCGTTTTAAATTACAAGCATCAATTACAATAGCAATTATATCATATTGTTTATCTCGATCAAAATTATCTACACATGATTTACACGCTACCTCTTCGTCTAAAGATTTTGGAAAAAGACTGTAAGTGCCTGGCAAATCAGCTATTGTAAATGTTGTGTTGTTATGGGTAAATTGTCCTGCGGCTATTTCAGTAGTAACGCCAGGGTAATTTGCAGTTTTTTGATTAAGCCCCGTTAAAGCATTAAACAAAGTAGTTTTACCACAATTTGGATTGCCAAATAAGGCAATAGAAATATGTTTAGTAGATGTGTTAATGGCTTATGAATTAAAATTGGTAGTTTCTTTTTGCACGATAATACTTTCGGCTTCATTTTTTCGTAATCCAAAAAAAGAACCGTTAATGCTTATAATTAATGAATTATGAAAAGGCGCAATACTAGTAACAAAAATCGTTGCACCAGGAATACAACCAATCTCTATAAATTTTCGAGATAAAAATGAATCTGTAAAAGCTAATACCTGTGCTGATTCATTTAATTTTAAATCATTAACAGTATATTCTTTCACTTCCATATTAAAAGTTTAAAGTATTACATTATATATTTGATTCAATAATGCTTTGAAATAGGCTTAATCCATCTGTATTCCCTAAGTTTATATCTGATGCTCTTTCTGGATGAGGCATCATGCCAAATACATTTTTTTGAAGATTACAAATGCCAGCAATGTTATCTAAAGCGCCATTTGGATTGGCATCATCATTAGTTTCTCCATTTTGATTACAATACTTAAATAAAACTTGGTTATTATCGTATAATGATTTTAATGTAGACGCTTCAGCATAATATCTCCCTTCGCCATGTGCTATAGGTATTTTTAATGCCTTAGCAGGAACATACTTAGTAAGTTTGGTTACATGATTAATTGCTTTTATATGTACGTTTTCGCATATAAATTTACGAGTGTTATTGTGTAACAAAGCGCCTGGTAATAATCCGGATTCACATAAAATTTGAAACCCATTACAAACTCCAAAAATAAAATTACCGTTTTCCTTATGTTTAAATACTTCGCTCATGATTGGAGAAAATTGGGCTATAGCACCACTTCTTAAATAATCGCCATACGAAAATCCACCTGGTAAAATAATGTGCGAGCAACCTTCAAGGCTGCTATTTTTGTGCCATAATTTTACAGTAGGTACTTTTAAAATGCTATTTAAAACATACACCATATCTTCATCACAATTTGAGCCAGGAAAAACAATTACGCCAAATTTCATGTTGTTTTTGTATTAAAATGAGGTCTCAAATTTAGCTTATTTTTTTGGTGAATTGCCCCCTTTTTTTAATTATGATTATTATTTATACCTAAAAAAAATGTTAATGTTTTTATTTTGCTTATGTTTTATATCTAGCATTACAGCTTATTTTTTTAAACATTATAGGGCGCAAATAGAAAAGTACAAATACTTTAAACATAAAAAACCCTTAAAAACCCTAAAAATAAAGGCGTGAACCCTATTTTTAGGTAAAAGGGTATTGTAAATAGAAAAGTACAAAAACTACCGATATATACCGAA
>JAVKLI010000034.1:0-7103 GCA_031539425.1 Bacteroidia bacterium
AAAAAATATTTCCAGAACTTGTAAAAACAATTAGCAGTGACAGCATCAAAGCTGTAGCTTATGCAGAGCTAACCCCCATACTTACCGAAGCTATAAAAGAACAACAAGCTATTATAGAGGCGCAACAAAAGCAATTACAAATGCAAGAGGATCGTTTTATAGAGCAAGAAAAGCGTTTAAAAGCCTTAGAAAAAAGGTTGGGTAAATAACAAGTAATCCACAACTAGCCTAGCATTGCAAGCATAAGCAAGCTCTATCTTTTTACGCTGTTTGCAAAAGAAGGTAGTTTTGTTCCAATTCCCATCCTTTGGAGGAGAATACTGAGTATTGGTAGCAATTTGCATAATAGAAATTTGATATACAAATTGTTTAAATAACGATAACCAAGTTATTAAAATTATGCTTTACTCCAACTTTAAGGTGGTAGAGCCTATAATTTCATTATCGCAGCAAATGTCAATATTATAGGTTCCGCTAATGTATGGAATGGCACTTTCACAAAATATAACGGCATCTATTGTTGCATTTCCATAATTAAAGGCTTGTTTGCCAGAAAAATAGCACAAGCTATCTTTTAATTTAAATTTATTTTCATCTAATTTATTTTTGCTTAATTCTTCTAGCTTAGTATTTAAAATACGAATGTAAATAAGCTTTTGGCCAGCTTGCGCTAATTTGTTTTCAAGAATTGTAAAAGTTACTTTTATTTTTTCTATTTTTTTTGCTTTTTCAACTAAAACATCCAGAGTGCCATTTTTTTTAAACTTTACTCCAAATGCCTTTATGTTATACAATTTTAATTTAGATGCTTGTTTTACGGTAAGCTGTAAATTTTCTTTATCTTTTAGTAAGCTATTTATTTTGTTTTTTTCATTTTCTAATTCACTCACAGCTAATTGTTTTTCTTCACGTAGTGCTAAGTTTAGCTGACCTAAAGAGTCTATTGTTCGAACATAACTCTTCATAATACTACGAAGTGTTACGGTTTCTTTTTGAAGTTTATTAATGTGGTATTTATCATTTTTGTGTTTGTCAGCCTCGTTAATCATTTTAGTAACTTCAATACGCCTATCTTCAATGCCTTGTTGTAATTTTTTATCATTTGTATTTAAATTATTAAACTGGTCCTGTAGTGCTATTAATTCTTGCTTTACTTGAGCAGAAGCATCTATTTTTTGAGTGATAATGACAGGTTCGTAATTCATATTTTTATTAGAATTGTAAAGCCAGTAGGTATAAGTATTGGTAAGTAAAAGCAACAAAATAACTAGCGATATTATCCAGAATTTTATTTTATTTTTTGTTTCAGGTTCCATTTTATGTTTTTTTTTAAAATACATGTTTTTCTGCGTGGTATGATGAGCGAACTAGAGCTCCGCTTTCTACATATTTAAAGCCTTTTAATAAGGCAATCTCTTTCCATTTTGCAAACTCATTTGGGTGCACAAATCTATTAACTGGTAAGTGTTTTGGGGTTGGTTGTAAATATTGACCAATGGTTAATACATCACAATTTACCTTTCTTAAGTCATCAATGCTTTCTAAAAGTTCTGCTTCTGTTTCACCTAAGCCCACCATAATGCCAGATTTTGTTCTAACATTGGCTTTGTTTAATCTATCAAGCACTTCTAAGCTTCTTTCATATTTGGCTTGAATTCTTACTTGTGCTGTTAATCTTCTAACTGTTTCTAGATTATGAGAAACAATATCTGGTTTAGAGTCTATTATTCGTTGTAGGTTAGTCCATTTTCCGGCAAAATCTGGAATAAGACATTCAAATTTTGTTTCAGGGCTTTCGTCTCTTATTGTTTTGATTGTTTCTGCCCAAATAATTGAGCCGCCATCTTTTAAGTCGTCTCTATCTACTGAGGTAATAACGCAGTGTTTTACTTTCATTAGTTTTACTGAATTGGCAATTCGTTTGGGTTCATCCCAATCTACCATTTTGGGTTTACCTGTAGCCACCGCACAAAAGCCACATGAGCGTGTGCAAATGTTTCCTAATATCATAAATGTAGCAGTGCCTGCGCCCCAGCATTCGCCCATGTTAGGGCAGTTGCCGCTTTCACAAATAGTATGTAACTTGTGTTCTGAAACTAATTTTCTTACATTTAAATAATTTTCGCCAATAGGTAACTTTACCCTAAGCCAATCTGGCTTTTTAACTTTTTCTGTGGGCATCGTTTTTTCTGTTGTTTTGTTCATTGTAGTGTTACCATTTTTTACCAAATACAAATCCGAGTGATAGGGTAAAAATAAAATTTTCTGTGGGATAATGAGCCATAATTGGTAATGCGTTTGGATAAATATCTAAAGTAGCTCCCAATTCTAATGCTCGTAATACATTTAATCGTTTCCCAAATTCAAAGTATAAGTTTGTTTTTATATACCCTGCAGGATAAAAATTTAGTTCATTAAACCCTAAAAAATACGATGCGCCGCTACTAATGCTATCTATTGTATGTACATCTGGGTTATATTTTACTGGGGTTTCTATGGTTTTGTTGTTTATTTTTGTAACTACATTTATGTAATATGGCTTGGTAAATGTAAGGTTGGCACCAAGGTAATATCCCCATCTTATTTGTACGCTTTTTCTATCTACTTTTTTGGCTAATATATGTTGTAACCCATACCCCACTTTAAGTGCGTAAGCATCGACCATTTTGCCATATATGTATCTATTAAAAAAACCGCCACGCACGCTTTGGTTTGTAGTATAAACTTCTTTTGGATGGTATAAGGTATGAAATTGAATATCTAGTGCTTGTTTTAGCCAAACGGATAGATGCGAGGTGCTCCAATAATTAAAGCCAAATCCACGTGTGTGGATAAACGCGCCAATGGCACGTTCTTTATTATACACCACGTTTAATGAATCTTCTAATTCGTTTGAATTAAATAAGTTTTGGGAATAAGTGTTTTGAAGTGACAATATTGTAAAACACATAATTATAAGCTGTTTATACTTTAAAATCATGTGTTTGTAAAAAAGTGCTATTTTATTTTTTTACTCTTTCTACATAAGATGCCGTACGGGTATCAACTTTTACCATATCACCTTCGTTACAAAATAGAGGTACATTAACTACAGCGCCTGTTTCTAAAGTAGCTGGTTTTAAAGTGTTTGTAGCTGTATCACCTTTTACGCCGTTCTCGGTATAGGTAATTATGCAGTTTACAAATGTTGGGGCTTCGGCAAGTATTACTGTATCATCATCTCTAAAACTAACTTTTACTTCCATTTCTTCTTTTAAAAATTGAAAGCTATCTCCAAATAACACTTTAGGCACGTGTACTTGTTCGTAGGTTTCTTTATCCATTACTACTGCAAAATCACCTTCTGGAAAAATATATTGCATTACTTTATATTCTACCCTTACAATGTCTACCACTTCGCCACTTCTAAAGCGGTGTTCAAGCTGTTTGCCATTTATTAGGTTTTTCATTTTACCTTGGTAAAAGGCTCTTAAATTGCCTGGAGTGCGATGCTGCCACTCTATTACCTGCATGAGTTCGTTATTAAAATTTAAAATAGTTCCTATGCTTACATCGCCTGTATCTGCCATATTTTTTGAGTTTAATTGGTATTTTATTTTTGGTTTAAATCATGAACTACACCCATAGATGAAAACTTATCTATTCGTTGGTTAATTCTTTCTTCGGGTGTTAAGGTATTTAATTGTTTTAAATGTTTTAATATTTCTGATTTTACTTGCTTAAATGTCCATTCTGGATTATTGTGTGCGCCACCTAATGGTTCTTTTATAACGCCATCAATTAATTTGTTTTTCATCATATCTTTTGATGTTAATTTTAATTTTTCGGCTGCTTGTTCTTTAAAATCCCAGCTTCTCCAAAGTATAGATGAGCATGATTCTGGCGAAATAACTGAATACCAAGTATTTTCAAGCATCAATACCTTATCGCCAATACCAATACCTAAAGCACCACCGCTGGCTCCTTCTCCAATTATAATACATATTACGGGTACATTTAGCTGACACATTTCTAATAAATTGCGCGCTATGGCTTCGCCTTGCCCACGTTCTTCTGCCTCTAAACCAGGGTATGCGCCAGGTGTATCAATTAATGTTACAATAGGTTTGTTAAACTTTTCTGCCATTTTCATAAGTCGCAAGGCTTTTCTATAGCCTTCTGGGTTTGGCATACCAAAGCGACGTATTTGTCGCATTTTGGTGTTAATACCTTTTTGCTGTCCAATAAACATAACCGTTTGACCGTCTATACTTCCAAAACCACCCACCATGGCTTTATCATCAGCTACTGTTCTATCACCATGTAGCTCTATAAATGTGTTGCTGGTTATGTAATCTATATATGCTAATGAATAGGGCCTTTCGGGATGACGGCTAATTTGCACATACTGCCAAGGGCTTAGGTTTGAATAAACTTCTTGTTTTTTGTTTTGTAATGCTTTTTCGATATTCACTATTGAATCTTTTAAATCTACATTACCTCTTTCTGCTATTTTTTTAAGGTTTTCAAGCTCTTCGCTAAGTTCTTGAATGGGTTTTTCAAAGTCTAAAAAAGTCATGAAACAAATTTGATTAAAAATTCAAATATAGTATAATATTGTAGAAAGTGTTTTTAATACCATTTTGAAATTTATAACTCGGGTTAATTTTACACATAAAAAATTGTAAAAAAATTATTGCTTAATAAATTTTTGAACCATTTTTACTTTATCATCTGAAATTACGATAGAATAAATACCTTCAAATAAGGAAGAGGTATTAATATTAAGTTTATTATTTAATACTGTTTTTTCAATTAAAACTAGTTGTCCAAACATATTGTATACATAAGCTACTACAGTGTTTGCATTAATTTTATTTAAATTTAAATCTATATTTAAATTATTAGAAACTGGATTTGGATATAATTTAAAAAAATCATTTTCAGTTGCATTACTGTTTAACATAGCAGCTACAGATATAGTAAATGGAAAATTATTTATATCAAAAAATATATTATTTACTGGGTACACCTTTATTCGACATTGGCTAGAATTTACATTTGGAATTACAATTTGTTCTGAGCCATCGTTTGGCGTATTTGCAACTATTACCGTAAATGTACTACCATTATTTACGCTTAAAGCAATGTTTACATTTTGACAATTAATAGCAGCTAAGGTTGTATTCCCTACGCTCCATGTTACCAGCTGCGAGGTACCTATGCTATACCCTATATTAGGGGTATTTTGAGAAGTAACTTCAAATGGTGCGGTATTAGCTAAAGTAGTTACTGTAGTAGTATTGTAACAAATGCCTCCACCGTTTAATTTATTGTCTCGAGCTGTAAATCTAAAAGTTAATATTTGAGGTGAAGATGTTAAATACTCACCTTTAACAGTTGTGTAGGTTGTTGGCCCTGCTAGTATAGAAGATAGTATAGGAAAACTTCTGGAAACAGAAGTTGTTGGGGTATAAGATCTAAAGTATGGTGTTGTGCCATTATTCCAAGGACCACCATTTCCTGAACCAATATTAGTAGCTTCCCATGAGTAAGTAAGCGCATCATTATCAGGGTCTGTTGCGGCGCCAGTTAAACTAAATGGTGTGCCAACAGGTATTACATAACTTTGAATGGCTGGCACGTTAGGTGGGTTATTTCCTGTAGATATTAATGTGCCACAAGTATTCCCCGACCCATTAATAGTAAGGTTAACAATCTCATCAAAACTAGCTGCATGGTAGTAAGGTATAGAATGAGACGTAATATTATCATTACCACAAATGCCTGCATATGACATCACTGTTAAACCACTACCTGGTTCTACGCTTTTGTTTGCGGATCTATTACCGCCACAGCTACCCAATTGAGAGTTAAAAGTATGACTTCCTCCCAGTTGATGCCCCATTTCATGTGCAACATAATCTATATCATAAGGATCTCCAACGGGGTTGGAACTTCCAGTTATACCTCTTGCTTTTGAAGATGTTCTGCAAACACAAATTAATTCTGCTAAACCTCCGCCACCAGTACTAAAGGTGTGCCCTAAATCAAAATTTGCAGAGCCTATAGTAGCTGTAATAATAGACTGGCTTTGGTTAATTAAAGTATTAGCATTTGAATTATCTTGAGTAGTAAATCCAGACCCGAATGAGCTTGTAAATAGTACCAAAGTAGTTGAAGGTACTAAGGTTAACTTAATAGCTAATTCGTTTTGCAACACACCGTCTACTCTATTTAATGTTGTTACCACTTTTGATAATACTTGAGTTATAGTAGGGCTAGCATTTCCTGTAGCTGCTATAGCGTATTCTTTAGTGCAAGCAATAGCCACTCGGTAATTTCTTAATTGAGCCCCAATACATGGAGCGCTAGCGGTAGTTTTAAGTTTAATTTCATCTGTAGTAGAATTTATTAGCAAATCATCTGTTAAATAGGCATTATTTAAGTTTAATTCTTTTTTTAAATCATTTACATAATAGGATAAATGATTTATATTATCCCACCGTGAATAAGGATCTACATATACCTCTCCTAGCGGAGTGCGTATCATGGCGTGAAATCCATATTCTGTTAAATCAATCACACCATTGGCATATTTATCATCAATCCCTATAATATTATATGTTTTTATATTAGGAAACTGTACTAATAAATCATGGTGCATCACTTCTGTTTCGAGTACTAAAAATTTTTGATAAGTGCCATCAGGCATTGGAATATCAATAGTTGTATTTGAATTAGAAATAAAGCCTTGTTTTTCATGAGGCGCATTGTGTAATACAGATTTTAAAAAGCTAGTATTTAATTGAAAAGAATTATATTTTGACGGGTTAATATCTTTAGCATTATTTAAATTGTTTATCAATTTCCAATACTGGCCTTGAGCTTGAAGACTAAGCAATGCAATTAAAAAGAATAGTAATATATGTTTTTTATTTTTCATTTTTTTGAATTAAAAATTTAACAAATCTATTATTTTATATTAAAATTCATTGTTGTCCGATAAAAATACGAATTAGCACTTTATCTCTTTAAGAAAGTTGATTTTATTGAATAGTATTTAAATTTCTGAAAGCGAAGCCCCCCTATGTATCAAATAAGTCTAATTTAGTTTGATTGAT
>JAVKLI010000035.1:0-20135 GCA_031539425.1 Bacteroidia bacterium
ACTATCAATAACAATAGCACTGGTGCCAATTGCATTAATACACTTACAACGCAAGTATTAGTGTATCAAGATATTAAAGCCAATTTTACTTTTACTTCATCAGTTTGTAATAATACCATCGTTACTTTAAATACAAGCACTGTTAATGCAGAACCTACATCTTACCTTTGGAATTGGGGGGATGCTGGTATTACCTCTACCCTAACAGCACCTTCTTACACTTTTAATAACAATGGTATATATACAATAACATTAACTGCTACAGGCAATAATAATGGCTGTGCTTCTACAGTAACTCAATCGGTGGCTGTATTCAATTTTACAAGTAATATTATTGCAAGTAGCTCTATATGCCCTGGCTTTAGTAAAACACTTAATGTAATAGGAGGAACATCATACAAATGGATACCAAGTGTTTCTTTAAACAATGCCAACATTTTTAACCCAAGTGCTTCGCCTAGTGTAACAACATTATATACTGTTACTATCAATAACAATAGCACTGGTGCCAATTGCATTAATACACTTACAACGCAAGTATTAGTGTACACTTTTCCTATTTCAGGTTTTTTATTAAATTATGTCAATTGTACATTTAGTATATCAACAACTAACGCAAGTACAGTTAACGCTGAACCTACAGGCTATATATGGAATTGGAATGATAATGGAAATACATCTACATTATTTGCGCCAAAATACACTTATAATAGCAGCGGAACAAAAACAGTTAATTTAACCGCCATTAATTCAGTAAATACATGTAGTTCTACATCTACTAAAACAGTTTTAATAAATGTGCCGAGTGTTAATTCTATTGCCAATTTAAGTTTATGTATTAATAGTTCTATCATCATACAATCAAATGTTAATCCATCTGGTGGCACTTATACTTGGGTGCCAAGTGGAGATAATACACCTACAAGTATCGTAAAACCATTAGTAAACACTACTTATACATTATTTTATAACTATAGCGGCTGTGTTGTTTCAAGCACTACTACCATTTTGGTTAAAAATAATGCCACTATAAGTGTTTATTCACCAACAATATGTTTAAATGATATTGCTATTTTAATAGCTACAATCAATCCTACTGGGGGTAATTTAAATTGGACTATTAATAACTTTACTACCAATATTAATTTAACATCTCCAGCTGCTACATCTACAATTGGGGTACAATATATATATGAAGCTTGTAGTTATATAGCAACCAGTACAGTTGTTGTTTTACCATTACCGAATGTTTTTATTTCACCAGAATATGTGTATATGGAAGAGGGTGATGCTGCAACCCTTACAGCCATAAGTAGCTCTACTGTACAATGGTTTAATTTTGGATTAGCAATTAACACTATCACTGTGACTCCCGCTAGAACAACCATCTATTGTGTTAAAACAACAGACAATAATAATTGTACCTATTCAACATGTATTGAAGTATTTGTAGAAACAGAGCCGTCTATATGGATACCTAATGTATTTACACCAAACTCTGACAAATTAAATGAAACATTTAAAGTGGTGTCTCGAAATTTAAATTTAATTAAATGTCATGTGCAAATTTATAATAGATATGGTCAAATAATATTTGAATCAAACGACATTAATTTTAGTTGGGATGGCACATATAAAGGTGTATTAGTTAAAAATGATGTTTATCTAGTAATTTTAGACGTGCAATTTAAATCTCGAAAAAAGCGAAAATTTTTAAACCATGTAACGGTGCTTTTGTAAGGAGCTGTAAAAGTGTTTTGAACTATCAAAACTAAACTGTTTTTAATTTACATTTTAAATACTGCCCAGTAACACTTTGTTTATTTTTAACAACAGTTTCGGGGGTACCTGTAGCTACTACATAACCACCATTTTTACCACCTTCAGGGCCCATGTCAATTATCCAATCAGCAAATTTTAAAACCTCTAAATGGTGTTCTATTAAAATAATAGAATGTCCAAATTTTAAAAGTTCATCAAACGATTTTAAAAGTTTTGCCACATCATGAAAATGAAGCCCAGTAGTTGGTTCATCAAAAATAAAAAGAGTATGTCCCTCATTATTTCCTGCTATTAAAAACGAAGCAAGCTTTACACGCTGTGCCTCACCCCCACTTAACGAATTAGATGATTGCCCTAAATGCACATAACCCAAACCTACTTTTTGTAACGGAATAAGTTTATTAATAATACGATTACTTTCCACAGTTTTATCGCCAAACAATAAAATAGCCTCATCTACAGTAAGGTTCAGTATATCAAAAATGTTGTGATCCTTATACTTTACTTCTAACACATCGTTAATAAATTTTTGACCTTTACATTCTTCACAAGGCAATTCTACATTTGCCATAAACTGCATTTCTACTGTAATGATCCCTTCTCCATCGCAATTAGGGCATCGGCCGCCTGGTGTATTAAACGAAAAATGAGATGCTGTAAACCCCTTGTTTTTTGATAAAGGCAAATTGCCAAACAAAGTTCTTATATCATCGTAAGCTTTAGTATAAGTTGCAGGATTACTGCGTGTTGATTTACCTATTGGGTTTTGATCTACAAATTCGAGTTGTTTAATAACACTCTGTTTAAAATGAGAGGTGCTGCTCCCATCAAGTTGCTTTTTAATTTGGGTATATAATACTTTTGAGACTAAAGTAGATTTTCCAGATCCACTTACACCACTAATGCAACACAACACTCCCAGCGGAAACTCAACTGTTACATTTTTTAAGTTGTGTTCGTTACAATTTGTAATTTGTATGCTATTAGTCCAAGTTCTTCGTTTGGTAGGCACTTCAATACTTTGTTTATGTGTTAAATAGGCTGCCGTAATGCTATTTTTAGATTGCAACAACTGCTTGTGATTGCCTTGAAATACAAGAGATCCACCCAAATGCCCAGCCATTGGACCTATATCTATTATTTCATCAGCATGAAGCATCATGTCCTCATCATGCTCTACCACTATTACGGTGTTTCCTAATTGCTGTAGCTCTCGTAAAACTTTAATTAAATTTTCAGTATCTCTGGCATGTAAGCCAATGCTTGGCTCATCTAATATATACAAGCTACCAACCAAACTACTTCCTAAAGAGGTGGATAAATTAATACGTTGGCTTTCGCCTCCACTAAGGGTGTTAGCCACTCTATTAAGGGTAAGATAACCAAGCCCTACATTAATTAAAAATGTAAGTCTATTATTAATTTCAATTAATATGCGTTTGGCAATTTTTGTTTCAAAATCATTTAATTCTAAATTTTGAAAAAAAGCATAAACCTCTGTTACTTCTAATAATACAATATCAGATAAGCACTTACCATTTATTTTTACATAATTGGTATCTTTACGTAACCGAGAACCTCGGCACTCTGGGCAGGCTGTTTTACCTCTATATCGTGATAAAATAAGTCTATGTATCATTTTATAACTTTCTTTTTCTATTTGTTTAAAAAAGCCTGTTAAACCTGTAAAATGGTTGTTACCATCCCACAACAATTGATATTCTTTAGAGCTTAAATCTTTTATAGGTTTATGTATAGGAAAGTTAAAATGGTGCGCATTTTTTATAAATTGATTTTGAAAATAGTCTTGTTTGTAGCTGTTCCAGCAGATAATGGCTTTTTCAAATACTGATAAATTTTTATTTGGTATTATTAAATCAGCATCAATACCTAGAATACTTCCATAGCCTTCGCAGCGCTTACATGCTCCAATGGGATTATTAAAACTAAAAAAATTTAAATCAGGCTCTTCAAATAACATTCCATCTAACTCAAATAAATTAGAAAAAACCTGAGTTTTAAATGTATCATCTGTTGGCTCTGTAATAAGCAAACAGGTATTTTTACCTTCTATAAAGGCTGTTTGGGTACTATCTGCAATGCGATGCGAAAAAGTATCATCTGCTGGTTGCACGGTAAATCTATCTACCAAAAGCAATACTTCACTTTTTTTATTTAATTGATTAAAATTTAATTCTGATATTTTTGTAACAATGTTATTTACTAACACTCTCGAAAAACCTTGTGTACTAAGTATTTCCAAGTGTTTTTCAAGTGTTCTTTTTTCTGGTAATATAATATTGCAAGTAATGTAACACTTGGTATTTACTGGTAAATTAAGTACATAGTTTACAACATCTGTAACACTTTGTTTTTTTACCACTTGCCCTGATATTGGGCTAATAGTTTGGCCAATACGAGCATACAGTAGTTTTAAATAATCATAAATTTCGGTAATGGTACCAACAGTACTGCGTGGATTTTTGGCTAATACCTTTTGTTCAATAGCAATAGCGGGAGAGAGCCCTTTGATATAATCAACCTTTGGTTTCTCTAATCGTCCTAAAAATTGTCGAGCGTACGCCGAAAGGCTTTCTACATAAAGCCTTTGGCCTTCGGCAAATATGGTATCAAAGGCTAATGATGATTTACCAGATCCAGATAGTCCGGTTATTACAACCAATTTATTTCTCGGAATAGCAACATCTATATTTTTTAAATTGTGCTGACGTGCTCCTTTTACAATAATGTAATCTTTAGGGTTTAATTGAGAAATATCCGGTGTTTTCAAAGTTGGAATAAAGCTTTAAATGTAAAACAATAAGCGTAAATTCTTAATTTTAAACAGTAACACTAAATAAAAAAATTACTTAAATACAGCAGGTGCTTCTTTTTTAATTTGTTGTAAAATTTTAGTCATATCTTCCTTTTTTTCTGAAAAATCAAGGTTATCAATATTTACAGTTACTATTTTACACATGTTAAATTTAGATGCCCAAGCTTCGTAGCGTTCATTTAAACTTCTTAAATAATCCAACCTTATAGCACTTTCGTACTCTCTACCTCTTTTTTGGATATGCCTTACCAATGTAGGTACTGATGATTGTAAGTATATTACTAAATCAGGCGCTTTTATAAGGCTATTCATTAAATTAAAAAGTGCTTGATAATTTTCAAAATCTCTAGTGGTCATTAAACCCATAGCATGAAGATTAGGAGCAAAAATATAAGCGTCTTCATAGATGGTTCTATCTTGAATAACAGATTTTTTTGTCTTTTTAATTTGCTGTATTTGCTCAAAGCGAGAGGTTACAAAGCATATTTGCAAGTTAAACGACCAACGTTGCATATCTTCATAAAAATCGTTTAAATATGGGTTGTTATCTACATTTTCAAAATGTGGCGTCCATTTTAATTGTTTGGCCAACATATTGGTTAATGTAGTTTTGCCAGCCCCTATATTACCTGCAATAGCTACATGCATAAAATATATTTAATATTTAATTATACAGTTTCTGCTTCAATTTTACTTGCCATCATTTGCTCGTACTCTTCTTTACTACCAACAATCATTTTTTCATATTGTCTTAAGCCAGTACCTGCAGGTATTAAATGCCCAACAATTACGTTTTCTTTTAATCCTAATAAATAATCTACTTTACCATTTACAGCCGCTTCGTTAAGTACTTTTGTAGTCTCTTGGAACGATGCCGCAGAAATCCAACTTTGTGTTTGTAAGGATGCTCTGGTAATACCTTGTAATATTGAATTTGCAGTTGCAGGAACTGCATCACGTGCTTCTACTAACTTTAAATCTTTACGTTTTAAGGTAGAATTTTCGTCTCTTAATTTTCTAGCAGTAATTATTTGACCACGTTTAAAGTTAGCTGAATCGCCTATATCTACAACTACTTTTTTATTATATAAATTATCATTTTCTGTTAAAAAAATTACTTTATTAATTAACTGAAGCTCTAAGAAAGATGAATCGCCTGGGTCTTCAATTTGCACTTTACGCATCATTTGACGTACAATTGTTTCAAAATGTTTGTCATTTAATTTTTGACCTTGTAAACGGTACACTTCTTGAATTTCATTAACTAAATATTCTTGAACTGCCGTAGGACCTTTAATTGCTAAAATATCGCTTGGAGCTGTAGCACCATCTGATAACTGTTCTCCTGCTCTTACAAAATCATTTTCTTGAACTAAAATATGTTTAGATAAAGAAACTAAATACACTTTACGTTCTCCTGTTTTTGCTTCAACAACTACTTCTCTATTACCACGCTTAATTTTACCAAACGATACAATACCATCTATTTCTGATACTACTGAAGGGTTGCTAGGGTTACGTGCTTCAAACAATTCTGTTACACGAGGTAAGCCACCTGTAATATCTCCTGTTTTACCTGTTACTCTAGGTATTTTTACTAAAATTTGACCTGGTTCAATTTTTGCTGCTTCGTTTACAATGATGTGTGCGGTTACTGGAAGGTTATAAGATTTTAAAACAATTCCTTGTTTATCTGTAATTTTTATCATTGGAGATAGGGTTTTATCTCTACTTTCAATAATTACCTTTTCTTTAAATCCGGTTTGTTCGTCACTTTCTTCTCTATATGTTACATTTTCTTTAACTGATTCATATTCTACAACGCCACCAAATTCTGAAACTATAACGGCATTATATGGATCCCAATCACAAATTAAATCGCCTTTTTTAACTTTTGTACCTGGTTTAATATGTATTTGAGAACCGTAAGGTAATGTACCAGTTGTTAAGGTAATACCTGTTTTTTCATCTATCAATCTTACTTCTGTTGTTCTGCCTAATACAATATTAGACTTTGATCCATCAGCATTAACACGAACAACGGTTCTTAGTTCATCAATGGCTGCTATAGCATCGTATTTAGCTATGTAGCTAGATGCGGCCGCTGTATTAGAAGCTGTACCACCTACGTGGAATGTACGAAGTGTAAGCTGCGTGCCTGGCTCACCAATAGATTGGGCTGCAATAACGCCTACTGCTTCTCCTAATTGAACCAACCTACCATTTGATAAGTTTTGACCATAACATTTAGCGCAAACACCATGTCGAGATTCACAAGTTAATACAGAACGAATTTCAACAGACTCTAGTGGAGAGGCTTCAATAATATCAGCAACCTCTTCAGTAATCATATCTCCTGAGGCAACAATTAAATTACCTTTAATTGGATGTACCACGTCATTTAATGAAATTCTACCAATAATTCTGTCTCTTAATGATTCCACAATATCTTCGTTATTTTTAAGTGCTGAAGCTGTTAATCCTCTTAAAGTACCACAATCTACTTCATTTATAATAACGTCTTGAGCTACATCCACCAAACGTCGAGTTAAGTAACCAGCATCAGCTGTTTTTAACGCCGTATCTGCTAAACCTTTACGAGCACCGTGTGTAGAAATAAAATATTCTAAGATAGATAAGCCCTCTCTAAAGTTAGATAAAATAGGGTTTTCAATAATTGAAGAGGTTGTATCGCCTGCTTTTTGTGGTTTAGCCATTAATCCTCTCATACCACTAAGCTGTTTAATTTGCTCTTTACTACCTCTAGCACCCGAGTCAAGCATCATATAAACAGGGTTAAAACCTTGTCTATCTGTGCTTAATTTATCCATTACCAATTTGGTAACTTTTGAGTTGGTATGTGTCCAAATGTCAATAATCTGGTTGTAACGTTCATTGTTAGTAATATAACCCATTGAGTAGTTATTTAAAACCTCTTCAACTTGTTCGTGTGATGTGTCTATTACTTTTTGTTTTTCAGCAGGTGTTTGAATATCACCTAAGTTAAATGATAAGCCACCTTTAAAGGCTGTTTTGAAGCCTATTTCCTTAATATCATCTAAAAACTTAGCTGTAGTAGCCATACCTGTTTTTTTAACTATAACACCAATAATATCTCTTAATGATTTTTTAGTTAAAAGTTCGTTTATATAACCTACTTGTTTAGGAACTACTTGGTTAAATATAACTCTACCTACAGTAGTTTCTATAATTCTAGTAACGAGTTTATCATCTTCTAAAAAGTTATCTACTTTTACTTTTATTTGAGCGTGTAAATCTACCTTACCTTCATTTAAAGCAATTACTACTTCATCATGGTTATAAAATATTTTACCTTCTCCTTTTATTGTTTCTTCTTTAGTATTCTTTTTAGATTTTGTTAAATAATATAATCCCAAAACCATGTCTTGTGAAGGAACCGCAACTGGCGCACCGTTTGATGGGTTTAGAATGTTGTGTGAAGCTAACATTAATATTTGTGCTTCTAATATTGCCGCATTACCAAGTGGAATATGAACTGCCATTTGATCTCCGTCAAAATCAGCGTTAAATGCGTTACAAACAAGTGGGTGTAAGCGAATCGCTTTACCTTCAATTAATTTTGGTTGAAAAGCCTGAATACCTAATCTGTGTAAGGTTGGGGCACGGTTTAATAAAACAGGATGTCCTTTTAATACGTTTTCTAAAATATCCCAAATTACTGGTTCTTTTTTATCTACTATTTTTTTAGCAGATTTTACAGTTTTAACAATACCTCTTTCTATCAGTTTACGAATAATAAATGGCTTAAATAGCTCTGCAGCCATATCTTTTGGTAATCCACACTCGTGTAATTTCATTTCAGGTCCTACAACAATTACCGAACGAGCAGAATAATCAACACGTTTACCAAGCAAGTTTTGACGGAAACGTCCTTGCTTACCTTTTAAACTATCTGATAATGATTTTAACGCACGGTTTGATTCTGTTTTAACAACATTAGATTTACGTGAGTTGTCAAATAATGAATCTACCGCTTCTTGCAACATACGCTTTTCGTTACGTAATATAACATCTGGCGCTTTAATTTCCATTAAACGCTTTAAACGATTATTTCTAATAATAACCCTACGGTATAAATCGTTTAAGTCAGATGTTGCAAAACGTCCGCCATCTAATGGAACTAATGGTCTTAATTCTGGTGGAATTACTGCTAATGTTTTAATAATCATCCATTCAGGGCGGTTTTCAATATGCTCTTGTGATGATCTAAATGACTCGACAACTTGTAAGCGTTTTAAAGCTTCATTTTTACGTTGTTGTGAAGTTTCAGTATTTGCTTTATGTCTTAAATCATATGATAAATCATCTAATTTTAATCGAGATAATAAATCTTGTAAAGCCTCAGCACCCATTTTAGCAATAAATTTATTAGGATCTGTGTCGTCTAATAAATGATTGTCTTTTGGAAGTGTTTCAAGTATGTTTAAGTATTCTTCTTCGGTTAAAAAATCTAAATAGTTTACATTAGCCGCAGCTCCAACGTTAATAATAACATAACGCTCATAATAAATAATCATGTCCAACTTTTTAGTTGGTAAACCTAACAAATAGCCAATTTTATTTGGTAAAGATCTAAAATACCAAATATGAGCAACGGGAACTACTAAGTTAATATGCCCCATGCGCTCACGTCTTACTTTCTTTTCAGTAACTTCTACGCCGCATCTATCGCAAACAATACCTTTATAGCGGATACGCTTATATTTACCACAATGACACTCAAAATCTTTTACCGGTCCAAAAATTCTTTCACAAAATAAACCATCTCTTTCTGGTTTATAGGTTCTGTAATTGATTGTTTCTGGTTTCAAAACCTCACCTTCGCTACGTTGGAGTATAGTTTCTGGTGACGCTAAGCTTATGGTAATATTAGTAAAATTTGATTTTATTTTATTATCTTTTCTTAAAGCCATGCTATTATATTTTTTTACGTACTATTATTTTATTATTAAATCAATTTTAATCTAGTTTAATATCTAATGCTAAGCCTCTTAGTTCGTGCATTAATACATTAAACGACTCTGGTATACCTGGAGTAGGAATATTATCTCCTTTTACAATTGCTTCATAAGCTTTTGCTCTACCTAATACATCGTCAGATTTTACAGTTAATAATTCTTGTAAAATATTAGATGCACCATAAGCTTCAAGTGCCCATACTTCCATTTCTCCAAAGCGTTGTCCTCCAAATTGTGCTTTACCACCTAAAGGTTGTTGTGTAATTAATGAGTATGGACCTATAGAACGAGCATGCATTTTATCATCTACCATGTGTCCTAGCTTTAACATGTAAATTACACCTACTGTAGCTGGTTGATCAAATTTTTCGCCTGTACCTCCATCTCTTAAGAATGTTCTACCAAATTGTGGTAATTTGGCTTGTTCTGTATAAGAGTTTATTTGATCCATTGTAGCGCCATCAAATATTGGGGTAGAGAATTTTAAATTTAGTTTTTGACCTGCCCAACCTAATACAGTTTCATATATCTGCCCAAGGTTCATACGTGATGGTACACCTAATGGATTTAATACAATATCTACTGGGGTTCCATCTTCTAAGTAAGGCATATCTTCGTCTCTTACAATACGAGATACAATACCTTTGTTGCCATGTCTTCCAGCCATTTTATCACCCACTTTTAACTTACGTTTTTGTGCAATATAAATTTTGGCTAATTTTACAATACCGTTTGGTAATTCATCCCCAACTAAAATTTGAAATTTAGAACGTTTATATTGGCCTAAATAATCATTAAACTTAATCATATAGTTATGCAGTAAGCGTTCTATTTTATTATTTGTATCTTTATTAGCTGTCCAAGCTGTTGTGCTTATTTCAGAAAAATCTAATTTTTCTAATAATTTTTGAGAAAATTTATTGCCTTTTGGAATAATATTTTCACCTAAAATATTAGTAACTCCTTGAGAAAGATTAGATCCTAAAAGCTCTACTAATTTTTCAACTAATTGTTTTTTAAGCTGTATGGTATTTTTGCTATACTCTTCATCAATTTTTTCAAGCATAGGTTTTTCTTCTGCTTTTTGCTTTTTATCTTTTATAGCTTTAGAAAATATACGTTTGCCTACTATAATTCCTTTAATAGAAGGGGATACGCGTAATGACGCATCTTTAACATCACCAGCTTTATCGCCAAATATGGCACGTAATAATTTTTCTTCCGGCGATGGGTCTACTTCTCCTTTAGGTGTAATTTTTCCAATTAATATATCACCTTCTTTAACTTCTGCGCCAATTCTTATAATACCTTGATCATCTAAATCTTTTGTGAGCTCTTCGCTTACATTTGGAATATCAGCTGTTAGTTCTTCCATTCCTCTTTTTGTATCGCGTACTTCTAATGAGTACTCATCAATATGAATGGAAGTAAAAATATCATCACGAATTACTTTTTCAGATATTACAATAGCATCCTCAAAATTATACCCTTTCCAAGGCATGAATGCAACTGTTAAGTTTCTTCCTATAGCTAATTCACCTTTCTCTGTAGCGTACCCGTCGCATAATACTTGACCTTTAACTACCTTATCGCCTTTTTTAACAATTGGCTTTAAGTTCATACAAGTGCTTTGATTTGTTTTTTTAAACTTGGTAAGTTTATAAACTTTTAAATCCTCGTCAAATGACACTAATTTTTCATCGTTATTTCGATTATAACGAATGGCTATTTCATTGGCGTCTACGTACTCTACAACGCCTTCACCTTCTGAATTAATTAATACCCTACTATCTTGTGCTACACGAGCTTCAATACCAGTTCCTACAATTGGTGCTTCTGGTCTTAATAATGGAATTGCTTGACGTTGCATGTTTGAGCCCATCAATGCACGGTTAGCATCATCATGCTCCAAAAATGGAATTAAAGATGAAGCTATAGATGCAATTTGATTGGGTGCCACATCCATTAAATCTACCTTTTTAGGCTCAATTACTGGGAAATCACCTTCGTAACGTGCTGTTATTTTTTTGGTAATAAAATTACCTTTTTCATCAACCTTTGAATTTGTTTGAGCAATGTTTTTTTGATCTTCTTCTTCGGCAGTTAAATATTTTATATTTTTTGATATATCTACTTTTCCATCTTTTACTTCTCTAAATGGAGTTTCAATAAAGCCTAATTTATTAACTTTTGCAAATACGCATAACGAAGATATTAACCCAATATTTGGTCCTTCTGGGGTTTCAATAGTACATAATCTACCATAATGTGTATAGTGTACATCTCGCACTTCAAATCCTGCTCTTTCTCTAGATAAACCTCCTGGCCCAAGGGCAGATAATCTTCTTTTATGAGTAATTTCTGATAATGGATTGGTTTGATCCATAAATTGAGACAATTGGTTGGTACCAAAAAAGCTATTAATTACAGAGCTTAATGTTTTAGCATTAATCAAATCTGTAGGTGTAAATACTTCATTATCTCTCACGTTCATACGCTCTCTAATAGTACGAGCCATACGTGTTAAACCAACTCCAAATTGGGTAAATAATTGCTCTCCTACTGTACGAACACGTCTGTTTGATAAATGGTCAATATCATCAACATCTGTTTTTGAATTGATTAATTCAATTAAGTATTTAATAATTAGGATAATATCCTCTTTGGTTAATACTCTTACGTCTGTAGGGATATTAATACCAAATTTTTTATTTATTCTAAAACGTCCTACTTCTCCTAAATCATAACGTTTATCAGAAAAGAATAATTTATCTATAACGCTTCTAGCTGTCTCTTGATCTGGTGGTTCGGCATTTCTTAATAATCTGTAAATGTATTCAGTGGCCTCTTTTTCAGAGTTTGTAGCATCTTTTTGTAAAGTATTGTAAATAATAGCAAAATCACCAGCATCTACATTGCTTTTATTTAAAATAATAGAAGTAACGTTGCTATTAATAATTAAATCAATATGTTCTTCTTCTAATACAGTTTCTCTATCTAAAATAACTTCATTTCTTTCAATAGAAACTAATTCGCCGGTATCCTCGTCTACAAAATCTTCTATCCATGTTTTTAATACACGGGCAGCTATTTTTCTACCCACTTCTTTTTTAAGTGCTTGTTTTGATACTTTAATTTCATCTGCTAATCCAAATATTTCTAATATTTGTTTATCGCTTTCAAAGCCAATAGCACGTAGTAATGTGGTTACTGGTAATTTCTTTTTTCTATCAATATAAGCGTACATAACACTGTTAATGTCTGTAGCAAATTCTATCCATGATCCTTTGAAGGGTATCACACGGGCAGAATATAGTTTAGTTCCATTGGCGTGGCGGCTTTGACCAAAAAATACACCTGGAGATCTATGTAATTGAGATACAATAACACGCTCTGCACCATTTATAATAAATGAACCTTTTGGAGACATATACGGTATCATACCTAAGTATACATCTTGTACTATGGTTTCAAAATCTTCGTGTTCTTTATCTGTACAGTATAATTTTAACTTGGCTTTTAAAGGTACAGAATAGGTTAAGCCCCTTGTAATACATTCTTCAATTGAAAAACGTGGTGGGTCAATAAAATAATCTAAAAACTCCAATACAAAGTTATTTCTTGCATCAGAAATAGGGAAATTTTCAGCAAACACGCGATAAAGGCCTTCATGTTTTCTGTTTTCAGATGTAGTTTCTAATTGAAAAAAATCTTGAAATGATTTTACTTGAATATCCAAAAAATCTGGATATTCAATTGGGAATTTATTTGATGAGAAGTTAATTCTCTGTGATTTTTTTTCTGTAGTTGCCAAGTTAATTTGTATTTAATTTTATAATTCGGATCTTAAATTGAAAGTTTTATTAAAAATACCAATACCCCAAGTAGCTTAAATTAAGCTGTAATGGGGTAATGGGGTATTGGTACATTAGTTATTTTACTTCTACTTTTGCTCCAGCTTCTTCTAATGCTTTTTTCATAGATTCAGCTTCTTCTTTAGAGATACCTTCTTTTACTGGTTTTGGAGCGCCGTCTACTAAGTCTTTAGCTTCTTTTAAGCCAAGCCCTGTAAGGTCTTTAACTATTTTAACTACGCCTAATTTACCTGCGCCTACTTCAGTTAAAATAACATCAAATGATGTTTTTACTGCCGCTGCTTCTCCACCTGCTGCTCCACTTGCCATTACTACTGCTGCTGCTGCTGGTTCTATACCATGTGTATCTTTTAATTCTTTTGCTAAGTCTTGAACTTCTTTAACTGTTAGGTTAACTAATGTTTCTGCTATTGCTTTGATATCTGCCATTTTCTTTTGTTTTTAATTGTTAATGTGTTTTAATTTTAATTTATAATTATGCTGCCTTTTCTGGCTTGTTTTCTAATGCGCCTATTACACGTCTTATTGGGCTTTGTAATAAAGAAACTACATCAGCTATTAATTCATTTTTAGATTTTAATGATGCCAACGAGTCAAGTTTATCATCTCCAATAAATATCATGTCTTCTACATAGGCTGCTTTTAGTTTAGGTTTGTCGGTATTTTTGCGAAACTCTTTAATAATTTTTGCAGGTGCATTTGATACTTCTGTAAACAGTATTGCTGTTTGTCCTTTTAATGCTGGTATCATTTCTGCTAGTTGGCTGTCTGATGCGCGCTCTAAGGCTTTAGCTAAAAGCGAGTTTTTAACAACCATCATGGTTACATTTTTTTGAAAACATGATCTGCGTAGTTGATTTACTTTTTCTACTGATAGCGATGAGCAATCTGCAAAATAAAATTTACTATTTGAGTTTACAAGTTCTACTAACCTTTCTATCTCTTTTGTTTTTTCAAGTTTGTTCATCTTAAATTTGTTAGATTAATTAGTTATAAGATTTTGTTTCGATGGCTACTCCAGCACTCATGGTACTGCTAATAAAAACAGATTTTACATATGTACCTTTTGCAGATGAGGGTTTCGCTTTCATAATAGCTTGAAGTACTTCGTTAGCATTTTCAGCTAATTTATTTGCTTCAAATTTTGCTTTACCTATACGAGTATGTATAATTCCAGCCTTGTCTACTTTAAAATCAATTTTACCACCTTTTGCATCTGTTACAGCTTTAGCTACATCCATGGTTACAGTACCTGTTTTAGGGTTTGGCATCAAACCTCTAGGGCCTAACACTCTACCTAAAGCCCCTACTTTACCCATTACGCTAGGCATTGTAATAATAACGTCTACATCTGTCCAACCACCTTTGATTTTTTCTATATAGTCGTCTAATCCTACATAATCTGCGCCTGCTGCTTTAGCTTCTGCTGCTTTATCTGGTGTAACAATTGCTAATACTCTGTTTACTTTACCTGTACCATTTGGTAAGGTTACTGTAGCGCGTACCATTTGATTTGCTTTACGTGGATCAACTCCTAAACGCACAGCTATATCAACTGAGGCATCAAATTTAGTTGTAGTTATTTCTTTAACTATTTTTGTTGCTTCGGCCAAAGTATAAGCTTTTGTTGTATCAACTTTTGATGCAACTGCTTTTCTTTTTTTGGTTAACTTTTTCATGTTTTACTTAATTGTGTATAAAATTACTTTGATTTACGCGGTGAGGTGCCTGTGGTTGTAATCCCCATACTTCTAGCTGTTCCGGCTATCATACTCATTGCTGATTCAATGGTAAAGCAATTCATATCCACCATTTTATCTGTAGCTATGGTTTTGATTTGATCCCATGAAATGGTGCCAACTTTTTTACGATTACTTTCACTAGATCCAGCTTTAATTTTTGATAGTTCCATAATTTGTACGGCTACTGGTGGACGCTTTATGATGAAATCAAACGTTTTATCTACATACACATTAATAATTACGGGTAGTATTTTACCAGCTTGTTCTTGTGTACGTGCATTAAACTGTTTACAAAACTCCATAATGTTTACACCTTTAGCTCCTAATGCCGGACCTATTGGGGGAGACGGATTGGCTGCACCACCTTTTACTTGTAATTTTACAATTGCGGATAACTCTTTTGCCATGTTTTTATTGTTATTATTTGATTATGGTTCTTGTTTTTATTGAAATTGTTTAATTTTTAATTTTCTTTGAGTTGGAAGCAGCAAAGTATCTCATTAATTTTTAAACAATTTTAATGCTTATTATATTTTATTATTCTCTTTCAACTTCTCCAAAGCCTAATTCTACAGGTGTTTTACGTCCAAATATTTTAACTGAAACTTTAATTTTTTTCTTTTCGTTGTTTATCTCTTCTATTATTCCTATAAAACTATTAAATGGCCCAGAGATTACTTTTACAGATTCTCCTACTAAATAATTGCTTAACACCACCCCTTCAGTTTCTACTAGTTCATCGACTTTACCTAAAATTCTGTTTACTTCTGATAAACGCATTGGAACGGCATCTCCGCCTTTTGTTTCTCCTAAAAATCCGATAACGCCTGTAACATTTTTTATGATATGAGCTACTTCAGCTATAAGTAATGCTTCAACTAGAATGTAACCTGGGTAAAATGAGCGTTCTTTTTGTAACTTTTTACCATTTCTAATTTGAACATATTTCTCTGTAGGTATGAGTATTTGAGAAACATAATCTGACATGTTAACACGTGCCATTTCTAATTCCATATACTGTTTTACTTTTTTTTCTTGTCCACTAACAGCACGAACAACATACCACTGTTTAGTAGTAGGTTGCTGAGTTTGTTCTATCGTTGTTTTTGTTGCCATTTTCTATTTTCTCTACGCTATCCAGTTACTTGTTGGTAGGCAAATTTCATAATGTTTTCAAATCCTATATCCATAGCCCATACTATTAGTCCTATTATAAGCGAAGATACCATTACGAGCAAGGCACTACTCTGAAGTTCAGACCATGCAGGCCATGATACTTTTTTTGATAATTCTTCTTTAGATTCTTTGATATATTTATTTATACTTCCTAACATACTTTTTATTTTAATGTGTCTCAAAACTAGCACGGGTGGAGAGATTCGAACTCCCATCAGCGGTTTTGGAGACCGATATTCTACCCTTGAACTACACCCGTAATTCTAATACCTTACAAAGCTCAAACTACGCATTTCAGCTTTGTAAGGTATAGGATATTTTTATTAACTTAAAATTTCAGTAACTTGACCAGCTCCTACTGTTCTGCCACCTTCACGCATTGCAAATCTTAATCCTTTGTCCATTGCAACTGGTGAGTGTAATTCTACAGTAATAGTTACGTTATCTCCTGGCATTACCATTTCGCGTCCTGCATCTAAGGTAATTTCTCCAGTTACGTCTGTTGTACGTAAGTAAAACTGAGGACGGTATTTGTTATGGAATGGGGTATGACGTCCACCCTCTTCTTTTTTAAGTATGTAAACTTCCGCTTTGAATTTTTTATGTGCTTTTACAGATCCTGGCTTAATAATTACCATTCCTCTACGGATATCTTTTTTATCAATACCACGTAATAATAATCCCACGTTGTCACCAGCTTCACCGTAATCTAATATTTTACGGAACATTTCTACTCCTGTTACAGTTGAAGATAATTTTTCTTCACCCATACCAATTATATCAACACCATCATTAGAGTTAATCACTCCAGTTTCGATACGACCAGTTGCAACAGTACCACGACCTGTAATTGTAAACACGTCTTCTACTGGCATCAAAAATGGCTTATCTTTTTCTCTAGCGGGAATTGGAATGTAGGTATCTACAGCATCCATTAATTCCATAATTTTTGGCATCCACTTTTCATCTTTATTTAATCCGCCTAAAGCTGATCCTTGGATAATAGGAGTATTATCGCCATCAAATTTGTAGAAAGATAATAATTCTCTTATTTCCATTTCCACTAATTCTAATAATTCTTTATCCTCTACCATGTCTACTTTATTCATAAACACAACAATACGAGGAACACCAACTTGACGAGCAAGGAGGATATGCTCACGTGTTTGAGGCATTGGTCCGTCTGTAGCTGCTACAACTAATATAGCACCATCCATTTGAGCCGCACCTGTAACCATGTTTTTAACATAATCGGCGTGACCAGGACAATCTACGTGAGCGTAGTGTCTGTTAGCGGTTTGATACTCTACGTGAGATGTATTAATTGTAATACCTCTTTCTTTTTCTTCTGGGGCATTATCAATAGAAGAGAAGTCTCTTACTTCAGATAATCCTTTTTCAGCAAGTACTACAGTAATTGCTGCTGTTAATGTGGTTTTACCGTGGTCAACGTGACCGATGGTACCTATGTTTACGTGTGGTTTCGAACGATCGAATTTTTCTTTTGCCATTGCTATTGATTTTTAGTTGTTAATTTATTTTTTATTTGATTTTGTGTTTTCGTTTTTCAAATTCTTTAGTTTCATTTTTTGAGCTGTTGAGCGGGATTGAACCGCCGACCTCTTCCTTACCAAGGAAGTGCTCTACCACTGAGCTACAACAGCTAATTTTTACATGCTGTTTTTGCCTTTTATGGAGCGAAAGACGGGTCTCGAACCCGCAACCTCCAGCTTGGAAGGCTGGAGCTCTACCAATTGAGCTACTTTCGCTTATTTTATTTCCAAGTCATGTATTGTTATTTTGTCAATTTTTAAATTACTAATTTTAATGTTATATTCTCTGTAGTTTGTTGTGGGGACAGGTGGATTCGAACCACCGAAGTCGAAACAACAGATTTACAGTCTGTCCCATTTGGCCACTCTGGTATATCCCCATTTTTCTTTAAAAATTGAGCCGAAGAAGGGACTCGAACCCCCGACCTACTGATTACAAATCAGTGGCTCTACCAGCTGAGCTACTTCGGCTTATAAAGCCTAATAACAATACATTTTATTAACATGCAAAGAACTTCTTTTCAAAAAAGGTTGCAAATGTAATTGTTTTTTTTAAGTATCTCAAATATTTTGTCATTATTTTCATTTTTTTCACTAGTACCCGATAAAAATAATGAAAAATTAGCAAATTTGTGTATTGAAACCACTTCAAAACCTATTTTTTTAAAATAGACCTCCTATATTCAATTCCCCATTTTGCCATTGCTTCAACAATTTTATTAAGGCTTTTACCTTGTGTCGTAAGTTCATACTCAACCGTAATAGGCATTGTATCCAAGAAAGTACGTTTGACAAGCTGATTCAATTCCAAATCTTTCAACTCTTTTGATAAAGCTTTTGGTGCAATACCTTCAATATAGCGACCTAAATCCATAAATCTGAATTTGCTATTGTTGAAAAGTGCCGCTATAATAACGATTTTCCATTTTCCGCTTAACAAATCCTGAGAGTCTTTTACACCTTGAACCTGCATACGACAAATATCTGTAAGTTCTAACTTTTTCTTTTTGATAGGTACAAATTTACAAAATTAATTACTAATTATAACACTACTTACCTATTAGAAACTACTTACTAATAGGTAATAGTAGTAATTTTTGTAACTATATTTATAGTTTTGCGATATTATAAATTTATAAAAAACAAAAAAAATGAAAGTAGTAGTAATAGGAACAACGGGGTTTGTAGGTGCAAGTATCACAAACGAATTAACAAGTCGCAAGCACAGCGTTATAGGGATTTCAAGAAGTGTCAAATCAGTTGACAATCCATACTTAACAAATATCGCTGTTGATATTTTAAACGTAAAAGAACTTGCTCAAGCTATAAAAGGTAATGACACCGTTGTAAGTGCTTACAATGCAGGTTGGGGGAACCCTAACCTTTACAACAATTTTATTGATGGCTCAACAGCAATTCAAGAAGCTGTTAAACTTACAGGAATTAATCGCTACATTGTAATTGGTGGTGCAGGAAGTTTGTATGTTGCCGAGGGTGTTCAAGCGGTTGACACACCAGATTTTCCACAAGAATTTTATGCTGGTGCTTCTGCTGCAAGAGATTATTACAACCTACTAAAAGGAGAAACTGATTTAGATTGGGTGTTTTTCAGTCCTCCATTTGAAATGCATCACGGCATTACGACAGGAAGAACAGGAAAATATCGTTTAGGGGATGACGCTCCTGTACTTGACGAAAATAATAGAAGTGTTTTATCGGTAGAAGATTTAGCCGTTGTTATTGCTGACGAAGTTGAAAATAAAAAATACCATAAAACAAGATTTACCGCAGCGTATTAAAGTACATTGTTTTGATTTTTAAATGTTCGGTGTCAATAATAGTACCGAACATTTTATAGTAAACTTGTAAGAAGTTTGAAAAAAACACTGCCTGTAACATAGGATTTGCCAAAATTGAACATTTGTGATTCTATTTGGCATTAGTGGTTTGTTAAACATTTGTTGTTTTTATCGAAAACTAGTGAAAAATATTATTATTTAAAAAAAAGTTTATTTTTATTTTTATTTTACTATTTTTATTATTAGTGTCCGATAAAACAATTTAAAAGGGAGCGGTATTTCTACCATCTCCCTTTTTTTATTACTTTAATTTTTACGACAAAAGTTAAGTAATGAGTAAAAGTAAAAATTTTAGCGGACAGCCCATAATAA
>JAVKLI010000036.1:0-2943 GCA_031539425.1 Bacteroidia bacterium
AGAAATGGTTTCTACCGCATGGGCTTCTGCCTCTACTTATCGTGAATCGGACAGACGAGGAGGTGCGAATGGAGCTAGAATTAGATTAGAACCACAAAAAAATTGGGAGGTAAATAATCCTACACAACTCAAAAAAGTATTGTCTGTTTTAGAAAAGATTCAGAATGACTTTAATTCAAAATCAAAAGAAATAAAAATATCTTTAGCCGACTTAATTGTGTTGGCAGGAAATATTGGCGTAGAACAAGCAGCAAAAAATGCAGGCGTAAACATTCAGATTCCTTTTTATCCTGGTCGAATGGATGCGTTGCAGGAGCAAACAGACGTAAATTCATTTGCCTTTTTAGAGCCCCTTGCAGATGGATTCAGAAACTATACGAAATCACTATATAACATTCCATCAGAAGCATTACTCATTGATAAAGCCCAATTACTAACACTAACAGCACCTGAAATGACTGTTTTATTAGGAGGAATGCGCGCACTGAGATGCAATTATGACAATTCAATGAATGGCATTTTTACCCCTGAAAAAGACAAATTAACCAATGAATATTTTGTTAAGTTGCTTGAAATGGGCACAAATTGGGAAGCAAAAGATGAAAAGAGGGAAATCTTTAATGGCAAAGATGCGAAAACAAATAATGTAAAGTGGACTGCAACAAGAGCAGATTTAATTTTCGGTTCAAATTCAGAACTAAGAGCCATTGCAGAAGTTTATGCAAGTGCAGATGCAAAAGAAAAATTTGTAACCGACTTTGTTACTGCATGGACAAAAGTAATGAACCTTGATAGATTCGATTTTAAATAAAATCTTATAATAGCAGTTTAGTAAAAGTGAGGGCTTTTTGCCAAGTTGAATATTTGCTTTTTTATTTTAAATTAAACTCATCAATTTATTAGTTTAAAAATTGAATTTGTGATGCGTTTTACTGTTGCGCTTCTATAGGCGCCACTATATACAAATTGTCAACAGGTTATAGCTAAACTTTATAAAAAATACAACTTATTATTTAACAAATATAAGCGTTAAATGTAATAAACTCACAGATAATATTCATCTGAATTATAAGCTTTATTAGCCTACTTTTGCGCATTACCCCAATTTTAACAAAAAGTGTTGTAAATCATCAAGTTGATTATTCGCTATGTTTTATTAGAGAATGCGGCAAAAAAGATTGAAAACGTATAACTTTAAAAAAGAACAATTTGAGTTGTTAACACCCTTATCAAAATTCATCCTGTTAGTTGAGATTTTATGAAAAGAGTTTTGTTAATAAGTTAAAAAGTATATATTTGCAGCCTTAATTTTATAAAATAATTATTAACCATGGAAAAACGATATGAGACGGTCTTCGTATTAACCCCCGTTTTGTCTGAAGAACAGACAAAGGAGGCCGCAAAAAAGTTTGAAAAAATTATTACCGAAGCAGGTGGTAAAATCAAACATCGGGAAAATTGGGGCTTAAAAAAACTAGCCTACACTATTCAAAAAAAATCAACAGGATTTTATCATTTATTAGATTTTACAGCCCCAGGAACTGCCATTCAAGAGCTTGAACTTCAGTTTAAACGCGACGAACGTATTTTACGTTTTTTAACTGTTAGCCTAGATAAACATGCTGCTGCATGGGCCGACAAAAGACGTGGAAAAAATACGGAGGCAAAGTCTAAAAAAACAGTAGAAGTTCAGTCTTAATCATTTAAAAAATTACATTATGTCAAATAAAGAAATACGATTTTTAAAACCACCATCTGTGGAGTCTAAAAAGAAAAAATATTGTCGTTTTAAAAAATTAGGATTAAGATACATTGATTATAAAGATCCTGATTTTTTACTAAAATTTGTAAACGAACAAGGTAAGTTATTACCAAGACGAATTACCGGAACCTCATTAAAATTTCAGCGCAAAGTATCTCAAGCTGTTAAACGGGCTCGTCATATAGCTATAATGCCTTACTTAGCTGATGGTTTAAAATAATCTTTTTAACAACATTATTATGGAAATTATATTAAAAAAAGATATCAAAGGCTTAGGCTACAAAAATGATATTGTAAAGGTAAAAAACGGATTTGGTAGAAATTTTTTAATTCCTCGTGGAGAAGCTGTAGTAGCTACTATAAGCAATAAAAAAATTCAAGCCGAAGAAGTAAAACAAAGTTCATTTAAAGATCAAAAATTACGCAACTTTGCTACAGAAGCAGTTGCTAAGTTAGCAAATGTGTCTATTCAAGTTCCTGCAAAAGTAGGAGATAGTGGACGTATATTTGGTTCTGTTTCTAATATTCAAGTTGCCGAAGCTTTAAAAAAAGCAGGCATTGAAATTGAAAGAAAACAAATTGAACTTACAGATGACCATGTAAAAACTATTGGGACCTATACTGCTACTATTAGATTATATAAAGACATAACTTCAACCTTAACGTTTGAAGTAGTTGCTGATAAGTAAATTATTTAACATGTTTGTTACATCTGCTATTGAGGCAAGCTCAGTAGCAGATGTTTTTTTTAATAAATTTCTTTTATAATTTAAAATGTTTTGTTGGTAACATTTTTAAAAAGATTTTAGTATAAAAAACAAATATTAAATAAGGTTTAAACTCGAATTTTAGTATTTAAAATAAGTTGTTTATGTTGTTATAAAAAAGAACGCAAAGAGCTTTGTAAGGTTTGAAAACTATAAAAACTGGCTTTGACATTGAAAAAGCAAAAAGTATATGTTATTCTTTAATCCTTAACCAAAATGACCCACCATGTTTTTCAACGTTTTTAAGATTTTTATGCTCCCAAATAGGTGAAATATATAGGGCGCAAATAGAAAAGTACAAATACTTTAAACATAAAAAACCCTTAAAAACCCTAAAAATAAAGGCGTGAACCCTATTTTTAGGTAAAAGGGTATTGTAAATAGAAAAGTACAAAAACTACCGATATATACCGA
>JAVKLI010000037.1:0-2652 GCA_031539425.1 Bacteroidia bacterium
TACTTGCCGTGCTGCTAATTGGTGGCGTTATAGTCCAGCTCCAAGCGGTTGGATTATTTGTAGATAAATCTGTAATAACAGTGCTCGTGTTTATACATATATAACCTGCTATACTAAATGAGGCTACTGGTGCGTTTAAAGTGGTATAAAGTTCTGTTTCCCAAATCCCTCTGCCATAGGTTGCAGCTCGTAATTTTTTTGTAGGATAAAATATTTCCATATCATTAATTATAGTATTTGGTAAACCGCTGTTAAACAATATAAACGACGATATAGATGCGTTTTTATAATACACACCCACATCCATTCCTACATATAGCTCTTCGTTAGAGTTTTTTACATACACAATTGAATTACAAGGCAAATTAGGTAATCCTGCAGAAATATTTGTCCAAGTTATTCCTCCATCCGTTGTTGAATATAATTTTTGCCCAGACACATATCCAGATAGTGTAACAAAAATATTTTGAGGATTGGTGTGGTTTACTACCATTTTTTCAATTTTTGTACTGCTTACTGGTAAACTGCCGTTAATGTTTACCCAAGTTGTTCCACCATTTGTAGTACCGTATAACGTGCTACCATTTGTAGCATATATATACGATGAGTTTGATGGAGCTACAGCAATGTAATCAAATGTATCTGTGTTGGTAATGCTACCTAACTGAGTCCAATTAGTGCCACTATTGGTTGTTTTAAATATTTGTTGATAGCCACAATAAAATGTATTAGGCGTATTAGGGTCTTGCACTATAGGTGCCACCCATGCGGCACTACCTGTTAGTCCATTAATTATATCGCTAACAGCAAGGCCACCATTAATTGAAATTTTAAAAGCCCCATTTACATAAGACACTACCATTCTGTTACTGTAGTTCCAGTCAATAAAACAATCCATCCCATCACCATCACTTACCGATCTCCACGTAGTACCTCTCATTAAATTAGAGCCATTATCTTGATGCCCTGTAACTATAGATGAGGCTTTTGTAGCTGATAAACCAAGTCTGTATATTTGTGCAATGTTCATTAAAGCGTTTTTAGGTGTAAACGTAATACCATTATTTGAACTCACATCTAAGCCGCCATCATGGCCAATATATATATTGTTTCCATCTAAATATTCAATAGCGTGCACATCTGCATGCACATGTGGTTTACCGCCGCTACCTGTCCAATGGGTAAATAAAGACCAAGTAGAACCTCCATCGCTTGACTTCCAAGTATTAACCCCACCATATATTAACTCGTTTGCATTTGTAGGTGATACTGCCAAGCTATGGTTATACCAACCCTGCCCACCTGTATCACTTGCATCAAATCCCCAACCACCTATGTTAGGGGTGGTAGATTTTATAGTAAATGTATTTCCAGAATTAGTAGATTGGTAGAGGCCTCCAAAACCATTGTTTAGCCCTGCTTTTACTATATATACATAGTTTGCGTTGGCGGTTGTTACACCTATCGCCAGTCGTCTACCATCTCCTCCTAGCTCCGCTGAAGCAAATACAGAAAAACTACTAGATGTATTGGCGCCATTACTTGTTTTATAAAAAAAACTAGATTTAACTGCATATACTACACTTGTATCTCCTGGTTTGTATTTTATATCATAAAAAGCGCCAGACTTTATGTTTGTCCAGCTATTACCAGAGTTATTGGTTCTAAAAATGCCGCCATTTGTTGCTAGTAATAATGTGGTGGGCAACATAGGGTTTATTAAAAGCTTATAAGCCTTATAAGCATCTGAAACTAAAAAAGATAACCCACAGGTGTTCCAAGTATTACCACCATCCGTACTTTTTAACACCCCAAGAGATCTTGTGTCACCTTCACTATCACCAGTGGCTAAATACATAATATTAGGATTGATTGGGTTAATAGCCATATCTGAACAACCTAAAACAGATAATGCATCGGTATTTGAGGTCCATGTAGTGCCATTATCAGTGCTTTTCCACAAACCACCTGCTGGAGTACCTACATACATTGTATTTGCAATAGTTGGATGAAATTTAATAAAATTGATTCGTCCAGCACCAAAATAGGGAGATGCCACCGAACCAAAAGGACCAAGTGGTATCCAACTACCTGTTATAACAGACGCTGTTCGATGTTTTGATTGTTGTTTTAAATAATTATTAAACTCTTCGTAGGCTTTGCTAGGTGATGCATATTCTAAATTACCACTAGGGTAAACTCTTGATTCTGCATACCATTCCCAACGTTTATATATCTTATAGCCCTTACCTTTTTGGTAGGGTTTATTATTCCAATATTCTTTAAAGCTATTTTGAATGGTATAAAAATTAGCAGTTTTACTTTGTAAACTATCAACCCAGGGTTGGGCATTAAATTTAATTGAATATAGTATAGATATTAATATAAATAAGATGTTGGGAAATTTCATTTTTTAATTTAATTAAGCGGATTCAAGTTATAAATGCAACTTTTCGTCCTTTGTTTTTAATTGTTTGTAAATATACTTCTTTAGGGGTTAAATATCCAAATTTTTTTCGTGGCCTGTTGTTTAATTTAGCTTCTACTACTTGTATTTGCTCTTGAGTTAGGTTTTTAAATGAGTTTTTCTTTGGACAATATTGTTTTATAAGCCCATTTAGGTTTTCGTTAGCTCCCCTTTCCCAACTATGA
>JAVKLI010000038.1:0-5637 GCA_031539425.1 Bacteroidia bacterium
CCCTTTAGATTTATAGTAACATGCCTTCATTTTATTGATGTATTTATAGTGCAAATATAAAATTAACTACCTGACATTCATATAATTAAATTAATATATGATTACCGAATTTATCAACATTTAATTTATAGAACTCCCCTTAAAATAAACCTTTCAATTTGTATATAATATCCCAATTAATTGTTAATTATTAAACTTGAAATTACTTGTTGCATATATAAAGTAAAATAAATTCCATTTTTACTTTTTAGCTTTTATTTGTACCCTCATTTTTTGCTTTATAAATTTTAATAAACAACTTTAAAATAAGAATTGTAAACCCTATATTAATCTATTTTTGCATATTTATTTTATAACCACTTTAATAATTTAATACCATGAAACAGTTAATAGAATGTGTACCTAATTTCTCTGAAGGTAATGATTTACAGCTTATCAAACAAATTACAGATGCCATTGAAAGTATAGATGGAATTACCTTGTTAAATGTAGATCCAGGTAAAGCAACCAATCGCACTGTAGTTACTTTTGTAGGTGTGCCAGAAGCTGTTATTCAAGCTGCATTTTGTGGTATTAAAAAAGCACAAGAGTTAATAGATATGAGCAAACATAAGGGCGAACATCCACGTATGGGCGCTACAGATGTATGTCCTTTAATTCCAGTTTCTAATATTAGTATGGATGAAACTGCACAGTGGGCTCATAAACTAGCTAAAATGGTTGGCGATGAGCTGCACATACCTGTTTATTTGTATGAAGCAGCACAGGCCAATAAAAAACGGTCTAATTTATCTGTAATAAGAGAGGGAGAATACGAAGGCTTTGCAAAAAAAATGGAAAACCCAGAGTGGAAGCCTGATTTTGGTCCAAGTTTATTTAACCTAAAAAGTGGGGCTACAGTTATTGGCTCTAGAGATTTTTTAGTGGCTTTTAATGTTAATTTAAATACCACCTCTACCCGCAGAGCCAACGCCATTGCATTTGATGTGCGTGAAAATGGACGCGTAAAACGTGAAGGAAATTCCGTTACAGGTAAAATAATTAATGATGCTAACGGACACCCAGTTATAATTCCGGGCTCTTTAAAATCTGTTAAAGCAATTGGTTGGTTTATTAAAGAGTATGGTATTGCTCAAATATCAATGAATTTAACTAATGTATCGATAACGCCTATGCACATTGCATTTGAAGAGGTTTGTAAAAAAGCTCAAGAGCGTGGTATTCGCGTTACCGGATCAGAATTAGTAGGCGTTGTTCCTTTAAATTCAATGTTAGATGCAGGGCGTTATTTTTTAAAAAAACAACAACGATCTGTAGGAATTTCAGAAGCTGAGTTAATTAAAATAGCTGTAAAATCTTTAGGTTTAGATGAATTAGTCCCATTTAATCCACAAGAAAAAATATTAGAATATGTTATAAATAAAAATATAGAAGTACCACTTGTTAAGATGAATTTAACCGCCTTTGCAGATGAAACAGCAAGCGAAAGCCCCGCCCCAGGTGGAGGCTCTATATCTGCCTATGTAGGTACTTTAGGCATATCATTAGCTACAATGGTTGCAAATCTTTCGAGCCACAAACTAGGCTGGGACGAGCGTTGGGAAGAGTTTAGCAATTGGGCAGAAAAAGGACAAATAATAAAAAATCAACTGTTACAATTAGTAGATAAAGATACTGCAGCTTTTAATTTGATAATGGATGCCTTTGCTTTACCTAAAGCTACAGATGAAGAAAAAAAACAGCGCAAACAAGCCATACAAGCGGCTACCAAAAATGCTATTCTTGTTCCGCTACATGTAATGCAATTAGCTTTTGAAAGTATGACTATAATTGAAGCCATGATAAAAACAGGCAACCCTAATTCATTAAGTGATGCTGGAGTTGGAGCCCTATGTGCTAGAACAGCCGTTCTGGGAGCTGCTATGAACGTTAAAATAAATACCCAATCATTTGAAGACAAAATATTTGTAAAAGAAACCTTAACAACATGCACCAATATTGAAACTAAAACAATGGCTTTAGAAACAGCGCTTTTAAAAGAAATTAACGATAGACTTAAAATAGTTAACATCTAATACATGTTTAAAAACATTAATAAACATTATTTAACGCTGCACCTTATCGTTTTTTTGTGGGGCTGGACGCCAATACTCGGCAAGGTAATTCAAGTTGGTGCCATGCCCTTAGTTTGGTTTAGAATTTTAATAACGGCAATAATTTCAGGAATATATTTAGTAGTAACAAAAGATAAAATTCAACTATCAAAAAAACAATGGCTTCAATATTCTTTTGTTGGATTACTAATTTGCATTCATTGGTTATGTTTTTATCAAGGAATTAAATCATCAAATGTTTCTGCAACACTGATGGGATTTAGCACTTGCGTGGTGTTCACATCTATTTTTGAACCTTTATTTTATAAAAAGCCATTTGTACAATACGAAATAGCTATAGGGATTATAACAATTGGAATTATCACTTTTATGTACCGATTAGAGCCTTCTAATAGTGTTGGTATTGCATTTGGAACTGCGGCTGCATTTTTAGGTTCAATATTTTCAACCTTAAATGGTAAATTTATTTTAAATAAAAACAATTCCACATCGGCAGCTGTTATCTCATTTGTGGAGATGCTGGCAATGTTAATAGGTTTAAGTATTTATTTAGGTTTTAGTGGTTATTTTAATCAAACTTTTTTTGTATTAACGGGCTCCGATTTTTTTTATATTTTACTGCTAGCTGGAGTTTGCACGGTATTTCCATTTATAATAAGCATCAATTTAATGAAACATATATCGCCCTACACGGCTAACTTAACTTTAAATTTAGAAGGCTTTTACGGTATTATATTAGCAGCATTTCTTTTTAAAGAAAATAAAATTTTAACCCCAACTTTTTATATTTGCTTTGGATGCATTGTTTTATTAATATACATTAACGCATTAATTAAAAAAAGAATACATAAACAAAACACTTAATGACAACACTTCAAAATTATGCCTTAGGTAACTGGGCATCAGGTAAAGAAAAAATTCAAGTATTAACAAATGCCATTACTGGTGAAGAGATTTTTACTGCAAGTAGTAGTAATTTAAATTTTGAAGAAATGTGTCATTATGCCCGCACCGTAGGCGGACCAGCATTACGCAAACTTACCTTTCAACAACGTGGTTTAGTGCTAAAGGCTTTAGCCATGCATTTATTATCTAAAAAAGAATTATTTTATGAAATAAGTTGGGCTACCGGCGCTACTAAAATAGACAGCTGGGTAGACATTGAAGGTGGAATAGGTAATTTATTTACCTACGCATCCATTCGTCGTCAGTTTCCTGATACCCCATTTTGCTACGATGGTGACGCTATAAGGTTGTCTAAAAACAACACGTTTATAGGCCATCATTTATGTGTACCAAAACAAGGCGTTGCTATTCATATTAACGCCTTCAATTTTCCGGTATGGGGTATGCTCGAAAAGGTAGCCGTTAACTGGCTTGCAGGAGTTCCAGCTATTGTAAAACCAGCCACATTAACGTCTTATTTAACCCAAGCTGTTGTTAAAGAAATTGTTAATTCAAACATTTTACCCCCTGGCGCCATACAGCTTATTTGCGGAAGCGGCGAAGGCTTACTCAATTTTGTAGAGAATCAAGATGTGGTAACCTTTACTGGGTCTGCCTCTACGGGTCAAAAACTAAAATCACATCCTCGCTTATTACAAGAATCTGTTCCATTTAATATGGAAGCCGATTCACTTAACTGCTGTGTGTTAGGTACAGATGTAACAACTGATATGCCTGAATTTGAATTATTTATCAAAGAGGTGGTACGTGAAATGACCACCAAAGCAGGACAAAAGTGTACAGCAGTACGAAGAATAATAGTGCCAGAAAATAAAGTAGAAGATGTGCAAAAGGCATTAAGTAAAAAATTAGCCCAAATTGTAATTGGAAACCCTCAAGAAGAAGGCGTAAAAATGGGCTCATTGGCAGGTAAAAAACAAGTACAAGAGGTATTAGAGAAAATTGACACGCTATCTAAAACTCAAAAAATAATTTATGGCGATGTTTCAAACTTTGAATTAAAAGGTGCAGATAAAAAGAAAGGTGCTTTTTTGCCACCTATTTTGTTTTTTAATGATAGCCCTTTTAGCAAAACAGATTGCCATACCATAGAAGTGTTTGGCCCTGTAAGCACCATTATTCCTTACAAAACAACAGTTGACGCCATCAACATTGCTAAAATGGGTAAGGGGTCCTTAGTAAGTTCTATTATTACTAACGATACCGATATAGCCAGAAACTATGCTATTGATAGTGCTTGCATGCATGGCAGGGTACTTGTACTTAATACAGAATGTGCTAAAGAAAGTACCGGGCATGGTAGCCCAATGCCTATGCTAGTACACGGTGGCCCTGGTAGGGCTGGTGGTGGCGAAGAAATGGGAGGTAAACGAGGTGTTTTTCATTACTTACAACGTACCGCTATTCAAGGTTCTCCAACAATGATAACAGCAATAACACAACAGTACCAACAAGGAGCCAAAGGAATAGAAAAAGACATTCATCCATTTAAACAATACTTTGAAGATTTAGAAATAGGCGAAACCCTTATAACCGCTAAACACACCGTAACCGAAGCTGATGTGGTAAATTTTGCCAATGTAAGCGGCGACCATTTTTATGCACATACTGATATTACATCATTAGATGGAACTATATTTACCGGACGCGTAGCCCATGGCTATTATATTTTGAGTAAAGCAGCTGGGTTATTTGTTAATGCTAAAAAAGGACCAGTATTATTAAATTACGGTATAGACGAATGCCGATTTACAAAACCTGTTTACATGGGCAGCACTATTGGCGTGCGATTTACATGTAAAGAAAAAATTGTACAAGAAAAAAAATCACCTGATGATATCGCAAAAGGTATTGTAAAATGGTTAGTAGACGTATATGATGAAACCAATGAAACTGTTGCTATAGCAACCATTTTAACCATGGTTAAATTACAAAATCAAGATTAATTTTTTACAATTTGTAATAAAACATTTGTTTTTAAAATTGTTGTAAGCTCCCCAAAAATTAGTACGATTTAAAAGTAGACAAAAGTATTAATATTTAACTTTTGTATTCTTTTTAACATTACGGTAAGTTTTTTTTTAAATCAAATATAGGGCGCAAATAGAAAAGTATAAATACTTTAAACATAAAAAACCCTAAAAAAGCCCGAAAATAAAGGCGTGAACCCTATTTTTATGTAAAAGGGTACTGTAAAAAGAAAAGTACAAAAACTACCGATATATACCGATTAACTACTTATACCAACCCTTACTTTTAATAACCGACTCAACGGTATTGGGCGATAAAAAAAGTTTAGCAGCAATAGCCTCAATTACAGCGTAAGTGCGTAGGTTGTGGTTTTTGGTGGTGAGGGTTGTAAATTGTTTTTTTATGTAGTTGTTACGGTCTTGAAGCCTTTTATTTTTAAGCATGCGCCTTGTAATATGTTGGTTACGCAAAGGTAACTTGAAGACTATAGAGCTTCAAAAATAGAACTTAACATTGATTTAACAGGGTTGTTTTGATATATTGGTATATTTGTGGTATATAATTTATTATGGAAACGACACTTCAA
>JAVKLI010000039.1:0-14259 GCA_031539425.1 Bacteroidia bacterium
ACCTATTTGCGAAAATGCTATAGCCAAACCTCTCAGTTTCTCATCATTACCCATAGCCACATCACCCAACATTTTTATGTTAGGTAAAATCTTTTCGGCACTCATGCCGTAGCCCAGCATCACTTCCGAGCCTTGTATAATACTTTCGTTGCTAAATGGCGTGGCATCGGCAAATTTATTAAGCCCGCCAAGCATCTCCTTAGCCTTATTGGCAGAGCCTAGCAATACCTCAAATTTGGTATTGGTTTGCTCCATTTCCATACCCATTTTAATAACCTTACCCGCTGCCATAGCCCCACCTAGTGCCAAGCCAAAGCCGCCCGATATACCCACCAAGCCACCCAACTGGCTACCAATGCCACGCAGTCGCCCCACAAAACCCAAAGGGGGCATGTTTTCGAGCCTGTTTAATGCCCGTTCTGTTTGTTTTATCTCTGTTTTAAGTTGCCGCATTTGGCTAATAGAATTACTGGCCGTGCGCTGTTGGTTTAAAACATCTAACTTTAAACGCAAATCGTTAATGCTTTGCCCTAATTTATCGCCCCCATCTTTTAGCTTTCTAAACCCTTGCAAACGCTCCAGTTTATTTATATTGTTACATATTTGTTGTATCTTTGAACTGGCAAAATCTTCCGCTAATATTTTAAAACTAAATGCCATTATTATGATTGATATAATCCTTTATTGTATTATTTTTTTTTTAGTTTTTAAGTTTTGTATTTATATTTTAATAGCTATAAAAGCAGCTTTTGAATTTATTTATGCATTAATTAGGTCTTTATACATGTATTACATTTTAGGTATTCCGCAAAGCCAGCATTTTCCAAAACTTAAAAAGTAATTACTCATTTTTATTTTCTTTTTGCCTTATATCTAACAGCTGCGCTATTTTTTCTGCCCACTCGGCATCTGTTAATTCTTGTGGGTTTATATGCAAATAATATTCTAACAGCGTATCGTGGTAACCTATCCAGTTCGACTCAACATCACCCTTTGAGTCTTCTACAACTTTTTTAGCTCACTTTGTTTCACCTCAATAAGCTGTTCAATTTTACTGGTGGCACTTAAAAAGTATGCGTTGTTAGTTTTTATATCCTCGTCACCCCCTACAAAACAATTATTTAAAATCACCTCTGCATATTCTAAAGGGTTACTTTGGGCTATGGTAGCTGCAAACTTTAACGTTTTGCGATCAGGCGTTTTTAAGTAACATTTTTTACCGTCTTCAAAGTTTAATACATAAATCTCACCATGCTTACGCTTTAAATCCGCTACAAAGGCAGCTTCCGCATTATCTTGTTCTGTAGTTTCTGTTTTGTTTTTTGTCATTGATATTTGGTTTTAATAATATTTTAGGCAGCGTGTAAGCGGGTAAACATAATAGGCAATTCAATAATCATATTTTTATCACCTTGTTTCATACCTTTTTTTACTTCGGTTAATTCAACATTATACAGTATGTATGTGCTTAATAAGGTCGTACCCATTTTAGCAAATGAAACAGTAATAATAAATTTTAAATCCAAAGGATCAATAATGCCAGTTTGTTGCAACATGCTTAACAACTCGCTTTGATGAATGGCTATTTTGCCTTCATAGCTTTTGTTGCCTCTTCCTATTTGATGCGGGTTTTCGCCTCGTCCATACAAATAACTTTTTTCTTGTTTTACAACAAATTCTACTTCTGTAATCCCGTTAAACACCTTTCCATTAATGTTTACTGTAATATCTTTCCAGCCAAATTCTCTTGTGTTAAATTCCATTTGTTATGCTATTTTAGTTGTAAATCCTATGTTTATTGTAATGTAATCTGAGTAACCTACTGGTAATAGTGTTATACCCACATTAAGGTTATTGGTGCTAAGTATGTTTTGAGTTGAATCAATAAAACATTTAGCAGCACTTAATTCTTTTTTATCAACCATTAATAAGTTGAGTTGATTTTCTACATTGGCTTGCCAATATTTTATAACCGATGGCTCTATCTTACCATCTTCAGTCATGGCTATCTCATCACTCAATTCATCAATTAAAGTGTTGTAACAAATTACCACTGCCTTGTCCATTACCAAACCTCTGGCTAAAGAATTAAAATCATCGGTATCCGAAGTTAACGTTTGGTCGCTGCTATAATAATAACCGCTGCGGTTGGCAAAATATTTATGAAATATATACCCTTTTGCATGAATGGCTTCCCAAGCATTGGATAAAGTATTAACACTTTCTCCGTTGGTAAAGTATGCCTTTAAATCGCTAATAGCACCATCCTTCACTCTATTTATTTTTCTTTGCACAGGCACGCTGGCTAATCTTCCCAAACATTCACCTATAGATGCCACTTCTAAGTTACCTTCGCCATTATTACTTAATAATAAAGCTACTTTGTTAAAATCAGTTGTTTTGTAATCTTTTAATGCACTTACTGTGCCGTTAAATTTATTAGCTGATATAATACTTCTTAAAGGAAAGTATCTTAAAGCATAATCATCACACAAGGCTTGCGCTTTTACCACTGCTGTAGTTACATCAGCATCTAAGCCATTGCTAATAGTATCGGTAGTAGCTGGCATTTTTACAAAACCGATTACCCTTACTTTACCCGCTGCATCATTTAATAATTTGGTGGCATAAGTATTGGTTAAATCTGCCATTTGAGTGTAAGTAACTGTATTAGCCACAAGCATCACCCAAAGCTCAGCGCCTGTACCTGCTTTTTCATAAAAACATTTTATTTGATGCCATGCCAATGGGTTAGCACTTTGTGTAATACCTTTATCTTCAGCATCCTTTAAGCTAAAGAGTTGGTAACTTTGGTTTAAGTTTACTTTATTAGTACCTGTAACTGCCACACCTGTTATAATGATGGCGGGTACTTTTTGAATATCTGCTTGCGCTTGCCCTAAGCCATTTTTACTAATGTTAAAGGTTATTTTTGGTAATGCACCCATGTTTGTTGTATTTTAAATATTTATTTTTAATGCTTTTAATATCACTACCAGTGTGGCTAGTATTAAAAATATACCACCTGTCCACATCAATCCTTTTTGCCAAAAACTCAAGTCTTTCTCAACTTCTTCAATAATCAATTGTGTAGATTTTACATGCTCTTTCACATATTTTTCTTTCCAGCTAAAAAATATTTTTTGTGCCTCCGCTTCACAGCTTACGGTTAAGATGTTTTTGTTTATTGCCACGTTTGGCTTTAGTAAAGCTTGTCCCTTTTTACTTTCTAGTGGCTGTAAACTAACCTCTCCTAATTTATTAATTGTTAAGTTGGCTTTATACTGGCTACTATCAGCCTTTACTATAAGAATGGTGTCTCTTATAAATATTTTAGTTTCTACCCTCACCGTATCGGGGGCTATTATTATTTTATTGCTTTTACAACTCGGCACACTTACAAATAGTAAGCAGCTAAGCACTCCAATAAAAAAAGCAATGTGTATTTGTTTCATTTTAATGTGTTTTAAATAGGTTTTAAATTTGTTTTAAAACCCTTATAATTTTTAATGTAATTACTCACGGCGTACACTTTATTACAAGCACGCTTGTAACTATGCACCCCATCGCCTTCTCGGCTACCTGTAGTGCCAGTGTTGCCTTCTATAGTAATAAAATAGTTGCCACGTTTGCCCACTATAAAGCCCACATGCCCCACACGACCTAAGTTGTTATAATATAAAGTAAAGCAATCACCTGCTTGAGGCTCTGGTGTATTTGTTTTTCTAGGCATTTTGGGTATCCAAATAATATCGGCTGCTTTAGCAAAGTTTGGCGAATAAGCGCTTTGAGGGTTTGGTATACTGTACTGTTGAAAATTATAACTGCAAAAAGCGGCGCACCAAGCGTATCCTTTATTAAAGCCCACACTTTTTAAATAACTTTCTACTGCTACACCATCATTGTTATTGGTAAGCTCACGTACCTGTAATTGCTTATAAAGAGTATCTACCAAATTAGTTCTTAAAAAAACTTCATTTGTTTGCCCACGGCCGCTAAATAATAATACAAAGGCTAACAAAAATGTGATGAACAATTTGATACTTACATTAAGCTTAAACTCCTTTGTTTGTCTATCAAAGTTTTCGTAAAATTCATTAATTAAATATTTATAAATTTTTGGAAACACAATTCTAAGCAACATCCAAACACTGCAGGTAATCCAAATAAATTGCCAAAATTTTACTAAAAAAGTTTCCAATTCACTTGGCGCATCAAATAAAGCAGCATGCGGAAAATGCTTAGCAATAAAAAAGCGTAATAATTCTACTAGTAATAATAGCACAGGTATGGCTACCAACTCTTCTTTAATATGTTTAAAAAAATATTTCATGTTTTAGTTTTCTTTTTATTCCTCTTCCCCTCCTCTTGAAGAGGGGCTAGGGGTGTTGTCTATTTCAACTCCTCTTCTTTATCAGCGGTTAAGGGTGGTGTAAATTCCAACACACTAGTATCTGCCAAAGTAAAAGCGTGTTTAGTGGCATATTGCTTTTCTAAAAACAAATTGCCATCACTTGTAGCAAACACTATGTTTACTTTTTCATTTTGTTTTAACCATGCTGCTGCAATTTGTGCAGGTGCTACCCCTTCAGTATTCCCCTCCTCAATAGGAGTGGATTGGGGTGTGTTTTCCTTACCCTCCTCTTGAGTATCGATTATTGGTGTGTTTTCCTTACCCTCCTCTTGAGTATCGATTATTGGTGTGTTTTCCTTACCCTCCTCAAGAGGAGGGGTTAGAGGTGGTTTAATACTTTCTACTTTTTTCTGTGTCATAATATATATTATTACATTATAACTCCTATTACAGCACTTGAAGGTGCTATAACACCTGTTAGTGCTCGTTGTGCAAACGACAATTCATCTGCTTGAGTTTTTGGCGAATTAAGTGTGCTATACATCTCCACATCTCCAAAGCATCTAAATATATGCTTATCATGCCATGCCATGCAATGCAAGGGGTAACGTCATTACTTGATTTACAACTTCCAAATGGTCTAAACATACCACCTTCAATACAGCTTTTATGCTCTCGTCTGTGTATTTTAAAACCATATGCGCCGCCATCACCTATAATATCTTTATACAATTTATAATCTTCTTTTTTGAGTTGAGCCATATAAGCCGCTGGCATTATAATATTTAAGCCTGTGTTAATACCATTCGATGCAAAGTGCGCTTCTAAATCAATTAAAGAGTCAATTATAGGGGCGTTAGAATACAACTTAAAAGTATTAGGATTATAGGCAAGATTTAAACTCGACCCTATTCTGTGAATAGTGCTTTCGGCTAAATTCGTTTCTAATGCTACTTTATGTCTATTAATAATTGAGCTACGTTTATCGTAACTCAATTCTACATCTTGTAAGTTTCGGTGTCTGGTTACTGAGGTGCTGTAGGTTTTTAAAACCACCTCACTTGGTGTATCGTTTATTATTGTTGTTGGCAAATCCATTTCATTACCACTACCAAAAAAATCTTCAAATACTTGAGGGCTAATACCTGCTTCTTGTAAGTGGAGCTTGTTGTTATCTACATATTCGCTCATATCTACTGAGCTTAATAAAAAACTATTATCGGGTACTGGGTTTTCTTTTATTCCTGCTACCCATATTTCTTTTTGTAATCCTGGCATTGTTGTTTTGTTTTTTGTTTTATTATTTATTATTTTCCACTTTAATTCCCCTCCTTGCAAGGAGGGTTAGGGTGGTATTAAGTTGCTATTTGTTATTTTATTTCTTTGTGCCTTATACCATTAGCATAATCTGTAGCTAGCTTGGCATATAATTCGGGGTTTTTAGCTTGTATCTCTTTTAATTTTTGCACGTTGTGTTTTTGTAAATAGTCAAAAGTATCCGTAGAGCTATTCAATACTTTAGCCGTACTACCTACCACTATCTCTTTTATTTTACCTTGCGCTGCTGCTTGCATGTGTGTTGTTTCTGCATCTGCAATTAAGCCTACCATTACCGTTTTTTGATTTTCAAAATCAGTGGTAAACATTTTAATTTGGTTGGCTTTTAAGGCTTCAGGTAATATACCCAAGCTCACTGCTTTATCTACTAAAGCGGTAGCTTCTGCCGTTTCTATGTTTTTTAATTTTGTTTCAACTTCGCTTTGTTTTTTTTCGGCTGCTAGTTTAGCTGCTTTTAAGTTATGCACCTCTTGTAATATTACATCGGCTGCGCTATCTGTTGCCAAGCCTAAGGCTGTAGCTACTATGGTTAATTGACTCATATTGTTTTGTTTGTTATTTGTAAAATTTTGTTGTTTTATCGTTGCTGCTATGTTGGGTAAGTTTTTATACCCAAAGGCTTGTAAGGCTTGTACCTCATCTTCGGTTACATCTGCCGCACCCTCTATTTCATTTATAAAACCTAATTGTTTGGCTTCGGTGCTATTCATCCAAAAGTCTGTTGCCCACATGGTTTTAAGTTTATCTACTGTAAGCCCTGTTTTTTTAGTGTACACATTCAAATACTCCGCTTCTAAATTTTGTAATAGTTTAATTATAGAGCCTAACTCTTCGCTATTACCAATAGTGGCAGCGTATGGTTTATGAATCATATAGTTAGTATTTGATGCTGCCTTTACAACTTCACACTTACTAGCAATGTAAGTAGCCGCACTGGCACACAATGCGCCAAGGGTTGCGGTTTTAGTACCTTTAAATTTGTTTAACTCATTAGCTATTTCATTTGCCTGAAAACAATCGCCACCACCTGAGTTAATATACAACTCTAAATTATTAACCCCTTGTTCTAATAGGCTTTTAATACTTGTTCTAAAATCTTCAGAATTATTTTTATAATCAGAAATGTTGCCCACAATGCTTACCACAGCATTATTGCCGTTTACTTCTGCTTTTATTTTTAAACGCTCGTTGCTCATTTGCTTTTGCAAAATTGCGCTGGTTTTAGCTTTTCACAAAAAAGTACTTGCACAAACGGGTAAAAAAATTACCTCACAAAAGCGAATAAGTTAGCCTTTACTGTACCAAGTTTTTTTTCAAAAGCCTTAATGTATAGACTTTTACAGCATGATAGATTTTATAATAGATGAAAAATATAATTTGCAATTTTTAAATGGCGATTTAGCCACTGGTTTTTCTGATAACCAACACCAACAACATATTTTAATTGCCAATAAAGGCGAATACAAAGCGCACCCCGAAGTAGGCGTGGGCATTGAAGATTTACTAAGCGACGATAACTACACCGCCACACTACTCGAAGCCAAAAAACAATTAGAATACGATGGGATGACCATTTACAACATCATTTATAATAACGAAAATTTAAACATAGATGGACAATATTAAAAAAACAGGAAGGCTCAGCACTTCTGATAGAAGCCTAAAGCAGCAACAAGCCAAGCAAATGTATATTAAAGGTTTTAATATGCAAAGTATTAGCGAAACAATTGGCATAGGCTTAAAAACCTTAGGCTTATGGAAAGACGAATGCAAGTGGGATGCCGAAAAAGACCTGCACAATATGCGACCAAGTGAAATTAAAAACTTGATAATGGAATGGGTACGTGATGTTAAAAAACACGAAACCCCACTATACAAAGCCGATGACCTCGCTAAAATATCAGCAGCCTTTGAAAGACTCGATGATTATAGAAAAAAAATTGTGTACACCATGGAAGTGCTCGACGAAATTTCTAACCACATGGTGTTAGAAGCTGCCAAAATACAAGGCAAACAACGTGAAGATTTATTAGAACTCATCAAAACAATTCGATTTCAGTTTGATAAATATGTGAATCATTTATTACAAAACAATGACTAAAAGCGATTTAAAAATAGCCCGAGACAATTACTTTAGGCGATCTAAAGAACTGCATAACCTCACCTACGAATCCTTATTTGAAGAGACTAACAGCCAACAAGAAGCACGTATTAAACACTTGTTAAAACCCGAAAATTATTTAGAATACTTTGAATATTATTTTGGTATCCATTCGGGTTTAGCCTTAGCCGATGCACCAAGTGCGCAATTTCATTTAAAAAGCTATTTAAACCTATTTAAAAACCCTTTAATAAAACAACAACGCCGCTGGTTTCGGGGCGCAGCCAAATCCATACACACCAACATTGGCAACATTACCCACCTCAAACAAAATAACGAACTCTACTTTTTTTTACTCGTAGGCAAAACTCAAGATTTAGCCAACATCCTATTATCCGATTTACAAATGCACCTCGAAAGCAACCAAAGGTATATTAAAGATTTTGGCACCCAAGTACAGTATGGCGATTGGAGCCAAGGTGAATTTGAAACGGCAGACAAACGCTTTATGAAAGCCCTTGGCTTAAACCAACATTTTAGAGGCCTCCGTAACAATGCCAACAGAATAGACTTTGTAAGCATGGACGACTTAGAAGACCGCAAACAAGCCAAAAACATTGAACTTACCAAAGAGAATGTGCAAAAACTAACTGGCGACCTTGGTAAAGCAGGGCAAAAAGGACGCTTTAGACAAGTGATGTGCAACAACTACATTGTTAAAAACGGCCTAGTAGACGGCTGGGCAGAAAAAAACAAACATTCCAAAAATTTTGAAATACAAACCATCAATTTATGTGATGCCAATTTTAACCCCACTTGGAGCGAGCGATACACCAAACAAGATTGTATAGACATTGTAAACGATACCGACTGGCACACCAGCCAACGTGAAGATTTTAACAACCCTATTGAAGAAGGAAAACGCATCAAAGAAGAGTGGATACAATTTAAAGAAACCCACGGCAATCAAATACACACAGGGCTTATTTGCCATTGGGATTTAAGCTACAGTGATGACGGTGATTTTAAAGCAGGCGCTGTAATAAGCATACACAAAGGCAAAGCACACGTACTCGAAATATTTAATAAACAAACCTCTCGCACCGCAGCCATGGCACAACACTACGCTTGGCAAAAAAAATACAACCAAAAAGGCATGTCCATCATATCATACTATGATGCCACAGCAGCTCAAAAAGTAGTGTATGAGCCTGATTGGCTCATTGCCTGTGAAGAAAATAATGCCGTTGATATTCCCTTCCCCGACCATGCCGTGGGAGATAAACACGACCGTATAGATGCCACACTTACAGGCGCATTTATGCGTGGGCTCATCACCTTTGATACCAAACTTAAAGACACAGACGATATGAACAAAGCGCTCGACCATATACTAGCCTTTGAAAAAGGCAGCAAAGCCCCCGATGATGTTTTAGACGTGCTTGAAACCTGTGTTAGGCGTGGGCGTGTATTGTTTGGCTATTCGCAAAATGAAACAACCAATGCTAAGCCAATTATTGTAAAACACAAACGAAAAAATATTTTTTAAATACACACATCATGACACCACGCAAAGAATTATACATAGTTATTAAAAATGCCTTAACGCCTATTAATGCTATAGAATTAATTGACCTACACAGAAACAAACTTAAACTACCCGAATTATTTACGGCTGTGTTTATAAAAATAAACCAAATAGAATGGCAAAATATGACCAATCAAAATCAAGAAGGCAAATGCAGTGTGGCACTCACTCTAATATGTCAAGAAGGATGGGCTAACCAATTTAACAACACAACCGATGCCAACGATGGCCTTTCGGAAATAGAATTATTAGACACCATAATTGCCAAAATAAACGGCTTACACGGCAACTCATTTACCGACTTACAACTAGCATCGGAAGCCGATAACGAAGATGAAACCAACACCACATCCTACACCCTCACCTTTGAATGCTTGGTGTATAGAAACCTTAAATCCATTAACTAAAAAAAAATAAACAAATGTTTTTATCTAAAGACGAACTTAAAACAGTAAGCACCGAAGAGCTCATAAATAAAATAATTAATAACGATATCGATATTGTTAACGAAATCACCTTTGAATGTATCGATGTAATGAGCAGTTACTTGGCAGATAAATATAACGTAGCGCAATTATTTTCTGCCACTGGCAACAACCGTTCTAAAACCGTTTTAAAACACCTTAAAGCCATGGTTATTTATGAAATTTATGCACGCCGCTCACGCACCTTTAACGAAGTAGCCAAACAACGCTACGATGAAGCTATACTATGGCTTGAAGCTGTTGCCAATAATAAAATAAACCCACCCTTGCCACCAAAATTAATAGATGCCAACAAAGATGGTGTGCCTGATGCTGGGGCTACATTTTTAAAACTAGGCTCTAACCCTAAATACAAAAACCACTGGTAATATGCCCACACTTGAAGACTTGCAAAAACTACTCAAACAAACAGCCAAAGAAATTCCAAAAATAACACTTAGGGTTATTGGTGTAGAAGCCCTTGCTTTTATTGATAAAAACTTTACAGATGGCGGCTTTAATAATAATGGCCTTGAACAATGGAAAGCTCGTAAAACAACCGATAAAAAAGGTAAAGACCTAACCCACTACCGCACCAACAAACGTGGCAAACAAGGTAGCCTTACCAAATTTGGGCAGCGCGAACAAGGCAGAGGCATTTTAATCGGACACGCTTCAAAGGGGGTTAAACTCAAAAACTCTTTTAAAAAAATAGTAAACGAAACGGAGAAATCGGTTACCCTATACACAGCCAAAGAATATGCTGCCAAACATAACGAAGGATTGAACGGCATGCCAAAACGCCCTTTTTTAAACCACTCTACCTATTTAGAAAATAAAATACATAACAAACTCAAAAAAGAATTTGATAAAATAACAAAACCCTAATTATGAAAAAAAGAAACAAATATCTGCAAAACCCTTCAAACAACACTATTAAACCACTCAATAAACAAACCAATGTAAGTGGTAATTTGTTTGCAAAAACCACCCAAATAACAAAAACAAGTAGCTTAGAGCAAGTAACCAACTTTATGGTAGATGCCCTAAAGCGTAAACGACAACTGTGGCGCAAAGAGCTCACCGATTGGCAAATGGCTCGTTATGCACGCTTTGCCGAAGAGCCCAAAACCTATTTATTACAAGAACTCTACGAAGATATTATACTAGATGCCCACCTTACTGCCGTAACAGAAAACAGAACACTAAACAGCACCAACAAAAATTATGTGTTTAGTATGGATGGTGTAAAAAACGACCAGTTAACCGAACTCATTAAATCCAAAACTTGGTTTGAAAACATCCTACAATGGGCGCACCAATCCATTTATTACGAATACTCATTAATTTGGGTTAAAGACTTTGAAAAAGGAAACATTAAAGAAGTGAGCCTTGTGCCACGAGGGTTGGTAATACCCGAAAAATCAGTATTGCTATACGATGTACACCAAAACAAAGGGCTTGATTTTACAACGCTAAAAGACGTGTTGTTATTTGCCAAACTATCCGATGGCTTAGGCTTGTTTGAAAAAGCCGCACCCTACACTATTTTAAAACGACACAGCTTTGGCAGCTGGGATGAGTTTGAAGAACTCTATGGCATACCTATTCGTATTGCAAAAGTAGCCAGCCAAAGCGAACAAGTAAAAAACGAAGTATCTGGCTGGTTGCAAGAAATGGGAAGTGCCGCTTATGGTGTGTTTCCAATGGGTACCGAAGTAGAGATAAAAGAAAATAGCAAAACCGATGCCTTTAATGTTTTTTTGCAAAAAATACAAGTGGTTAATAGTGAGCTTTCAAAATTAGTAAAACACGAAACCATGACTACCGACAATGGCAGCAGCCGCAGCCAAAGCGAAGTACACCAAGATACATTTAACAACGTGGTGGCCTCTGACCATAAAAAAATACTAGCCTTTTTAAACGATACCCTTGTGCCTAGCATGAGGCTGCTAGGTTATAAAATACCCGACAATGCCAAAATAACCATTGACCAAAAACGTAACCCCACCGAGCAAATAAAAGTAGACGGTGTGCTACTCAATTCTGGTTATATACTTACTCAAAATTACATAGAAGAAACCTACGGTGTAGAAGTAGAATCTATACCAACCAACTCCCCTCCTTCAAATGAGGGGCAAGGGGTGGCCGAAGGACGGGGTAGTAGCACAAAGGTTAGCAAAGAGCAAAGGGTGCTTGAAAAAAAGCCCTAAGCCTGTTAGAGTTACACTACCGCACCCATTGCTGTAGCCATCATCCGCAGGTTGTTATAGCCACCGCAGATGATGATAACCTTAACAGGCTGATAACCAAAATTACAAACACTATTTATACAGGCAAAGAAGTAGGTAATACGCTAAAAAAACAACTGTGGAGCCATTATTTTAAAACCCTTTCAAATGCTATTAAAGAAGGTTACCCAAGCACTTCGGTAAATTACGAAGAAGCCCTAGCCAATAGCTTTATATACCAAGCCGCCAAATTTGCCGCTTACAAACAAGCCAGCCTTATTAAGCTCATACAAGAAAGCAAAACCAAAGATATAAGCCAAACAGACTTTGAAACTAAAGCCCAAAGGCTACATGCTAAATACCAACACTGGCTCACGGTAGAAGCCACCCATGCACAAGCCACCGCTGCCATGGCAGATAACTGGAAAACCTTTGAACACGATGCCGACCTATACCCCAACCTCAAATACAGTGCCATACAAGATAGCCGCACCCGCCCCGAACACCAAAAATGGCATGGCATTATATTACCAGTTAACCACCCATTTTGGAACACCCACCTGCCACCCAACGACTACGGCTGCCGCTGCACCGTAATACAAACAGACGACACAGCAGACAAACACGCACCCGAAGCAGATAGCATAAAAGACGTATTTAAAAACAACCCCGCCAAAACAGGTAAACTGTGGCACGAAATAGTGTATGAAAAAAACTTTACAGACAAACAAGAACTAAGAGCTATTAGAACCACAATAAGAGAATGGTTTGCACCCACACTTAACAAAATAAAACGAGCCAACCTGTTTTTTGTAAAATACCAACAAGGGCAAAGCACAGTTACCCAACATATATTGGTAGATACCACCAAAAGCGATTATGAAGAAGTGTTAGAAGTAGCCACCGCCTTTGCCAACCAAGGCAAACAAGCAGAACTACTGCCCGAAATTGATTATAGTGAAAGAAAATTACGAAATAAAATATTACAAAAATATAAGGAGTTTACCAAAAACCCCGACCTGCGTGTAAACGACCTATACTACGATGTGAAAGCACCTAAAAGTGTTGGGAAGATAACAAAAAATGCAAATACAGCTAGTGAACAAGGCATTGCTATAATACATACTAAATATTTTAAATTAGATAGAATCTCGATGGATGAAAAAGCAGAAGGAATATTTGAAAGTGAATTTTACCATCATAGCCAGGTTTACTTTTTTACTACAGGAAAATTGCACCACTTTACTAAATAAAAAAAGGTGTGAAAATCACACCTTTTAAAACCTTTCCCCTACCACCAAGGTACGGTATTATTTTATACTGTAAAACTACACCTTTTTATTTTACCTGTGCAAGTTTTTTTTTATTTTTTTATTTCCCATCCTTACAAGGAGGGGTTAGGGGTGGTTGCCTTTATTTCCAAATCCTACAAAGGAGGGGTTAGGGGTGGTTAATTATTTATTTTTCACTTCAGGGTCATCTTTATCTACCTCGGTTACATCTATCCCTCTCATTTGTAAAATTTTATCTCTAATTATAATTCCAAACAGCCTACCATAAATATCAATGGTATAGCCAGCATTAAAAGCATGATCTTTTAGTTTAGTTAATTCTTCTTTAGTAAAATAATTTTGAAAATCATCTCCAATATTAAAGCTTATTACTTGTATATCGTAAGCAGTAGCATCGGCAATTAGAGTAGAATTTAATTTATTTAAAATATCTTGCCAATGATTAGCAATAATACTAGGTGCATTTAAATCTTTTGAATATTGCTCACCTATATCTGTTAATGAAATAGGGCTTTTACGCTTGGTAAGTATGTTTTTTTGAGTTTCTAACCTTTCTATTCGGGTTTCAATATAATTGAATTTTATTTTTATCAACCCTAAATCTTCTTTTATACTAAATAGATTATTTTCTATTCTTTCTACTGAGCCAAATTTGGTTTTAAAGTGCGAAATATACCAAACTGAAATCATACAGGCACTAAAAACACCTATAACAAAAGCAAAACTACCTAATGGGGAGCTTAGAATGTTTTGAAGTGTCGTTTCCATAATAAATTATATACCACAAATATACCAATATATCAAAACAACCCTGTTAAATCAATGTTAAGTTCTATTTTTGAAGCTCTATAGTCTTCAAGTTACCTTTGCGTAACCAACATATTACAAGGC
>JAVKLI010000040.1:0-23230 GCA_031539425.1 Bacteroidia bacterium
GAAAAAGACAAATAACTGACAAGAAATAGTCAGTAAAAAGCATAAAAAAGACAATCAAAAGCAGTTTGATTGTCTTGTAAGTGTTGCCAGTAGTGGCTTTTTGTTTCTTTTACTTGCTGATGCTTGTATTCGCTATTTTCCGATACAAAATTTACTAAAAATATTTTTTAATAAATCATCACTTGATATTTTACCCGTAAGCTCTGAAAGAGCTTGAATAGCTAACTTTAAATCTTGTGCTATAAATTCGGAGGATACTTGTTTGTCTAATCCAGTAGAGGCTTCTTTTAAATTGTTTGCGGCTTTAGCCAACAAATTAGCCTGATGAGCACTGGTAATGATAGTTTCGTTACCTGTTATTTCATTAGTAATAATGAGTGATAACAATTGTTTTTTTAATATTTCTATAGCATCATTATTCTTTGCCGATATAAATTGAATGTTTTGATTTTTAAATGCTGATTTAAAATGTTGTTTAATATCAAAATCAATTTTATTACCAACCAAAACTAAATGTGCGTTTGTTTGTAATCTTTGTTTGATAGGCTTTTTCAGTTCATCAAGTTGTGCTGGGGTTGTACTATTAACATCAAATACATACAAAATTATATGAGCTTGCTCCAAAGTTTGGTAGGATTTTTGAACACCAATTTTTTCTATTTCATCTGTTGTTGCTCTAATTCCCGCTGTATCCATAAATCTAAATTGCACCCCTTCAATATTAATACAATCTTCAATAACATCTCTTGTAGTACCAGCAATATCGCTTACTATAGCCTTATCGTCGCCAAGTAAAGCATTTAATAACGTAGATTTTCCAACATTTGGATTACCAATAATAGCCACAGAAACCCCATTCTTAATAGCATTACCTTGAGTAAAAGAGTTTAATAAATTTTGAATTAACTCAATAGTCGTATTCATTAATTTTTTAAGTTCATCTCTGTTGGCAAATTCAACATCTTCTTCGCTAAAGTCGAGCTCTAGTTCAAGCATAGAGGCAAAATGTATAAGCTGTTCTCTAAGGGTTTCTATGTTTGTTTTAACTTGTCCACGCAATTGTTGCATGGATATTTGATGCGTTTTTTTATTAGAACTCAATATTAAATCTGATACCGCTTCGGCTTGAGATAAATCCATTTTACCGTTTAAAAAAGCACGCATTGTAAATTCTCCAGGAGATGCAGGTACAGCGCCTGTTTCAAATAATAATTCTAAAATTTTTTGCTGTATAAATACCGAACCATGACAAGAAATTTCTACCACATCCTCCCCAGTGTATGTATTAGGGGCTTTAAATAGGCTCACTAAAACTTCATCTATTATTGCTTCTTTTTGAGCAATAATTCCAAAATGAATTGTGTGTGAAGTTTTATTAGAAATAGTTTTTGGTTTTAATGCTTTGGTAAAAAATATCGAGTCAATTATTTTTAAACTCTTGTCTCCGCTTAATCTTATTACCCCAATAGCTCCTATGCCCGAAGGGGTAGCCAATGCAGCAATGGTTTCGGATAATTGCGATGATATGTTTATCATTATATGATGTTCTTAAAAGAAAAATTGGATTTCAAAAGTACTTATAAAAAAATATTTTTTCAGTTTAATTTATTTTTCTATTATTGTAGGGTTATTAATTTATACTACACAACTAAATTTGTAGTATCAGCAAAATCAACCTTAGTTTACAAATCACATTTTTCCAATTTTTTCCATTATGTTTGAAGTATTAGATTTAACCGCAAAATCAGAAGAAGTATTACATAAAATAGGTACCAAACTAGGCATAGATGTTGGGACGACAGATAAAGAGGCTTTAATTTTAAAAATTATAGATGCGCAAATAGCTCAGCCAGATTTAGCCTTAGCTGTTTATAACCATCTTCAAACAAAGCCTGATGCAAATACAGCAGTTGAAAAAAAACGCAAACCACGTATCACAAAACCTGTAAAAGAAGATACTAATAATTCTAAAGAAACAGCACCTCAACAACCAATAGAAGCTATTAAAATAGAGCAATCACAATCACAAGTTAAAATTGAAGAGGTTACTATAGCAGGTGATATTTTACCCACTCAAAAACTAATAGAAACAACAACTACAAGTGAACAAACCAATAATCAACCCGCAATACCAAAACCAGAAAGAATACATTATAACTTTGATGGAATAACAATAGGGGAGGGGGTGTTAGAAATGATGCCCGATGGCTATGGTTTTTTACGTAGTTCAGACTATAATTATTTAAGTTCTCCAGATGATATTTATGTATCTCAAGCTCAAATAAAACTGTTAGGATTAAAAACAGGTGATGTTGTAAAAGGCCCCATTAGACCACCTAAAGATGGAGAAAAATTTTTCCCACTTATAAAAGCCGATGAAATCAATGGTAGAGACCCTTCATTTATAAGAGATAGAGTACCGTTTGATTATTTAACCCCATTATTTCCTTCAGAAAAATTAAAACTTACAGGGCATCCACAGCAAAGTAATAGCACCCGTATTATAGATATGTTTGCACCAATTGGTAAAGGGCAAAGAGGACTTATAGTTGCTCAACCAAAAACTGGTAAAACCGTTTTACTAAAAGAAATTGCCAATGCCATAGCATATAACCATCCAGAAATATATTTAATTATACTTTTAATAGACGAAAGACCAGAAGAGGTAACAGATATGGCACGCAGTGTAAAGGCAGAAGTTGTTGCATCTACCTTTGATGAGCCAGCAGAAAAACACGTTAAAATAGCTAATATTGTTTTAGAAAAAGCCAAACGCATGGTAGAATGTGGTCATGACGTTGTGATACTCCTAGATAGTATTACACGTATGGCTCGAGCGTATAACACCGTAGCACCATCTAGCGGAAAAGTATTATCAGGTGGGGTGGAAGCCAATGCTTTACAAAAACCCAAACGTTTTTTTGGTGCAGCTCGTAAAATAGAAAATGGCGGATCACTTACTATTATTGCTACAGCGCTTACAGAAACAGGTTCTAAAATGGACGAAGTTATTTTTGAAGAGTTTAAAGGAACCGGAAACATGGAGCTTCAGCTAGATAGAAAAATTGCAAATAGAAGAATTTACCCAGCAGTAGACTTAGCAGCCTCATCTACTAGAAGAGATGATTTGTTAGTACAAAAAGATAATTTGCAAAGATTATGGCTACTGAGAAAACACCTTGCAGATATGAATCCTATAGAGGCTATGGAATTTTTAACCAATCAACTAGGGCGCACCCAATCAAACGAAGAGTTTTTGATTAGCATGAACAAATAACCTGTTTATGGCAACGATAAAAACGTTTTCAACTTCCCTTATCTACACTTTTACCACAGCAATAGCCTCCATGGCTATTATTGCGCTCAATAAAACCCATTTGTTTAACGCTCTGTTTTTATTTATGTGGTTTATTTTTGCACCACTGTGCTTGGTACATACTTATTTTATTAAAAAAAATAAATACAATGGCGTTATAACCTCTAAACAAACTATGTTAGAAAGCATTAGCTTTGTGTTGGTTACTATTGTAATGTTGCTTGTATTTGAAATATTATTTTTTGAAATGTATTTTAAAAATTTTAAAATAAATTACATTCAACAACAGGGTAACAAATTGTTACAAGCTTTAAACGATAGTGAAAAGATAAAAGTTTTGCAAAATCAAATAAACACTGCTATTTTAAATGTAACCTTATTTAAAGAATGTGCCATTTTAATTTTAAAATATTTTATTTTGGGTTTAATAAGTTCTGTTTTTAGCGCCACTTTATTTAAAAATTCTAAGTTGACTATTTAAAAAATACTATAATTTAGAGTTTATAAAACCATGAGCAAAAACTTAGTTATAATACCAACTTACAACGAAATACAAAACGTTGAAAATATTATTACTACAGTCATGTCATTAACGCCTCAATTTAGCGTATTAATAGTTGATGATGGCTCACCAGATGGAACCGCTGCACTTGTAAAATCTTTATTTCCAAAATATCCTAATAAACTATTTATAGAAGAAAGAAGCGGTAAACTAGGCTTAGGAACCGCTTATATACACGGGTTTAAATGGGCATTAAAAAATAATTATGATTTTATTTTTGAAATGGATTGTGATTTTAGCCACAATCCTAATGATTTACCAATACTTTTAGAAGCTTGTCAAAATGGCTATGATGTAGCCATTGGTTCGCGCTATTGTAAGGGAGGTAAGGTGCACGATTGGCCTTTAGGACGTATTTTAATGAGCAAATACGCCTCAGTTTATACTCGTATTATGCTTGGATTACCAATTAAAGACGCTACAGCAGGCTTTAAATGTTATAGAAAAAAAGTATTAGAATCTTTAGATTTAGATAACATTAAATTTTTAGGTTACGCTTTTCAAATTGAAATGAAATACAAATCCTACAAAAATGGCTTTAAAATTATAGAAGTACCCATTACCTTTACCGATAGGGTTTTAGGAGCCAGTAAAATGAGTACAAAAATATTTAAAGAAGCTTTTTTGGGAGTAATTACCATGAGATTTAAAAATACAAATTAAGATAAAACAAGTGTTATGAAATCAGCACTTAAAGCTGTTGGAGTTGTTATTGCAACCATTATTATTTTACCTTTTACTTATAGCCATTTTATATTAATTGGATGAAAATATAAATAACTACAAGTAATAAATCAAATGGATATCATAAAAGTATCCACTTCAATAATAAAAAATAATTCTAATTGCGCGGTTAATTGCTCGTATTTGTTAGTATTGTATAAACTCCCTAACTTAAGTACATACCAACAATAAGGTTTTAATGTAGGATACACAAAAAAATCTAAATTGTGAAAGTTTAATGTCTCAAAAATGCAATATTACCTGTAAATTCTTTTAATGCTGAGAGTATGGGTTTCTCTATCAATACAGTATGATTCTCTATCCCATGCGTAAATATGCTTAGCCGCCCAAAAATCATGATTTTGAGGAGGGTCGCATCTAGAAGGTAACTCCGCTGTATAAAAGAAATTAGAGGTATAACTATTATTAACAATAAAAGAAGAATTATTATTAAAATAGCGGTTGTAGTACCTCAAATCAATTGTAGCTTCAGACTTAATATTAACAATATTATTGCCATCACAAAAATAAACAGTTGCATAGTCTAAATAAGCCCAAGATGTTTTGTCCCAACAAGTAACGCCACCTTCACGCCTATTATTTGTAACATAAAAAACTTTAGTAGGCTGAGGGGGGAGAGAAACAAAATCATCTTGCGTACCAACAAAACTAATTTTAGAATAAACACCTGCAGAATTTGGTTCAAATTTAATAGTAGGGCCAGACAATACAGATGGGGCGCTTAAATTTTCTGTCCAATATTGATTTTCGTAATGTCCTGAGGGTGAATTATAATTTCCTTCCGAGTCGGAATATCCCCCCCCATCATAGATGTAAACTTGATTATTTATGAATGAGCTCAATTCTTTATATTGTTGAGGTCCTCCAACAAAAGTAATTTTTTTAGCCTTACCAATTTTTCCGTTTTTAACAGTTATAATACCTGAATTTTGATCTGTAATATCATATTGATTAGCATATTGAATACCAGTACCTAAAGTAAGCACCCTATTTGTAATTATAAACTCACAGTTAATGTTATTTTGATAAGCTACATTAAATCCGAATTTGTCAAAAGTGCTTAATTTATGCCATTCTCCGGATCGTACATTTGTGTAATTGGTTGGGTACTGTATTAAATTAGGGTGTATATTATTTACTGATAAAGGAGGATTGTAGTTGTTATAATCGTAGTCTCCAAATGTTAGCTGATGATTATTATAATAAGGTTTCAGTTCATATATATCACCATATTCTTGTGTCTCATAGTGTCGGGAGGAAGCACTAAACCATCCAACTTTAACAACCTGTCGATTGTTATAGAATGTTGTAACGCTATTTGGAAACCACTGCCCTTTAGCGTTACTAAATAAAAGTATTAATAATAAAAGTGTAGTTAGTTTTATCATGTTATTTTTTTGGTTAAAAATTAATAATACAAATATATATATATATATATATATATATATATATTTATTTTTTAAAAGTAGGACAATCGCACTTTTTGCGTGCTTTGCAACTTGTTTGTAGGATGGTACAAGTAAATGAAATTATAATAATTAAAAAAAATTTAATCACAATTGTAAATTAACTAAGTTGCTCTTTTATAAGTTGGGCTATAAGTTTACCGTCGGCCCGGCCTGTCACCACTTTATTTACAGCACCTATAGCTTTACCTATGTCTACTGTACTAGATATGTTTAGTTGCTTTAATGTATCGGCTATTATTTGTTTGAGTTCGTTTTCTGATAAGGCTTTAGGTAGGTATTCTTCTAAAATTAACGCTTGGGCTAACTCGTCGTTAGCTAAATCTTGCCTGTTTTGTGATAGGTATATTTCTGCAGTTTCTTTACGTTTTTTGTGTTCTTTTTGAATGGCTTTGATAGCGGTTTCTTCTGTAAACCCTTCGGGCGAAGTTTTTAATAGTAAGATTACAGATTTGATAGCTCTGATGGCTTCAAGGCGCTTGGCATTTTTAGCTATCATAGATGCTTTAATATCTGCGTTTATTTTATCTTCTATATTCATATTGATGTTTTATTTAGGTTTTTAATTTTTGTATTAATTTTTCTAGTATCAAAATTGCACTTTGGCTCAATACAGTACCTGGTCCAAATACGCCGGCTACGCCGTGGTTAAACAAAAAATTATAGTCTTGCTTTGGAATAACGCCACCTGCTACTACTAAAATATCTTGTCGGTTGTATTTTTTAAGTTCTTCTATTACTTGTGGTATTAAGGTTTTGTGCCCTGCCGCCAAACTGCTTACCCCTAGTATATGCACATCACTTTCAATGGCTTGCTTGGCTACTTCGGCGGGGGTTTGAAACAGCGGACCAATATCCACGTCAAATCCCATATCAGCAAAGCTGGTAGCAATAACTTTAGCGCCTCTATCGTGTCCATCCTGACCCATTTTTGCTACTAATATGCGAGGTCTTCGCCCATCAAGGTCTGCCACTGCGTTGGCTAATTCTTTGGCTTTTAAAAAATTTGCATCCATTTGTATAGCTTTACTATATACACCCGAAACGCTTCTGTTTGTAGTCTTATAACGTCCATACACTTTTTCTAGTGCCTCAGATATTTCTCCAAGTGTACAGCGAACTCGGGCTGCTGCTATTGCTAGTTCAAGTAAATTACCAACATTGTTTTGTGCAGCTATTGTTAATTTATTAAGTGCTTCGTTTACTTGAGTTTGATTTCTATCTTTTTTTAGTTGTTGTAAGCGTTCTATTTGTTGGGCTCTTACTTTAGTATTATCAATATCTAAAATGTCTATTTCTGTTTGTTCTACAGTTTGATAGTCGTTTACACCAACAATAATATCTTGTTTGCTATCTATCTGTGCTTGTTTTCGGGCTGCTGCTTCTTCTATTTTCATTTTTGGCAAACCTGTTTCTATGGCTTTTGCCATACCGCCTAGTTTTTCTATTTCTTCAATATGCCCCCAAGCCTTTTGAACAAGTTCATTGGTTAAATACTCTACGTAATATGAGCCGCCCCAAGGGTCTACAGTTTTGCAAATATTGGCTTCGTTTTGTAAATATAATTGGGTGTCTCTGGCTATTTTAGCACTAAAATCGGTAGGTAAGGCTATAGCTTCATCTAATGCGTTGGTGTGTAAGCTTTGCGTGTGTCCCATTGCTGCTGCTAAAGCTTCTATTGTAGTACGAGCTACATTATTATAAGGATCTTGCTCTGTAAGGCTCCATCCACTGGTTTGGCAATGGGTACGGAGCGCCATTGATTTTTCATTTTGAGGATTAAACTGTTTTACAATTTTTGCCCAAAGTAAACGCCCTGCACGGAGTTTGGCAATTTCCATAAAATGATTCATACCTATAGCCCAAAAAAACGATAAACGTGGGGCAAAGTCATCAATTTTTAAACCCGCTTTAATACCTGTTTTTATATATTCTAAACCATCTGCTAGAGTGTAGGCTAATTCTATATCTGCAGAAGCTCCAGCCTCTTGCATGTGGTAACCACTGATGGAAATAGAATTAAACTTTGGCATATTTTTAGAAGTAAATTCAAAAATATCGGCTATAATTTTGATGGATGGTTCAGGTGGATAAATGTAAGTATTTCGCACCATAAATTCTTTTAAAATATCATTTTGTATGGTACCCGTTAGTTCTTTCATGGCTACCCCTTGCTCTTGAGCGGCAACAATAAAAAACGCTAATACAGGCAACACAGCCCCATTCATGGTCATACTCACACTCATTTGATTTAAAGGAATACCGTCAAATAAGGTTTTCATATCTAATACCGAATCTATTGCTACACCTGCTTTGCCTACGTCGCCCTCTACGCGTGAATGATCACTATCATAACCACGATGAGTAGCTAAATCAAAGGCTACAGAAAGCCCTTTTTGCCCACCTTTTAAGTTTTTTTTATAAAACAGATTACTCTCTTCAGCAGTGCTAAAACCAGCATATTGGCGTATCGTCCAGGGTTGTTTAATATACATGCTCGCATAAGGGCCACGTAAATAAGGCACAACGCCAGATGTAAAGCCAATATGCTCTATAGGTTCAATATCTTTTTTTGTAAAATGCGATGGAATTGGGATTTGTTCAAAGGTTGTAAAACTGTTTTTTTCAATTGTCTGTTTGTTAGTTGAAGTAGGAGCATAATGAATGTTAGAAAAATTTTTTCTCATAGTGTATGTATGCCTAAACAGTTTGATTTTACAAGCATCAAAAGTAACTTAATTTTAGTATTTTTGAAACATGGAAAGTATTAGACAGCAAAAAATTTCAAAATTAGTACAAAAAGAGCTTGCCAATTTTTTACGAATTCAATCTAAAATTTTATTTAATGGCGCTTTTATAAGCGTTACTGTAATAAGAATTAGCCCCGATTTAAGCGTATGTAACGTGTTTGTAAGCATTATGCCTCCATCTATTCCAAAAGTAGCTTTAGCCTTAATTAATGAGCATAAAGCAAAAATTAGAAAACATTTAGGCGACGCCATAGGAAAACAAGTTCGTATAATTCCTAATTTAAGTTTTCGGATAGACGATTCGTTTGACTACGCTTTAAAAATTAACAATCTTTTGAAATAAATCGTTTTGAAGTGAATGTTACATCTTTTATAGCAAAGCGTTATTTAATTTCAAAAAAATCACACAATATCATTAACATCATTTCATGGGTTAGTATTGCAGTTATCTTAATAGCCTCTGCAGCATTAGTTATTGTTCTATCTGCTATGAATGGCTTAAATGAAGTGGTTACGGGTATGTATGATAGCGTAGAACCTGATTTGGTAATTACAAGCAAAAACAACAAGTACTTTAAACTTAACACACAACAAGTATCCACATTACAAAATGTACCAGGTGTAAGCTATGTATCGCATTGTATTGAAGATAATGTATTATTAAAATATGACAATAATCAAATAATTGTAACTATTAAAGCAGTTGATTCTTTATATCAAAAAATGACTAGACTAGACACATTAATAATTGCTGGAAGTTATAATTTAAGAAGACAAAATGGTAATGGTATATTAATAGGAGCTGGAATAGCAAGCAATTTAGAATTACAGATTAATGGCATAGCCGATTTTGTAACGATTTATGTACCTACCAGAGGAAAAGTTGAAAGTATTAATCCACTTGATGCCTTTAACTCCCAACAATTAATACCAACAGGAATTATTAATGTTAATGATGATTTTAACATGAAGTACGCATTTATAGATATTACTTTAGCGCAAAATTTATTTGATACAGATGGTGCATTTACCTCAGTATTGATAGGCTGTGCAGATAAAAAACAAGTTAATAAAATTCAAAATATTATTATTCAAAGTTTAGGAAAACAATATGAAGTAAAAAACAAAGTGCAACTTAACGATGTCGTTTATAAAACATTATCTACCGAAAAATTATGGACCTATATTATACTCTCTTTTATATTATTACTAGCAACATTTAGCATCATTAGCTCTATTGGTATGTTAATTAATGAAAAGAAAAAGGATATAAAAATGTTATACAATCTTGGCGCTTCAAACAATATGATAAAACTTCTGTTTATAAAAGAAGGTTTTTATATTACCAGCTTAGGTGCTATAATTGGCATTATAATTGGCATTATCATTTGCCTATTACAACAACAATTTCATATAATAGCATTTGATGAACAATTTGTAGTACCGTATTTTCCTATTCAAATACTTACCGGGGATATTATTTTGATATTGATAACAGTACTCTTTTGTGGTTTCTTGTCGGCCTTATATCCAATTATTGGATTTACAAAATATAAAACATTTTAATTTTTATATTGTACATATGTTATTTTTAATTGAGGTTTCAAAAGTAAATTTTTTACACCCCCCAAAATAACGTTGTTTGCTTGCACGTCATTATCGTTTAAATTAGAAGGCGAAGCATTAACAATATAAAACCCATAATTTTTTTGTTTACCCGTAATAATTTGTTGTATGTATCGAGATATATTAAAAGTATACTGTTTGTTTATAGCATCATAACTACCATCGTATTTTGCAAAATCAAGAGAGCTTAAATCATCAATTGATTCTGATTCATTACCAGCAGCATCACAACCAATAAGCGTTAATTTTTCCGGCGGAGCATAATAAATAGAAGAAAAGGAAGGGTCAACTTTGATAATAAAACTAGCCTTACTTACCGCAATTGGAGCTAATTTTGTAAAATTTTGCAAATATGGAATATAAATTCGTAATCGAGTAGCCCCAAATCCTTGTATAAACAAATTTTGATTTCCTTGTAAAGTATCTTGATTATTTATTTGATTTAAAAAGCTAAAATTTGTACTATTAGTATATAATCGAGAAACATTATTGAACGATAATCTTTTAATATTTGTACCAGTAAAAGGAAATAAAATAGGAGTAGAGGTACTTGTAGGTGCAGTATTGTTTCTATAATAAATAGATAAACCAGAAATAGCACTATTACAATCAAATGAGCGTATATTACCTACTTGATTTAAATTTACTCTATCTGACGAGATACAAAAGCCTTTATAGGCAGATTGAAATTCAGCATTACTTACTAAATTAGTTGTATTGGTTATAATTTGAAGTGCATAGTTTTTATCAATAGGTATTTTTAAACAATATAATGCGTTTACGGTGGTAAATTTAAATATTGAATTTAGCGGTAAGGTTGATACACCAATTGAAGTAGAGGTTGTAAATACAGCTGTATTAGAATAAGTAGAAGTTATTTCATTTACCAAATATTTCATTGTACCCAAAGTATCCCCAATATATGGATTTAAACAACGTAAAATAACAGCAGCAGAATCAACAACTAGGTTTGAGCCAAAATTTACATTTGTTTGATTGTTAGGAATAGAAAAGTTGCAAAAAAGTGAAACGTCTGAAAACCCAAAATTAGGATCTAAGTATTCACCAATAAATTTAGTAAATCGTTTGCTATAACTAGTTACTGCTGATACAGACTGAGTGTAGGCAAACACCTTCATTGTATCTGTTTCGATAACTGAACTCATGTCGCTGTTAGGTTGAATTTCAAGCCCAACACTATTATTTGTGCTTTTATTACAACCTGTTATTAAAAATATAAAAACAAAAATACGTGCAACAAAACGCATCACTTAATTAATTAAAACATTACTTTTTTCAAGCACCTCATCATAAAACTCATTGTACGCATCAGTATCAATGGGCTGTGGAGCATATTTTAAAATTGGTTTACCAGATTTTTTAGCGTAATTAACTAACTCAGTATCAATATTTTCGCTACCAAACGCAATAGAATCAGCATAATCTATTGCTAGCTTCATTAAATTAATATATGAAGGGTCTTGTAAATGTTTTAAATCATTTATTCCAACCCCTTCTGTAACCATTTTCTCTATCATTTTTTTATTTAAAGATTTTGTAAACTGCTCGTCATAAAGTGTAAAAACAATTTTAGAATCTGAAAATAAAGGGTTGTCTGCAAATGATTTTTTAATGTACAATGGAACCAAAGCTGTAAACCAACCATGGCAATGAATTATATCAGGAGACCAACCTAATTTTTTTACAGTTTCAATAACACCTCTGTTAAAAAATATAATTCTTTCGTCATTATCGTCTAAAAATTTTCCGGTAGTTTTGTCTGTTAATACAGCTTTTCTTTTAAAAAAATCTTCATTATCAATAAAATACACTTGCATTCTGGCTACTTGAATTGAAGCTACTTTTATAATTAAAGAATAGTCAGTGTCATCAATAACAATGTTCATTCCAGATAGTCTAATAACTTCATGTAATTGATGCCTTCGCTCGTTAATAACGCCATATTTTGGCATAAATACCCGTATTTCTTTACCCCTCTCTTGGATAATTTGTGGCAACATTCTTGTAATTTTTCCAATGTTTGAATCATCTATATATGGGGATATTTCTTGCGAAACAAACAATACTCTTGGCTTTCTCATAATTTAATACATTTGTCGCTCTATTTCTTTTATAGAACGAACCAAAGATACTATAATTATGGTAAAACAATTACTTGTATTTTAAAAAAAAATAAATTTTATGCTTATATTTCCCATAATTTTTAATATTTAATTTAGCTCAATTATAATGCAAGTAAATGACGTTATAAAATGTTTAGAATCTTTTGCGCCACTTTCATTACAAGAGGATTACGATAACTCAGGGCTACAAATAGGCAACAAATCTGACTTAGTTACTGGCATATTGCTAGCTTTAGACTGCACTGAAGAGGTAATATATGAAGCTATTCAAAAAAAATCAAATTTAATAATAGTACACCATCCACTAATTTTTAAACCAATTATTAGTATTCAGCCTAACTCCTTAGAAAATAAAATTATTTTATTAGCAATCAAAAATAATATATCCATATACGCTTGCCATACCAATTTAGATAATCTAATTAATGGAGTTAATGCTAAAATAGCAGAAAAATTACAGGTAAAGAATTTGCAAATTATAGAACCTAAATTAAATCAATTAAGTAAAATAACAGTGTACACACCTACCACACATTTAGAAGAATTAAAAAACGCTCTATTTGAAGCTGGCTGTGTCGAAATTGGTAATTACTCTAACTGTTCCTTTTCGTTTGATGGGGTAGGAATCTTTAATCCAAACCAAAAAGCTAAGCCACAAATTGGCAATAATAATCTTTTAAATAAAACATCTGAAACTTGTTTGGTTTTACAGTTTGATTCAATAAATACAAATCAAGTAATTCATTCGTTAAATGAGTATCATCCATACGAAGAACCTGTTTTTTACATCACGCAGTTACAAAAGAATAATTACAAATATGGGTCAGGATTAATAGGCGAATTAACAACTTCAGTTTCAGAAGCTGAGATATTAAACCGATTACAAAAAATATTTAATGCCAAGGTTATTAAACATAGTAAATTATTAAATAAATCAGTTAAAAAAATTGCTATTTGTGGCGGCAGCGGCAGTTTTTTAATTTTAAAAGCTAAAAAACTTAAAGCTGACATCTATATTACTTCAGATTTAAAGTATCATAATTTTTTTGAGGCTGAAAATCAGCTATTATTGGCAGATATAGGGCATTTTGAAAGCGAACAGTATACTTCAGAAATAATTTACGAAGTTTTAATCAAAAATAATCCTAAATTCGCAATCCATTTTACACAAATAAACACAAATCCTATTTTATACCATACCAAAAATGAGCAATAAAATTAAAGAAAAGGTAGAAGGAAGTATAGAAGATAAACTTCTTAACCTTTATCAATTACAACTTATAGATTCTCAAATAGACAAAATTAAAATAATCAGAGGTGAACTCCCTTTGGAAGTTGAAGATTTAGAAGATCTAGTTGCTGGATTAGATACTAGAGTTAATAACTTAATGGCAGAATTAGAAACTATAGAAGTATCTATTTCAGATAAAACACAGGCTATAAAAGATTTTAAATCTAATATTAAAAAATATGAAGCCCAGTTAGGTAAAGTGCGAAATAATAGAGAGCATGATGCTATATCTAAAGAAGTAAATTTTCAAAAGTTAGAAATTGAATTAGCTGAAAAACGTTTAAAAGAAGCAAAATATAATCAAGTTACTAAAACAGAAAATTTAGAATCTTGTAAATTAGAATTAACTGAGCGTTCAAAAGATTTAAAAGTTAAAAAATCTGAACTAAACGAAATTATTACCGAAACTGAAAAGGAAGAGCAAGATTTGTTAAAAAAATCAACTAAAAAAGAATTATTACTTGAACCGAGATTGCTTACTATTTACAAAAAAGTAAGAAGCAATTCAAAAAACGGATTGGCTGTAGTGCCACTCGAAAGAGACTCATGTGGAGGTTGTTTTAATAAAATTCCACCACAAAGACAAATAGATATTAAACTTAACAAAAAAATATTAGTTTGCGAGCATTGCGGTAGAGTAGTAATTGACCCAACTTTAGTTGAAAATTAAAGCTTATTTGTATAAAAAATATAATCATTTTTTTAGATAGGTTAAAAAAAATACCTAATCTTTAAAATAAAGCGTTTAAACTCAAGCTATATTATAAAATAAAATTTATTTTTTATTTAATATTTTCAAGGCTTCGTCTTCAAGACTTCTCATGTATATTTTTTCGTTTTTCGTTTTATCATTAAACCCACAAAGATGTAATACACCATGTATCATAACACGATATAATTCATCTGTAAACGCAACTTTAAACAGTTTAGCATTATCTTGTATCCTTTCTATACTAATGTATATATCACTATTTAAAATATGGTTTTGATTATAATTGAAGGTAATAATATCTGTAAAAGTATCGTGTTTTAAAAATGATTGATTAATTTCAAGTAGTTCTAAATCATCACATAAAATATAATTTATGTCACCAATAACAAAATGATGCTTTTCTGCAATTGATTTTAACCATTTTTTAATTACTACTTTATTTTCAATTTTATATTTATGTTTTTCAAAAAAACGAATCATTGAGAAAATGAATTAAAATAGTTATGTATTTTTTCTTTGTAATAAGGCGTATATTTTGGGGAAATACTTTGAATCATTTCTTTTTCCTTTTCTTTTTTAATTTCAAAGTTTAGTTTATTATGATTAGTATTTTTTAAAGTTTGATCGCCTTCGTTTGATTTACGTTTTTCATCCTGTTCCCTTTCTTTATCAGCTTTATCACTTTCTAATAGTTTGGTTAAAATTTGATTTTGACGATTTATTGTTTCTTGTGAAATAGATTTATTTACAATATCTTTTTCATTTTGTTCCATTAGATCTAAAATATGATTAATACTATTTTCACCCGATTTGTTTGTATAACTTTGCATCATTTTTTGTAACTGATTTTTGATGTACTGCTGTTGAGCAGCCATTTTATAAAATTGTTCGCTATTACTATTTATATTTTGCATAGCCATACCCTTACCTTTATTTTGATTATTTCCTTTTTCCTTACCATTATTTTGTTTCCCTTGTTCTAAAGATTTTTTTAAACTTTCAATTTGTTTAGAAAGCTGCTCTTGCATATTTTTTAATGATTGTTTAGATGGTTTACCACTACCCTGACCATTGTTATTACCAGGTTTTTTACACGACCCTGATTTGCAACTTGAATTGCTTTTAGCTTTCCCCTCTTTTGCTTGTTTTTGAGATTGTTCCAATGATATATTTAACATAACAGCTAAATTATTAAATGAAGTCATATTATATTGCATTTTAAACGCTGCAGCAATAGGCTTTCTTTCTTCTAATAGACTTAAAATTTCTTTACTAGTTCTTTTAATATTTTCAATATTTTTATTTGTAGTAGCTGTTATTATAGGATTTCTTTTACTTAATGTGTGTAAGCTATCTTCAACTAATTTAAAATACTCATTAAATGCTATTTGTGTTTTACCAATTTCAGTATAAAGTGGGTCATCTAAAAGTATTTTTTTTGTACTACCGATCAGTTTTTCTTGCTCAAAAGAAAGTAGCAATAAATTTTCTATTATTTGTCTCAGCGCTTGTAAATCTTCTTCATTTTCAGTTTGTTCTTCTTCTTTAAGCTTTTTATCTAAATCATCTTCCATTTTGCTTAACGCTTCTATTGATTCTTTTTGAGCCTCTTGAGCTGTTTTTTTATTTTTATTTTTTAATGCATTTGATGCTTTATTTAATTTGTTGCTAATATCTTCTTCATGTTTTTTGGTAAGCAATAAATCTTTTTTATTTTCTAATTTTTGATTTAACTTGTCAATCTCGGCTTTATCATTTTTTAGTTCATTAAATTGTTTAGATATATTAAGTTGAGTTTCATGCGTTTTGTCAAAATTTTGATTTTTATTTTGAGTTAATTCATTTAAAAGATTTTGTTCTTGAAATTTTATATCGTTTATTTTTTTAAACATATCTGATAGTTTTTGCTCAATTTCAATTTGCTTAAAAACCTCATAAGCCTTACTTAATTCTTTTTCAATTTCAGTATTCGATAATTTAATATCATCTAATTTTTCTTTTAAAAAATTTTTATCGTTTAACTCTAAAAGTTTTTGCAGCTCCATTAAATTCTTCTTTATTTCTGGGTTTAATATACTATCCATTAATTGTTGTAATTGTTTTTCTTTTTCTAATAGAGCTTCACTCTTTGTAAACGATTGGTTGTTGTTTGAAGGATTTTGATTAAATTTTTCCACCTTATTTTGAATTATTTTTTGAAATTCAATTAACTCTTTAATTTTTTTCTTTTCTTCCCATGATACCTTATTTGTTTCGTTCATTTTAGTATCAATTTCTAATATAGACTTTTCTATTTTTTTTGACATCGTGATGCTATTAGCCATATTATTTTTATTTAATAAATTTTCGCTTCCTTGTTTTATTTTTAACAATGAATCGGATGGACGTTCAATTTTTTTAATGGTAGATTTTGTTTTTTTAAAACTATGTGGCGCATCATTATCGCTCACTTCAAAATAATATTCTATGGTATTTCCAGGTTGTAATTTTAAAGCATTAATATCAAACGTATAGTCGAAAGTTTGATAAACAAGCGATTTATCAATTAAAATATTGTGTGAATAACACTTAAATGCTTTTTGCTTTAACGAGTCTTCAAAATATATAGTGTATATAAAAAATAAATTATGAAATCCATAATCATCTTTTATATTTCCATACAAAAAAAATAAACCATTATTTGTGGTATCTCTATCTTCGGTGATTTGAATTTTAGGAAATTCATCTTTAATAGCTTTGACATTTATATTAAGAGAATCAATGGGTTTGTTTGCAAATCGATTGATACTTTTAATATTCAAAAACTTATTTTGATAGAAGTGTTTTGAAAAATTAAAAAAATCTTTAGTTTTTAAAGGAATTATAGTTGAAGCAGAATCGACATTTACAATTAGTGTACTTGTATGTTTGCAATAAAAATCCCAAGATATATATGTCCCCTCTGGCACTTCAAAATTTATCTCATTTTCTTTTATTTCTTTTTTTAATCCAGTATATAAAGGATAGGTTATATATGCAACTTGCTTAATTAATATGGGTTTGGGTAATACTTTAATTATATAGTCTTCACTTTTATAGTTTAACCCTAAAAAATTAATTTTAACATCTTCATAAACTTGTTGAATAGTATATGTAAATTCATTAGATTTTTTTTTCTCCATTAAAATTTCATGGCCATTAGCGTTCAATATTAGTTCATTTGGTATGTTTGAACCATTCAATTCAATCAATAAATCAATGTTTTCGCCATATAAAACATCTAAACATTTGTTTTTTATATGAAATGTAAATGGGGCTTTTTTAATAATTTTTGTTTGAGGATGAACAAATTGATATGTACCATCTATTAATACATTTGGGCATAATAACCAAATAAAACTGAAGATTACAAAAACAGAAACAATATATTTTAAATACTTTTTATTTACTGAAAACTGAATTGCATTTTTAAAGTTATAAAATTGTAATTCATTTGTTTTTTGAATCACACTAGCTAATAATAACTGATCAGACTTTTCACTTTCATTGTTCAATAATTGCTGAAGATGCAATGTGTTGAGTAATTTATCTTTTATATTGGTAAAGTATTTACCAATTATTTCGGCAGCATACTCATTAGTTATACTTTTTTTATACTTTAAAATATTTAAAATAGGATTTAATAAATAGACATAAATAAAATATATTGAAAAAAGTAAAAAACAAGCAGTAATTGCTGTCGTTATAGTAGTGTTAAAAGCAAAATAATAATCTAGCGTAACGCTTAATAAAAAAAATAAAGAGGTACTGGGAATTAAAATAAAAACACCCTTTAATAATTCGTTTTTATAGTATTTTACTAAAAACAACTCAAGTTGATGTTGTAAATTATTTGAAATAGGTTTCAAAAAAATAGCTTTTTACAAATTTAATAAAAGCTATTCAACTTACGCATCAAAAAAAAATGTATGAATGAAAGCTATTTAGTACAAAAAAAACTGTTTTTAATTAATTGTTCTAATGTATATCTATTGCCATTATAATATCCTACAATCCATGCTCCTTTTAATCCTTGTTTTATTAAATAATTTCTATAATCATTTATTACATTTAAAATATGTTCATTTCCTTGATAAAACCTAGTTAAACCATCATCAGCTGTTGTAATTTGTTCAACTGCACCATATTTTTTAAACGATTCAATGGTGCTTTTATTTACTTTAGAAAAGGCACCTAATTGAACTTTAAACGTTATTTTCTCAAAATTGTAATTGCCAATTACTTGTAATAGCTTATCAAATAATTGTTGATTTTCATACAATACTTTATCCATTAAAGGTTCAAGTTCTAAACTTGAACAATTTGATCTTACATTAGCTACAGGTTGTTCTTCTTTTTCATCAACGGCAGGTTGCTTAGTAGGATTTTCTTTTTTCTCTTCAACTATAGTAGGTGGTTCTTCACTTGGAATAAGTTGTTGTTTAGCTTCAGGATGAGTCATAAAATCAAGGGTATATGTAACATTTGTAAATTGAGATAATTTACGGGTACTTAGCTTGATAATTGTATCAACCATTAACTCAGTTTTTGGTACAATTTTTATTTGATAATCATCATTAATTGGTAATGCTACAACAAATTCACCTGTTAGTGGGTCAATATTTGCTTTTTCGTATTTATACCCAGTAGCAGATACTTTTACAAAACCGCCCACTTTTCTTTTATCAACTGTTACTTTTCCGCTTACTAACATTATTGGAGGTAAAGTAACATTACTAATTGCTGGAGATATTAAATAAATATCATCTAATCCTTTAGCCCCATTTAAACCTCTACGAGATGAGAAAAAACCTTGAGAACCATCAGTAGATACAATATAACCAATATCATCATAAGGTGTGTTAATTTGTAACCCTAAATTAACAACTTCGCTCCAATAGTTATTTTTTAATTCAGAATACATTACATCAAAGCCACCAATGCTGTTATGTCCTGTTGAACTAAAAAACAAAGACGTTCCATTAGGGTGTATAAACGGAGAGTCTTCATCATAAGGTGTGTTAATTGTTGGCCCCAAATTAATTGCTGGCCCCCATTCACCCTCATTTTTTTCAGAAACATATATATCTAATCCACCTTCTCCACCATCTCTATCAGATGAAAAATATAAAAATCTGCCATCAGCAGAAATAACAGCGTTTGCTTCATGAGCTTCTGTATTTATATTTTCATTTAGTTTAAATTGGGTAGAAAAAGTCCCATCTTTATTTAATAAGCACTCATATATATCCTCGCCTGGTTCAACCATTACTTCTTTTTTTTCTACAGGTTCTTCTTCTTCTTTAATTTTATCTTTATCTGTTTCTAAATTTGTATCAGTTTCTGATACATCATTTTTACTTGTTTCTGATTCAAAATCTTCATTATCTAAGGTTTCGCTATTTTCAGGTTTTATATTTTTTGTTTTATTTGTATTTATAAATTCTTCTAGTTTGTCTTTGCTAACAGAGTTGGAAAAAACACTAAATCCATCGCTTGATATAGAAGTTATACCATCATTAATTTTACTATTAAAAGATGGCACCGAAATATTGCAACAATAAGAACCATTTGGTGTTTTTGTCACCATAAATACATCAGCATTATAAACTCCATATTTAGCATCTTGTTCCATATTTTGATCCATTAAAGCGCCAATACATTTAGGACCAATATAAGAATAGTATAATTTTGAATTATTTAATGATAAAATTGGAAATGCTTCAGCATCTCTTGTGTTAATAGGCGAACCTAAATTTGTAATTGTAACTTTGTTAATTTTTTTAATAAATAATTCGCTTAAATTTTCACATTGCTTTATACCCATTTCAGCTTCTTTATATAAACCCTCTCTAACCTCATCTAATTCTTCTTCTGGTTTATTAGCAATAAAGTTTTTATAAAGTTTTATAGCTTCCTTTTCCAAACCATTTACGTGGTAAGCTTTTGCTAAATAGAAAGGGCTTTCTTCAAACTCTTCTAATTTGACTTGCTCTTGAAAAATCTTTAATGCTTGTTCTTTTTTTGAAGGGTCGTTTAACGCACAAATTCCTAAATAGTATTTATATTCATTGTTGTCCGGATCATTTTTTTTTAAGATTGAATAAATTTTAAATGCTCTATCAAATTGCCCTTGATTTAGCGCATTTAATGCATTTTCAGCTACCATTTCAACATCTTCCTCAACATCTTCATCTTCTTGAGCTTTTAAATTGTTGGGGGTCAGAAATAGTAATATAATACAAATTGATAAAAATAATTTCATGGTTTTATTGCTTGAAAAATTTGCTAAATTAACAATTTTATTGATAAATAAGTTTTTCATAAAAACGCACTAACGTTAAAAAACTGACATTGCTATCAATTTAGATAACAATGTCAGTTGTTGATAATTTATAATTTATTTTTTTGCTACTGATTTTGCAGGCGCAGCTGATTTTGCAGGCGCAGCTGTAGCTGATTTAGCATTTTCTTCAGCCGCTACCGCTCTAGTTGTAGATACTGTTACTACAGTTACATTTTTTGCATTTAAAAAAGTAACTCCTTTTGCTTTTAAATCTTCTACTGATATAGAACCCCCAATTTCAAGCTCATTAATTGATACCTCAATATTATCTGGCAATTCTTCTGCTAAACCACGACACTTTAACTTTCGAGTTTTTAAAATTAATTTACCACCCTTTTTAACTCCCTCAGATTGGCCAGTAAGCAATACAGGGATATTTACAATTACAGGTTTATCTTTAATTATTTCAATTAAATCAGCATGGATTAATTGGTCGTTAATTTTATGAAATTGAGTTTCTTGTAATACCGTTTTATAGGTTTTTCCATTTACCTCTACAGAAATAATGTACGGATTAGGAGAAGACAAAATTGGGTGAAACGCTCTGATATCTGTTTGAAAATGTACCTGTTCTTTTCCGCCGTAAATTACACATGGCACTAAACCTTTTATACGTAATTCTTTTGCATTTGTTTTTCCTACGTTCGTTCGTAACGAACCGCTCAATTGTATTGTTTTCATTTTTTTATTTTAAATGTTTAATTTACGCTCGCCTTGTAAATCAACACTTTTTATTTATTATATTTTAGCGAGCTTGTTTACATTATAAAATTGTTACTAATACTTTCGTAGTTATGAATGCTATGAATAACTTTAGCAAACAAATCAGCAACAGATAGTGTTTTAATTTTATTAGAATTAATTTTTTGTAGAACGGTGTCTGTAATTATAAGTTCTGTCATTTTAGAATTATTTATCGTATCAATAGCATTGCCAGATAATAAAGCGTGGGTTGCAATAGCTCTAACGCTTTTAGCACCTTTGTCCATCATCATATCAGCTGCTTTGCAAATAGTGTTAGCGGTGTCAACTAAATCGTCAATTAAAATAATATTCCTACCTTCTATATCTCCAATGGCTGTAATTTTATCAACTACATTTGCTTTAGATCGTTGCTTATAGCATATTACAATTTCTGCATTAAAATGTTTTGCATAAGCATTAGCTCGTTTACTACCACCCATATCTGGTGCAGCAATTGTTAAATTATCCAACCCTAAATTTTGAATGTAAGGGGCAAAAATGGATGATGCGTATAAATGATCAACAGGTACATTAAAAAAACCTTGAATTTGATCTGCGTGTAAATCCATTGTCATTATACGTGTAGCACCTGCTGTAGCAATCATATCTGCTACTAATTTAGCCCCAATAGCTACGCGTGGTTTATCCTTTCTATCTTGCCTTGCATAACCAAAATACGGCACTACAGCTACTATATGCTTTGCAGACGCTCTTTTTGCCGCATCTATCATTAATAATAATTCCATTAAATTATCTGCAGGCGTCATAGTGGATTGAATTAAGTATACAGATTGTCCACGGATACTTTCTTCATAAGATACTTGTAACTCTCCGTCACTAAAGCAATAGTGATCCATTTTACCTAAAGGTTGTTTGTATGCTTTAGCAATAAGATTAGCTAATTGCAAAGATGCATTTCCGGAAAATATTTTAACTGCCGATTCCATAAATGGATTTTAATAAGGGGGGTAAATTTAGTGAAATTGTTGGCATTAGTATTAAAAAACTACTATGTTTGTAAAAAATATTTTTGCCCAGCTGGCGGAATTGGTAGACGCGCTGGTCTCAAACACCTGTGGGAAACCGTGCCGGTTCGACTCCGGCGCTGGGTACATAAAATTCAGTTTCATTTTAGAATTTTAAAAATATTTTTTTATTGGCGGAGAAGGAGGGATTCGAACCCTCGATACAGTTTCCTGTATACAAACTTTCCAGGCTTGCTCGTTCAACCACTCTGACACCTCTCCAAATTTTTTTAAAAAAGTTCGAAAATATAATAAAACAATATAGTTTTGTTGTAATACTGAAGTATTTTTTTAGCAAGTTAAAGTTATTTTAGTTGCTGTAATAAAAATACGATAAACATTTATGGGGAGTTCTATAAATTAAATGTTGATAAATTCGGTAATTTATTAATTTAATTATCTGAATATCAGGTAGTTAATTTTATATTTGCACTATAAATACATCAATAAAATGAAGACAGGTTACTATAAATCTAAAGGGAAAAA
>JAVKLI010000041.1:0-45434 GCA_031539425.1 Bacteroidia bacterium
ATACACTGATAGATATATAGATTATGATGTTGTAAAGGAAAAATATTGTACTTTTGATGGTACAGATTATAAAAATCGTTTTAATGGGTTCTACGATTTTTATTCAAACCTCTAAAAACTAATTTTTAGAACCCACCTAAATTAAGAAAGTGAAAAAAAACGTGTGTATTGAATTATATCAACTTTAATAGAATTAAAATTGGATTTTTTAATACAACAAAACAATAACTCAAGCATATGAAACTAGCACAATATATTTTTAAAACCCTTGCCGATAAAGGCTTAAATACTGTATTTTTAGTAACTGGTGGTGGTGCCATGCACCTTAATGATGCAATAGGCCGTGAACCTCGCTTAAAGGTAGTTTGCAACCATCATGAGCAAGCCTCTTCAATGGCAGCCGAAGGTTATGCAAGGGTTAAAAATAAACCTGCTATTGTAAACGTTACTACTGGCCCGGGCGGTGTTAACGCTATTAATGGCGTGTATGGTGCATTTACAGACTCTATACCCATGATTGTTATTTCGGGGCAAGTAAAAAGAGAAACCATGTTATCAGCCTACAATATTAAAGGACTCAGACAACTAGGAGATCAAGAAATTGAAATTGTAGATATGGTAAAAAAAATTACCAAATACGCCTATACAGTTACTGAACCAGAAAGTATTAGATACCACTTAGAAAAAGCCATTTACGAAGCTAGTAATGGTCGTCCTGGACCTGTATGGCTTGATATTCCAGTAGATGTTCAGGCTGCTCAAATTGATGAAGTAAATTTAAAAGGTTGGACACCACCTAACAATAACGAAAATTTGAATTTAAAACATGACGTTAAACAAGTTATTGAAAAAATAAAAGTAGCTAAAAGACCAATATTTATAGGCTCTACAGGTATTAAACTTGCCAATGCTATTGACACCTTTAAAACAACCCTTCAATTATCTGGTATACCAGTTGTTTCGGCGTGGGGACACGATTTTATTTATTATGATCATCCGCAGTATGTTGGCAAACAAGGCTCTATTGGCGATAGAGCGGGTAATTTTGCGGTGCAAAATGCTGATTTAGTAATTATTGTTGGAAGCCGTATGCCTATAAGACAAGTAAGTTATAACTGGGAAAATTTTGCAAAACGTGCCTTTAAAATACAAGTGGATATAGATAAAGTGGAAATGACCAAACCTACTATCAAAATTGATTTACCACTGTGTTATGATGCGAATGATTTTTTAACAGAATTAAATGAACAGCTTAAACAATTAAAATTTGATAATAAAATTTATCAAAGCTGGAACAACTGGTGTATAGAAAGGAAAGAGAAATATCAAATGGTATTACCACACCATAAAAATCCCGAAAGACCTATTAATGCTTATCATTTTATAAATGAACTTCATAAATTGTCTACTAAAAATGATGTGTTTGCTTGTGGCGATGCTACGGCGTGCATTGTAACTTTTCAAACTTCAAAATTAAAAAAAGGTCAACATTTATTTAGTAACTCTGGATCTGCCTCTATGGGCTTTGATTTACCTTCGGCTATTGGGGCTGCCACTGCAGACACTTCAAAACGTATTTTATGTATGGCTGGTGATGGCTCGATACAAATGAATATACAAGAGTTGCAAACTATCGTACATCATCAAATGAACATTAAAATAATTGTTTTAGATAACAATGGTTATTTGTCAATTAAATCAACCCAAAACAGCTTTTTTGGTTTATCTATAGGTAGCCATCCAGAAAGTGGTGTGTCGTTTCCTAACATGGAAAAAATTGGCAATGCCTACGGTATTCCTTCTTTTACTTTAAAAGATTTTAATTTTGAAAAAGATTTAAAGAAATACATCAACATGCCAGGTCCAGTGCTTATTAATGTAGTGCTTGATCAAGAACAGGTGTTTGAACCAAAATTAAGCTCAAAGCAATTACCAAGCGGTAAAATGGTGAGCTCATCTTTAGAAGATATGTTCCCGTTTTTAAGCGAAGAAGAAATGAAACAGAATACAATTGAAGATTAATAAATCGCTACTAATTTTTGGGGAGCTTACAACAACAATTAGAAGTGGTATCAAAGCGTTTTAGAAATTATGGAATAAAGTCTATTGTTTTACCTTACCTTTTGTAAAATTAATAATAAACGAGGAGACTTGTTGACATTAAATTCCTTTAAGCTGTAATTGCCAAATGTGTTTAAAATGTTAAATCCAACTTCAGTAGCTAATTTTTCAAAGTAGGATTTTGATAGCAAATTCACTTGTTCTTGATATTCAAATTGCTTCGAGCCATCTTCAATTTTAATGGTTTTAATCACTTTTTCATTTAATATTTCTTTACTTGTTTTAAATTGAACATCATCTATAGTAATAAATTGATCAGCCTGTATAGTTTGCTTTACATACTCAGCATTTAAAAAATCAAGCACAAAAACTCTCTGATTTTTTAAAGCATCATGTACATTTTTGAATACTTTTCTATCATCTTCTTCGTTATCAAAGTAACCAAAACTGGTAAACAAATTAAGTACCACATCAAAATGATTAAATTTAAATGGCTCTCGCATATCATGCTCAAAAAATTGCAATGTGTCATTTTTAAATTGCGAAGCATACTCAATACTTTGTTTTGATAAGTCAGTACCTATTACATTAAATCCTTTAGAGTTTAGATAAATACTATGTCTTCCTTTTCCACAACATAAATCCCAAATAGATTGATTTGGATTTAATTTTAAATATGATATTAAATTATTAATTAATAACTGCGCTTCTTCTTCATTTCTGTTTTTATATAGTAAATGATAATATGGAGAATCAAACCAACTTTCAAACCAATCGTTTTTATTATTCATGAGTTTACTAATTACTTATTTCCCATTTATTTTGGCATCGCAGCACTTGTTCTATCACGTCAAACTCACACCATTATCTGTTTCGGGGCCAACAATGCGTGCATTGGCAATGTTTAACATTAAATCAACGCCAGCCACTTTAGATGTTTTTTTTGGTTTTTGTTTTTTCTCTAAGCTTTGTTTTAGCCATTTGTTATAATTTTCTACATTTTTTTAATAATCAACTTTAGGCAAAGTAGAATCATTAATAGGAGTTGCAGGTTTAGGTTGGTTTTTAGTGTCAAAAAAAACTTTGCGTTTGGCATGTATATTAACCCCTTTAATTTGACTTAAAAATGTTTCTAATTCCTGTTCTGAAAAAAAGTGTTGTCCCATTTCATTTGAACCGGCATAAGTTATGCCTTGATTTATCTCCCCATCTAAAGTTCTATAACCATTACTAAAATACAGTATGCAGGAATTTTTTGTAACCGTCAAATAACTTGGCTTATTTTTATTACTAAAAAATAATTGTCTATGTTCGCCAGGATGTTTAACTAATAAAACTTCATCACTATTATGTGAAACATAATTAGATTGTGCCCATAATTTAAATTCATTTGCTACTTTTTGTGTTTTTAAATTAACGTTTGATGAAGTGATTTGTACATAAACATAATCTTTATTTTCAATATCGGCTCCCTTATATACTTTGGCTACTTTAATTTTAGCAAGGCTAAAGCATCGGGCTGGCCTCCCGTTTTCGTCATAAAATTCGCCTACACCACGATTGCCATTTTCAAATATGGCCGCACTGTTGGGCAATTTATTGCCTTTGGTATCTACTGCATATAAATCTACACTTTCTACAACACCTTCAAATATGTAATCAAAAGTGCCAAGTTCGGTAATTACTTGTTGTTGTGTTTTTTTAATTAACGCTTCTTGGCAATAGATGTTGAATGATAAAAAAATAAGAGTTAGCAGGATGAATTTGTTTTTCATTATTTGAATCTAAGAAGTTTAAAATTCAACTAAATGTAACATTATTTTTAAAAACTAATTAAATTAAAAAAGTGTATGTGTTAGGTTTCATGGTTTCTTTTTTATAACAAAAATTACCAATTACTTATTTCCCATTTATTTTGGCATCGCAGCACTTGTTCTATTACATCTCTTACGCAACCTTCGCCTCCTTTTTTGTGTGATATATATTGAGAATTTTTTTTTATTTCATGCGCTGCATCATTAGGGCAAGTAGGTAAGGCAACATGACTCATGGTTTCATAATCTGGTAAATCATCACCCATATATAAAACTTGCTCATCTGTAAATTGATGTATAGATTTATAATCTGTATAACATTCAAATTTATTATGCTGGGTTAAAAATACATCTTTAATACCCATTTCTTCAAACGTTTTTTTTACAGCCTGGCTGCTACCGCCAGTAATAATGGCTATTCTATACCCTTTTTTTAAAGCTAAATATAATGCGTATCCATCTTTAGAATTGATGGAGCGCACCACTTCACCGTTTTCAAATAATAACACTGTACTGTTTGTTAACACGCCATCTACATCAAAAATAAATGTAGTGATGTTGTTTAATTTTTTTTTGTAATTCATTTTTTAATTAAGTTTAGTTTGTGTTATTTTTTTCAATCAATTTCGTAACGGCTTTGTAAACTTGTTCTAGTTGTTTGTGTTTAATTAATTGTTGATGTTTAGAAATGGTTTTTTTATCTCCCCGCTTGGCAGGACCTGTTTGTAATAACTTTGGATGATGTGTATTTAAATTTAAAATTGCTTGCTCTATAATGGGTAATAAAATTTGTTTAGGGTTTAATGATGTGTTTTGTTCTACAATTTTATAGGCTTCATTAAAAAGAGCATTGGTAAAATTATTTGCAATTACAGCTGCTAAATGAAGTTGTAATCTATTTTCAGAATTTAAACTATAGTTTTTAGTATTTAAAATGCTACAAATTTGTTTTAAAACTGTTAGAGATGTTTTAGAGTTACTTTCTGTAAAAACAGGAATACCTTCCCAATCAATATTTGTAGCATGCGCAAACGAATATAAAGGGTAAAAAACGCCAATATTTTTTGAGGCCGTTTGAATTGCTTTTAATTCAACAGTCCCAGATATGTGAATAACCAAACCTTTTAATTTTAATGATGCTAATTGTTTAGATACATCTTTTATTGCGTCATCGCTCACACATATAAAATACATATCTGCATTGGGTGTAATGTGTTGTATGTTTGTTGTAAAATGACAACCAAATGCTTTACTTGTTTTTTTAATATCACTTTTAACGCTTCTGTTATAAACTTGAACAATTTCTACTTTGTTGCTTTTAAATAATGTAGCACTCAAATGTTTTGCCACACTTCCAAATCCTATAAAAGATATTTTAAGTTTTTGAGTTAACGGCATATGAATATATTATAAGCTTAAAAGTATTTATTCTGCATTAAATAATTATGCACATACTGTGTAACCCCTTCTTCCAATGTTGTAAAGGGTTTTGTGTAACCTTGCTGAATTAATTTAGTCATGTTGGCTTCAGTAAAGTATTGATATTTATCTCTTATATCTAATGGTGTATCAATAAAATCAATATTTTCAGAAACAGATAAGGCTTTAAATGTAGCCTTAGTTAAATCTAAAAACGTGCGCGCCTTACCGCTTCCTAAATTATAAATACCATTATTAATAGTTTGGTTTATGGTAAAAAACAACACATCAATAACATCTTGCACATATACAAAATCTCTCAATTGCTCTCCATCCTTATAATTTGGGTTGTGAGATTTAAATAATTTCATGCTTTTGTTTTTTAATATTTGATGGTAAGCATGAAAAATAACAGATGCCATTCTAGCTTTATGGTTTTCGTTTGGCCCGTATACATTAAAAAACTTAAAGCCATGCCACATAGGTGGGGTAAGGGTTTGGGCTAATACCCATTTGTCAAAATCATTTTTACTATCGCCATAGGGGTTTAACGGAATTAATTTAGGAATTATTTTTTCATCGTCATCATAACCATACTCGCCTAATCCATAAGTAGCAGCCGATGAAATATAAATTAATGGAATTTGTTTATTGGTGCAAATGTTCCAAATAGCTTGAGAGTAGGATATATTGAGCTCATCAAATATTTGTTTGTTAAATTCTGTAGTATCTGTGCGGGCACCAATATGTACTACATATTTAATTTGAGCTGCATGAATTTTGAACCAATCAATAAAAGCGTTGCGTTCTATTTTTTGATAATATTTTTTAGAGTGATAGTTTTTTTCTTTGTCTTGTTTTGAAAAGTCATCTACTATTACCACCTCATCTATACCTGCTAAATTTAGTTTGGTTAAAAAGCATGAACCAATAAATCCAGCAGCACCTGTAACTACAATCATTTTTTACTATTAATTATTTTATCGAAATATACAAATACTGTTTTTATAAATTGCTACATTTTGCAATTTCATATTAAAAACAACAAACGCTTATTACACGCCCATTCCATAATAAGCCCTTGTATCGTTAGGATACACGCCTTCTATAATTAATTGATGTTGAGAGTGCTTCATTATTTTTTTAATATCTTCTACACTTGTTATTTGATAATTATTAATAGAAGTGATTATAAAACCTTCTTTAATACCTATATAAGCCAATTTTCTATTTATTAATTTTGTTACTTGAACCCCTGAATTAATATACAATTTATTTAAGGTTTCGTTGTTTACTTCTTCCAATTCAGCACCCAGCTCTTGTAATACTGTTTTTTTTGAAGGCATATTTTTTACCATCACAAGGCCGTTATCTTTATTTTTTAACACCAAACTAATTTGTTCCATTTTTTTGTTTCTAACAATTTGTATTGAAATTTTATCGTTTGGTCTGTATTTACTGAGTTGTTCAAGTAATTCGGCTTTTGAATTAATAGTTATATTTTCAATTTTTGTAATTACATCGCCTACTTGTATTTTAGCATCTTCGCCAGCACCATTTTTTACTATGCCATTTACATATACACCTTGGAGTTGAGAGGTATTTGTTTTTTTGGCTAAATCGGCATCTATATCTTGAATACTTAAACTAATAAATGCACGCTGAACAGAGCCAAAATCAATTAAATCACTCACAATTTTTTTTACAATATTTACGGGTATGTCAAAAGAGTATCCTTGATAAGTACCATTGTTAGAAGCTATTGCGGTGTTTACCCCTATTAAATCTCCTTTAGTGTTAACCAATGCGCCACCGCTATTTCCAGGGTTTACCATAGCATCAGTCTGAATAAAAGATTCTATCGGCGCAATTCTATCTTGTACGCTTTCATCTAAAATATTTATATTTCTGCCCTTAGCACTTATAATACCTGATGTTACAGTAGAATTTAAATTAAATGGCTTGCCAACGGCCAACACCCATTCTCCAATTTTTACTGCATTGCTATTACCATAAGTTAAGAAGGGTAATTGTTTAGCATCTATTTTTAAAAGGGCAATATCTGTGTTTTTATCAAAACCAATAACTTCAGCTTGATAGGTTTGCTTGCTATTTAACATTACTTTAAGGGTAGATCTATTTTTAATAACGTGGTAATTTGTTACAATGTAGCCATCATCACTTACTATAACGCCGCTGCCACTCCCAGATTGAATTTCTGAGTACCTATCAGAAAAACCACCACACCACCATTGCCAAAAATGAAATCTTCAAAGGGGGGCATATTTTAATCTTTGTTTTACCTCTCGCTTGGTACTAATATGAACTACGCTATGAATTGATTTTTCGGCTGCCATTACAAAATCAGGTAATTCGGCACTACTTTTGTTATATGATGTGAAGCTAGTTGGTAGTTCAATATTTTGCTGTTTGATTAGTGTATGGGCGCTAAAGTTTTTTGAAATTAAATTTATAGTTAAAACGCTTATTAAACCGCCGATTAAACCTAAACATAATGTAATAATTTGCTTTTTCATGAGTTAATGTTTTAAATTTCTCACAAAATTATAAGTCAAACAACTAGTTTTAAAACGTTTTTTTTTTAAATTATTTTAAAATAAGTTAAATTTAATTGAGCATTATTATAATAAGCTTAAATACTTGTAAAACTCATAAGTTACTACTGTATCCATGTTGCAATAATCAATTAGTTGTTGTTTTATAATTTCTTGATGGATTGGATTTTGTTCTAAAATCAAACTTTCGTAAGCATACATTGCTGTAAGTCCCGATTGAATTTCTAATTTGTCATAACTCAATTGTTCAGATAAAATATTTGAAATGGCTTTAAGTGATGATTGGCCTTGTAATTTTGGATGATCGTAATGTTGCTGCTGCAATAATTCGTATAAGTCAATAAATTTGATTTTAATTTTTTCTATTTCTGTTTTGTAATCAGGAAATAAATTTATCATCTGATTTAAAATGCCAAGTTCTAAAGTTTTATCATAAACTAAAATGGTATTAAATTGAGCTGTATAATCAATTAAAGTAGCAATAAAACAAATTCTATCATCATATTGAATGGGTTTTAAATAATGCTTATGCGTAAGTTTATTATTATTTAAATAACATATAGAAAATAAAAACGGAATTTGTTGAAATGGTGTAGTGCCATTATAATAAGGCAATGCAGGACCCCAAGCTTCTATATCCATACTACATACTGGCTCTTGTATTTTTAAAATCAGTTGTTTTACTGAGCTTTGGTTATAGGTTTCATCAATAGTTTTGGTTTTTGGTAATTGATATCCAACTGGTAATTCTATATTTGGTAGTGCTTTTAATAGGTTGTATTTATTTAGTTGTTCTTTTTCATAAAATTTATTGTCATGTATTATTTGTTTCCAACAATTTCCTATAAAATCACAATCATATGGTTGAAAACAATGTAAGCCAATATTAATATTTGGCGCTTCATTAAGGGATAGCGTAGTTAATGCTACATGGCTTTGATTTTCAAAATAGACTTCATTTTTAATAGCATCATTAAGTACAGATGTTATTTTAAAATATTTACTTGGGTTAAACTCATTTACTAATTCATATTTATTATTAATGGTAATTAAATTAAAATTTATTAAATTATTTAAACAATGTTTTACAACATAATATTGAAAACAGGCATCTTTAACGTATGTTTCAGATATTTTTATGGAGCTTTTTACTTCATATGCAATCCAGCCATCAGTTGTTTTATGAAGTATATCAACCATTACAACCAATTGATTATAAATAAATGTAGCTTCATAAATTGTTTCGGTTCCTTTTTTTATTTCGTCTAGAGTACGCTTTGCATACTCTAACATATTTTGTTTGCTTGCACTTATATCAACTCCATTTGGAAATAATGTTTGCGCCACTTTACCTATATGGTTGCCTCTTTGAAAAATAAGTTGTTTTTCTTTGGAGATTTTATCTTTTAAAAATGGGAATTTTTTATATAAATAAAAATGCTTTAAGCATTGTTCAGCTTTAATAAATGCCGATTTACTAATTAATACATCACTCATGTGTTTTTAATATTGAACTCCATAAAAGGTTAGCACTTTTATCCCACGAAAATTTATTTTTTTGTACTGTACCTTTTTCTATTAATGCTATTCGTAGTGTTTTATCAGTATATATTTTAGCCAAAGCTTGTGCTATCTCTTCTGTATTAAATGGATTTACAAGTAGGGCTGCATCATTTACAATTTCGGGCATAGAGGTGGTGTTGCTACAAATAATAGGTACGCCGGCAGACATGGCTTCTACTAAAGGAATCCCAAAACCTTCAAATGTTGGCACATAAGTTAAGGCAAATGCTGCACCCATAATTTTAATTAGTTCTGCTTGTGGTTGTCTTCCTAAAAATATAATATCAGTTGCGTATTGAGAGTTATTGATTGCTTCAAATATTTGATTTTGTTGATAACACACCGCACCAACAAATACTAATTTAATAGGTGCGTTGGTGTTTTTTTTAAATTGTTCAAATGCTTGTATTAATCTAACAAGGTTTTTACGTGGACTTTGCGACCCTACAAACAAAAAATAATCACACCCAAGCGCAAATGTATTTTTGATATTCTGTTTTTCAATCTCCGCAATGGTTTGATAATCTTCATTAATGCCGTTATATACAACATCTATCTTATTAGGATCAATTTTAAAATTTGTTTTAATATCTTGCTTACTGTATTCAGATACAGTGGCTATTCTATTTGCTATGTGGGCATACTGATGAAAAAAGTAGTTATAATATTTACTGGTTAGCCATTTTAAATCTTGTGGATTATGAAAAAAATTAATATCATGAATCACTGCTAGTTGCTTACATTTAGCGCCAGGAGATAAAAATCCATCGGGAGATAAAAATAAATTAGGTTTTAATTGATTGAGTAAGTTTTTTACCGACCAATGAAACCAAGTATAATATAAAAAAGGATGCCTAGCTTGTGGGGCAATAATAATAGGGGTTATATTATCCGAAAAAATAAATCCATCATCATAAGGTCTATCAAAAATAAAAACAAAATGTACGTTTGGATTATTTTGAGTTAGTCGTTTAAGGATTTGATAAGTAAACCAACCAATTCCGTCTAATTTATTGTTTAATAATAACCTTGTGTTTACTGCTATTCTCACGGTATTAATTTAAGTTAACTTGTAATTTAATGGCTTGTTGTTTTAAAAAATCAATAGCCAAGGTTTTGTCATTGGGTATGATGCCATCTAAAATTGCATCTTTTAATGCGTTTTTTAAATCGCCAATTATTTTACAAGCAGGTAAATTAAATAGTTGCATAATTTCTTCTCCGCTTACAGGGGGTTGCCAATTTTTAATTTTATCACTTTCTTCAAGTGTTTTCATTTTGGCTCTTACTATTTCAAAATTATGTAAGTATCGTTTTACCTTTAATGGGTTTTTAGTTGTAATATCAGCCTCGCACAGCAACATTAAATCATCTACGTCTTCTCCTGCTTCAAACAAAACGCGCCTTACTGCACTATCAGTTATATCAGTTTTTGAAAGTACAATGGGTCTTAAATGTAGTAACACAATCTTTTGCACATACTTCATTTTTTCATTTAAAGGTAATTTTAAATTGTTAAATATTTTTGGTATCATTTTAGCTCCAAGGTCTTCATGCCCATGAAATGTCCATCCGGCTGCTTGATCAAAGCGTTTAGTTTTTGGTTTAGCTATATCATGCAATATAGCGGCCCAGCGCAACCATAAGTTTGTTGACGTTTTTGCCACATTATCTAATACTTCTAAGGTGTGGTAAAAATTATCTTTGTGAGATTTGTTATTGATTGTTTCTACACCATATAGCTTTTGTAACTCCGGAAATATGTATGGCAGTAAGCCTGTATCCATTAGTATTTTAAAACCTATTGAAGGTGTAGTTGCTAAAATTATTTTATTGAGTTCATCTGTAATTCTTTCTTTTGAAATAATTTGAATGCGCTCTTTATTTTTTTTAATTGATTCTAATGCACTTGGGTGTATTGTAAAATTAAGTTGTGTCGCAAATCGAATGGCACGCATCATGCGCAAGGGGTCATCAATAAATGTAATATCAGGGTCTAATGGTGTTTTAAGTATTTTATTTTTTAAATCTTCTTGTCCATTAAATAAATCTATTAAAGTGCCATAATTATTTTTTGTTATACAAATAGCTAGGGCATTAATGGTAAAATCTCTTCTACTTAGGTCATCTATTAATGTTCCATTTTCTACTACTGGTTTGCGAGACTCTCTATTATAAGATTCTTTTCGCGCACCAACAAATTCTACCTCTAAGGTATTTGTTTTTATTTGAGCGGTAAAAAAAGTTTTAAATACAGTTAAGTGTGTCTCATCTCCAATTTTATTTTTAACGGCTTCAGCCAACTCAATACCTTTTCCTATAGTTGTAATATCAATGTCTTTGGTTGGTCTATTTAAGATAGAATCTCTAACAAATCCACCAACCACATAGGCTTCCAAATTAAGTTGATTAGCGCAATTAGAAATGAGTGTAAATATTGGATTTGATAAATAAGTTTCCATTTTAAATGGCTACAAATTTACATTTTTCAAGTTAAATGATAGGGTATAAAGTTTTAAAAATTAGAAGATTTAATGATATAAATATGTAGTTCGTAAAATTTAATAAATTATGAAAACTATTTAAACAGAAAAAAAAACATTGATGCATTAAAAATAATTCCTCAAACTCGAACAAAAATTAACGAAGAAACTTAAAACATGAACTATGAAAAGTTGGAAACCTGATTTTTTTTATTGTGTTGCGTATTTATTTTGTTCTGCCTAACGCTGAAATAATATAAGCTGAGTTTCTTGCTTTTAAAATAGGGTCTTCAGAAGGTGTAATGCCTTTGATTAATTTTGTTGGAGAAAACATTTCGCCATCGCAAGCTTGTTCATTCATTTTTGTGATAGACAATGTCCCCATTTTTACTTTTTCGCGATTTTCTGCCCATACTTCAGTAGGGTCTGTTGTATTGTCCCCGGCTGCACCAATAACAGCGTATAAATCAAAATCAACTGCACCAGTAGTTAATTCGTGTTGTAATTGTTCTTTGTAAAAAGTATCTGTTTTTATTTTGATGTCTTCATCTGTCAAACTTTTTTCTCCCCTAACAGGCACCAATTCCCACTTGATCCATTTTGTTTCTTTTTTATTATTTTCAATTTGAAAAGCATGTACGCTATAATAAGTTGCTCCGCTATAGGATGCCGGAATAGGATGATTTTCTAGCCATTTTGCTTGTTTTGTTGTTTTTGGATTTTGTGCCGCAAAAGCTTTTATAGTTTCAGGATTGGGTTTATGTGTAATAGAATCAGGAATTCTAGCGCCTAAAAATCCGACAAATTCAGACAAGGTACTTGCAAAAAAAACAGGCGTTGATAAAAAAACAAAATCCATTTGTTCTTTTTTGCTTATAGAAAAACGTACTGACATTCCTCTTGCACTGCGTGATTTATCAGACGCTTTTGGATTGCCCCCTGCTAAAGAAAAGCGACCAATTAAAGGTGTTTTAGTATTTGTAAATAAAGACGCTTTACAATAATTTTTTGCTTCTGGCGCTGCAGTAAAAGAACCTTCATAACAAAAACCTTTTGCGTGAGAAGCTCTTTGGTGCGCATGATTACCAAAAGTTTTATGCAATGCGTTGATTAGTTCTGAGTCTGTAATATTTTTTTTGTCTTGTGAAAAAACAGAAAGTACTGTTGTGCAAGAAAAAAATAGGATAGCGAGGGTTTTAAACATAAAAGGTGATTTTAATTTTTAAATAAAAAGATTATTTTAGCAAAAATACAAATAATAATTTACTTTTTATGAAGTTGTTTAAAGTTGTCATAGTAAAATTACTATAAAAGCCCATAAATTCAAGCACCTCCAGTTTTTTTTATTTGTTTCAAAACGCACAAGCAATGACTTAAAGGCATCCATGCGTTGGTTCTTTAGTAACCCGTCTTCATTTTATTGATGTATTTATAGTGTAAATATAAAATCACCTACCTGACATTCATGTAATTAAATTAATATATGATTACCGAATTTATCAACATTTAATTAGAACTCCCCTTAAAATCATTTTTATGCATAAATGCGAAAAATAAGTTTGGAAAACATAATTTTTTTAATAAATTAGTTTAAAATTTGAACCTATTAATAAATTAATTTTAATGAAAAATACAATTCCCTATTTAATAGTAAAGCAATTAATACTTATTAGTTTGATTTTTATCACTGCTACAACTACAGGTCAAATAACAACTAATACTTATGATTTCCAGTCCTTAGCCGCAAATGTTGTAATTAATGGACAAGATAATTGGCAATATATGGGCAATATGAATAACAGTTCTAACATTGTAGGCTCAGCCGGTTGCGCTATACCTTCAGGTGCGGCACCCGCAAATGTTGCAAATACTGTAAATTCAGGTTTGTATACTGGAGGAATAGCTTTAAGAAACCCAGGTACTACAGGAGGAACTCATGGCTTTACTTCTCGTAAAAACAATGCTGGATGGAATTATTCGATACCTGTAAGTAGCGATTATATGATTTTTGAATTTGATTATGATAATGGGAATTGGTGGGGGGAAATAATTAATTTAGGATACGATAAAAACGCTGATGGAAATTTTAGCAGTAGCTGTAGTGCACCTGATTTTAATGAATTGGGTATTGGATTATCTTTAAGTGTGGGTAATTTAATTTTGTATAAAGCTGATGGGACAACAATTTCTACCACGAGAGTTGGTTCAGGTTGGACAAAGTATCGCATTACAATTGATTTAAGGGCAAATGGAGGGCAGGGAGCTGGCTATGTTTCTTATAGAGTTTTAGGAACAAGTAGTGCTTGGCAACAAGTAAATGCGTTGCAAAATATTAATATGAATATTAATCCTCTATCAGTTAATCAAAATAATTTACAAAACTTGAATGGCATCATTGTACAACAAGAAGCTGGTGGCGTAGGGATAGTAGATAATATTTCTATTACTACCTATAAAAACAATATTTTGCTACCTATAACTATTTGCTCAGGAAGTGCATTAAATCTATCGAGCATATCAATACCAAATACAAACGTTTATAATTGGTTAACCCCACAAGGCACAACATTTACTACTTCTGTTCCATCGTTAACTATAAATAATACACCTATTACACAAAATGGCATTTTTACAGTTTCTAGCGCTGAAAGCTCGCTACTTACTTGGACTGTGCCAGTTATTGTAAATATTTCCCCAACCATTACTAGCATAAATACATTAACTATTTGCAGTGGAAGTAATCCTAATATTATATTTACAAGTAATGTAAACTCTACATATACTTGGTTTGCAATAAATAATATGAATATTTCTGGCGAAAGTATTATAACCGAAACTACAAGTATTCTTAATAATACCCTAACAAGTAATTTATCTATAACTGAAACTGTTATCTATTCAGTTACACCTACGTTAGGAAATTGTGTAGGAACAACACAGCAAATAACTGTTACAATAAATCCAACGCTTACACCAGCGGTATCATTAATCGCATCAAATACAACACTCTGTGCAGGTACTTCTGTTAGTTTTACAGCAGCGTCAACTAATGGAGGAACAACGCCAATTTATCAATGGCAAGTAAATGGTATTAATACAGGAAGTAATTCTAATATTTTTCCGCCAACAATTTTAAATAATAATGATGTTGTAACAGTTTTATTAAATTCAAATGCCAAATGTGTTACTCCGACTAGTGTTACATCAATATCAATCACAGTATCAGTAACACCAAAACCTATAGCGGATTTTGTATACTCTCCAAATCAATTAACAGAACAGAATCCTAATGTTAATTTTCAAAATACATCAGTAAATTCAACCAACTGGAATTGGAATTTTGGAACTAACACTGATACATCCATTTTGCAAAATCCAAATTATACTTATCCTGGTGCTGGAGTTTATTTAGTAACCTTACAAGTGTATAACGGTATTTGCAGTAGCATAACAACGAAAACTATTGTAATAGATGCGACAACAGCTTATTATATACCAAATATATTTACACCTAATGAAGATTCTATTAATGATAATTTTAGTATTGTTGGCCATAATATTTCTACTAAAAATTATAGGATGAGTATATTCAATTGTTGGGGAGAATTAATATTTAAAACATCCTCTATTACTTCATTTTGGGATGGAAAAACACTAGAAGGTGATGATGTACCTCAGGGTGTTTACATATATACTATAGAATTTGAATTAACCAAACCTTTAAAAAAAATAAAGGAAATAGGTTTTGTAACGGTATCTAGATAGATATAATAAAACAATGATAGGCGGAATCAATACTGTGGTAAGGCTTTGCAAAATAGTAGTCTTTTTCTAATGCTTTAGCAATGGCTTTTGGAAAATTTTCAGTGCGCAATGCAGCTATTATGTATTGTTGCGCTTGTTTAAATTTATTGAAATAACGCTTGTACACATCTTGACCCGGCACATACTTTCAACCGAATATAGTTTGTAGTGCAGTATCGCTTCGGGGTGTAAAAAAAAACGTAGAGCCACAACATATACTTGCAATAAAAGCTTCTAAATCTGGGTTAAACTAACCCTATTTTTAGGCTAAAATTAGTTCAAAATATCTAAATTAATAGCATCTTAAACTTTGTGCATAACCTGTTGAAATTGATAATTAAAAAATAAGTTGATTTTATACATTTTACATATATTCACAATTTACTTAACCTATTTAATATGAAACGCATAGTAATACTATTTATAACATTTATAATTTTTAACAAACTCCAGGCAGATGAGGGTATGTGGCTGCCACAGCTTATTAAAAGCCTTAATATAACCGATATGAAAAAAAATGGGTTTATGTTAACTCCAGAGCAACTTTATGATATTAATAAACCTAGTTTAAAAGATGCCATTGTACTTTTTGGTGGCGGATGCACTGCCGAAATTATATCCGATAAGGGACTCATATTAACCAATCATCATTGTGGGTTTTCAGCCATTGCATACCATAGCACCGTAACTAACGATTTTTTAACCACAGGCTTTTGGGCCATGAATGCTAGCGAAGAAAAATACACGCCAAACTTAACAGCTACTATTATTAAAAAAATTGAAGATGTTACAGATGCGCTACTAAATACTTTACCGAAAAATATTTCCGAACAAACAGTAGATTCTTTAATTCAAATTGAAATAAAAAAACTAGAAACAAAAGCTGCTGCCAACTCACATTACAAATGTTTTATAAAACCATTTTTTTACGGTAATAAATATTATTTATTTACCACCGAAGTATTTAAAGATGTACGTTTAGTAGGTGCACCACCGTCTGCTATTGGTAAGTTTGGCGGCGAGGCAGATAATTGGATGTGGCCCCGCCATAACGGCGATTTTTCTGTGTTTAGAATTTATGCTAATGATGACAATAAACCCGCTGATTATAACATAAATAACAAACCTTATAAACCAGATTATGTGATACCTATTTCACTAAAGGGGTATCAAGAAAATGATTTTACAATGGTATACGGCTTTCCAGGAAGAACTCAAGAATATCTTACCAGCTATGCCGTAGATTTAATTCAAAATACATCAGATCCTATTAAAACATCTTTAAGAGAAAAAAGATTAAGAATACTAGAAGAAGCCATGAAAACAAACGATACCATACGTTTAGCTTATGCCAACAAATACCAAGGCCTTGCCAACTATTATAAAAAATGGACAGGTGAAATGATAGGCTTAAAACAATATGAGGCTATTGCTAAAAAAGAAGCAGCTGAAAAAGAATTTGAAACACAATTTGAAAAAAATAGTGATATAAAACGGAAGTATATAAACACGCTATCAAATTTAAAAAAGCACTATGCAGATATAAAAGCCCCAGCTATAGCTTTAGATTATTTTAATGAATGCCTACTAACGATAGATTTATTTACCCATGCAGCCAATATATATAGCTTATGTACAGAGTACGATAAACTAATAAAAAAAGAACCAAACAGTTTTAAAGCAAATTTTGAAGAGTTAAAAAAATTAAAACACTATAAAAGTTATTTTAAATCTATAGATATAAAATTATGTCAAGCCATGATACAGGCTTATATTACAGAATACAAAAACAACATACAACCAAAATTTTTAGACTCTATTTGTAAAAAATTTCAATACAATGTACAATCTATTACAAATTATTTTTATGCCAATACCAACCTAGCAGATAAGCTAAACGAAGAATATGTATTAAGTAAATTTCCTTCAATGATAGAAACGATAAAGCAAGACCCAGCTGTACAAATCGCCATAGCAATAAGCTATCATTACACAAAACACATTTTACCTAACTACACTAAAAAAGACAAACAAATTATTGCGCTTCAAAAGCAATATGTAAAAGCCCAAATAGAGCTAACTCCTAATAAAAATAGATATCCCGATGCTAATGGCACTTTAAGAATAGCTTACGGACAAGTAAAAGGGTACAAACCTAAAGATGCCGTAGAATACCATTACCAAACCACCTTAGATGGTATTATGGAAAAAGAAAATATAAAAGATGAAGATTTTATAGTGCCCGAAAAATTAAAACTACTTTATACCTCTAAAAATTATCATATATATGCCGATAAAAATGGCAAACTACCCGTGGCATTTATTGCATCAAACCATACAACCGGTGGCAATAGCGGTAGCCCAGTATTTAATAAAAATGGCGAATTAATAGGCACCAACTTTGACAGAAACTGGGAAGGCACCATGAGCGATATTGCCTATAATCCCAAAACTTGTCGTAATATTATAGTTGATATTCGCTACACCCTATTTATTATTGACAAGTTTGCAGGCGCTAGCTATTTAGTAAAAGAAATGAAAATTATTAAATAAAAATATAGAATTAAATATTTGCATGAAGGCGCAACAAGTTCGACAAACATTTTTAGATTTTTTCCAATCTAAACAACATCAAATAGTACCCTCTGCGCCCATGGTGGTAAAAGGTGATCCTACGCTCATGTTTATCAATAGTGGCATGGCACCGTTTAAAGATATTTTTTTAGGTAACGCACCCATCAAAAATTCTCGTGTAGCTGATACCCAAAAATGCTTGAGAGTTAGCGGAAAACATAACGATTTAGAAGAAGTAGGGGTAGATACCTACCATCATACCATGTTTGAGATGCTTGGTAATTGGAGCTTTGCCGATTATTTTAAAAAAGAAGCCATTACCTGGGCTTGGGAACTACTAACTGAGGTGTATAAATTAGATAAAAACCGTTTATATGTTACCGTATTTGAAGGCAATAAAGAAGAGAACGTTCCCTTTGATGATGAAGCTTTTACATTATGGAAAGGATTAATTGATGAAAACAGAATTTTAAAAGGAAACAAAAAAGATAACTTTTGGGAAATGGGCGAAGCCGGCCCTTGCGGCCCCTGCACCGAAATTCACTATGATGGTAGAACTGATGAAGAAAGAGAAAATATAAATGGTGCCACCTTAGTTAATGCAGATCATCCGCAGGTGATAGAAATTTGGAATGTGGTATTTATGGAGTTTATGCGTAAAGCAGATAAATCATTAGAACCGTTACCAAATAAGCATGTTGATACAGGAATGGGTTTTGAGCGCTTAGTGCGCGTGTTACAAGGCAAACAATCAAATTATGATACCGATATTTTTATGCCGCTTATTACTCAAATTGAAAAGTTAAGCAACTTAAAATATAATACCCAAATAGAAGTAACTGATAAAACACAACAAAGCATTAACATAGCCATGCGTGTAATTGCTGATCATATTCGTACCATATCCTTTTCTATAGCCGACGGACAGCTGCCAAGCAATAACGGTGCAGGTTATGTTATTAGAAGAATTTTAAGAAGAGCTATCAGATACGGTTATCAATCATTACACATTAAACAACCGTTTTTAAACCAAATTGTTTCAACGCTTGTAAATCAGCTATCGGCACAATTTCCTGAATTAGCAGCCCAACAATCTATTATTACCAAAGTAATTTTTGAAGAAGAAAGTGCGTTTTACAAAACTTTAGAATTAGGTTTAAAGCGCATTAGCCACATTTGCGAACAAATTGTAAAAGAAAACAAAGCAAAAAGTATTGATGGAAAAACCGTTTTTGAATTATACGACACCTTTGGATTTCCTTTAGATTTAACCGCTCTCATAGCTAAAGATTATAACTTAACTATTAACGAAAATGAATTTAATGATCATTTAACAGAACAAAAAAACAGATCACGCGCTGTATCTAAAGTAGAATCTGATGACTGGGTGTTCGTGAATCAAGATGACCAAACCAAATTTTTAGGTTACACACATAGTAGCTGCGAATGCAAAATAATTAAACATAAAAAAGTAAAAACCAAACAAAGCACCATGTATCAATTGGTTTTAAACCAAACACCTTTTTATGCCGAAAGCGGTGGACAAGTGGGCGATACAGGAATTTTACAAAACAACCATGATATAGTTTATATAACCGATACTAAAAAAGAAAACGGACTTATTGTTCATTATTGCAACCAACTACCAGAAAAAATAGAAGGCAATTTTACAGCTCAAATAGATATTGAAAAAAGACAGCTAACAGAAAATAACCATAGTGCTACACACTTGCTGCATGCGGTATTAAGACAAACTATTGGTCTACATATTGAACAAAAAGGGAGTTTGGTAAATAGCGATTATTTACGGTTTGATTTTTCAAATTTTTCAAAACTCACTAATGAACAATTGCTTAATATTGAAAACATCATCAACCAAAAAATCAATCAAAACATTCAAGTTCAAACTAAAGAAATGCCTATAGATGAAGCCAAAGCTACAGGAGCCATGTCTTTATTTGGTGAAAAATATGGAAGCACTGTAAGGGTTGTAGAAATAGATAAATCCTTTTCGATAGAATTATGTGGTGGCACACATGTAAAAAAAACACAACAAATAAAGTATTTTAAAATAAAATCGGAAAGCGCCGTTGCTGCTGGTATACGAAGAATTGAAGCCCTTACAAGTGATGGTGCTATTAATTATTACAACCAACATTTTAACGAATTAAATGAAATTAAAGCTATTTTAAATTCTAACAAAAATACGGTATCACAAATAAAATCAGTATTAGATGAAAATGCAGAACTTAAAAAACAACTCCAACAATTTGTTAAGGAAAAAGGGCAACTAATAAAACAAGATTTATTAAAAAAAGTACAAAACAAAAAAGGTATCAATTATATTTTTCAAATTATTTCATTTAACCATGAGGATGAAATAAAAAATATTTTATTTGAACTTCGTTCACAACTCAACACCTGTGTGTGCGTGTTAGGTTGCATTAACCAAAACAAACCAAGCCTATCAATCATAATAAGCGATGATTTGGTAAAAACAAAAAACTTAAATGCCAACACCATTATAAGAGATATAGCCCCATTAATAAACGGTAAGGGCGGCGGACAGCCATTTTACGCACAAGCAGGGGGTACTAGTTTAGATGGTTTACAAGCTGCTATAAATAAAACTAAAGAATTCCTTAATTAAAAAAAACAACTATTAAAAAAAAACTATGAAAATAGAAAATAAACAACTACAGGCTTCTGCATTAGAAGCTTTAAACGGCAAGTGGAATACGGCAGTAATTGGCACTTTAATTTACTTGGCTATTATTATTGCTTTATCTTTCGTACCTATTTTAGGTTCGCTAACAACCTTAATTATTGGTGGGCCATTAGTGTATGGCTTATATTTTTTTTACTTATCAATATCAAGAGGACAAGATTTTAATTTAGATATGTTATTTAAAGGCTTTAATGTATTTGGTAAAGCCTTTGGTGTTTACATACTAATAGTATTATTTATAATGGCTTGGGCTTTAATTGTTGTAATACCAAGTATATGTTTAGGACTTACCATAGCTAGTTATGAAAATGAAACCTTTACAAACAATCCTACTCTTATTGCATTTACAATACTTTCTGGGTTAGGTATTATAGCCGCAATAATACCGACCATTATAGCTATTTTTTCTTATAGTATGGCTTATTTTATATTAATAGATAACCCTCAATTTACAGCTTATGATGCCCTTAAGGCAAGTAAACAAATGATGGTTGGTTACAAATGGAAATTATTTTGTTTATATGTACGTTTTATAGGTTGGTTTTTACTTAGCGGACTAACTTGTGGTATTGGTATATTATGGCTTTTCCCATACGTATATGTTAGCAATGTTAAGTTTTACGATGATATCAAAGAAGGGTAATATTTATTTATGTTAGGTTTATAACTAAACCAATTTGTTAATCCCAACCTTTCCCATTTCTATAAAATGAAATAGTGTTGGGGTTAGCATTTTAAATTATCTAATAAATTTAATGCAATTTAAATATTGACTAATAAGGTTTCTTTACAAAATATTAAGTTAACTACATGTACAGTTAAAGAATTAGAAATAGTAAAAAAATATATTATTGAATTTCAACTTGATAATAGAAATTTAAATTTTCAATTATTTACATTAGTAAAATACTTTGAAAAAATTATAGGATTTGCTCGAATTGTTAATCACTCTTCGTGTACTGAAATTTGCACCTTAGGGGTTGATGAAGCATACAGAAATCAAGGTATTGCAAAATTTTTAATACATCATATTTGTAAAACTATAACAAATCCTATTTATGTAGTCACTATTGAACCCCACATATTTAGATCTTCTCATTTTAAAATAGTAACAGATATGCCACATGACCTGATAGCTAAATTAAATTACTGTACTAACGAATTACCAGTGCCGCAGCAATATGTTGCTATGATGTATATAGGTTAAAATTAACGTATAATTCAAAAAACTAATATTCACTTATAGGTGGGCAGCTACAAATTAAGTTTCTATCACCATAAGCATTATCAATACGTGATACGCTTGGCCAAAACTTATTTTGTTTAATCCAACTTAAAGGGTATGCAGCTTGTTGCCTAGTATAAGCATAATCCCAAGTATCATTTGTTACAACATCTGCTGTATGTGGGGCATTTTTAAGTAAATTATTTGTTGGGCTTTGTTTTTGCGTTTCAATATTTTGTATTTCATCAAATATTTGAAGCATCGCATCACAAAAGTGATCTAACTCTTGTTTCGATTCCGATTCTGTAGGTTCAATCATTAAAGTATCAACAACTGGAAAAGAAACTGTAGGGGCATGAAACCCATAATCCATCAATCGTTTAGCAATATCACTTACTTCTACGCCGCTTGTTTTTTTAAATCCTGAGCAATCTAAAATCATTTCGTGAGCGCAAAAGCCGTTTTTACCGCTGTATAATACTTTATATTTTGATTCTAATTTTGTTTTTATATAATTAGCATTAAGTATGGCTATTTCAGTTGATTTTTTAAGACCCTCCAGCCCAAGCATTTTGATATACCCATAAGATACCAGTAAAATAAGGGCACTACCATGTGCAGCTGCTGAAACAGAAAACTGATTACTTTTGTTTTCAAATGGGGTTAATTGGTGTGATGGTAAAAAAGGTACTAATTTATCTACCACGCCAATTGGCCCCATACCTGGGCCTCCGCCTCCATGTGGGATGGCAAAGGTTTTGTGTAAATTTAAATGGCAAACATCGGCATTAATATTTCCTGGTGAGGTAAGCCCCACTTGTGCATTCATATTTGCACCATCCATGTATACAAGTCCGCCGTTGTTATGAATAATGCTTGTAATTTCGGTAATGGTTTCTTCATAAACACCGTGTGTAGAAGGGTAGGTAACCATTAAACATGATAGGTTGTTTTTATGAAGCTCTGCTTTCTCTTTTAAATCTTGCATATCCACACTACCTTCGGCATCACATTTTACAACTACTATTTTTAACCCTGCCATAGCTGCAGAGGCTGGGTTGGTACCATGCGCCGATGCTGGTATTAATACAATATTTCTTTGCGCTTGCTTATGATGGCGGTGGTAAGCTTGTATTACCATTAAGCCTGCATATTCACCTTGTGCGCCCGAATTGGCTTGAAAATTCATCTTTGCAAACCCTGTAATATTTGATAAATCTTTATCTAATTGATTGATAAGCTCTTCATAACCTGCCGCTTGATCTTTTGGCACAAAGGGATGTATGCTAGCAAATTCGGGCCAAGTTAAAGGTAATAGCTCTGCAGCCGCATTTAATTTCATGGTGCATGATCCTAAAGAAATCATAGAGTGCACTAATGATAAATCTTTGTTTTCTAGCTTTTTGATATATCTCATAAGCTCTGTTTCGCTGTGCACAGAGTTAAAAATAGGATGTGTTAAATAAGTAGATTGACGTTGACTACTGGATGGAATTGTAGAAGAAATATTTATATCTAAATTTTCACCTGCACCAATTCCAAAGCAAGACAATATGGCGTTGATATCTTCTATATCTGTAGTTTGATCAAGGCTTATAGCAAGCGTTGTATCGTTTACATATCTAAAATTAATTTGTTGTTTAGCTGCATTTTCTATTATTTTTTTTGCATCACATGTTAAAGTAATTGTGTCAAAAAAATATGTTGTATTAACTTTAATTTTGTTTTTTATCAATTCATTGGCAAGTAAACAAGTAAGTTGATGAATTTTAAGCGCAATTCCTTTTATGCCTAGTGGGCCATGATATACGGCATACATACCAGCCATAATGGCAAGTAACGCTTGTGCCGTACAAATATTTGATGTGGCTTTATCTCTTTTAATGTGTTGTTCGCGTGTTTGCAAAGCCATTCTATAAGCCTTATTTCCTTTTACATCAACAGATACACCAATAATACGTCCAGGGATGACACGCTTAAACCCATCTACACAAGCAAAAAAAGCGGCGTGTGGCCCACCATAGCCTAATGGAACACCAAAGCGTTGAGAACTTCCTACTACACAATCTACCCCACATTCGCCGGGTGCTTTTAGTAATGAAAGGGATAATAAATCGGCCGCAACAGCAACAAATAAATTTGACTTTTTTAATTTAGACACAACTGTTGTTAAATCTATAATTTCGCCATTCATATCTGGGTATTGCAGAAGAGCTCCAAAAAAATCATCTGTTATTTCTATAGTATTTAAATCGCCAATAACTAACTCTATGTTATAAGGTAAAGCTCTTGTTTTTAAAACATTGATAGTTTGAGGAAATACAGTATTGCTAACAAAAAATTTATGTGCTGTTGTTTTATCTTTACCTTTTTGCGAAAAAAACATAGTCATAGCTTCAGCCGCAGCTGTGGCTTCATCCAGCAAGCTGGCGTTAGCAATTGGTAGCGCAGTTAAATCTGTAATTACAGTTTGAAAATTTAAAAGTGCTTCTAATCGTCCTTGCGCTATTTCGGCTTGGTAGGGTGTGTAGGCGGTGTACCAACCTGGATTTTCTAATATATTACGTTGAATAACAGCCGGTGTAACGCAATTATAATAACCTAAACCAATGTAGGATTTAAAAATTTTGTTTTTTTGCCCAACCGCTTTTAAGTGCTTTAAATAATTGTGTTCTGTAATGCCAGGTGCTACAGATAATGGTTTTTTTAAACGAATATTGTTAGGAACTGTTTTGGTAATTAATTCATCTACACTGTTTACCCCAATAGTATTAAGCATTTGGGTTATATCATGCTCATTAGGGCCAATATGTCTGTTTATAAATAAATCTAGTTTCATAAGGTTTTATTATATATTGTCTTGTTATAGGAAATATAAATGGTTTATATGGGGGCAAAATTAGGTTTTCTGGATTTACTAGAAATATCATTTTTTGAAGAGTTTTAAACAATAATTAAATCAAGACTATTATAAAATGAGTTTTAAAAATTGCTATACATATTGTTTAGTTAATATATTCTGCTTTTTAAGAAGCTAGTTGTGTTTTTTATTTTAATTTAGGTGCTTAAATAAGTAAATGATTAAAAAAACCTATATTAAAATTAATATTACTTTTTTTAAAAGACTGTTAGTAATTTTTGGTCTCATTACCTCTTTTTATTTATCTGCAAGCCATATTGTGGGTGGTGAAATTAGTTATTTTAAACTTCCAAACGGTACATATAAAATTACTTTAAAAGTGTATAGAGATTGCTCAGGTAATTTGGTACACCTTGATAACCCAGCCTATATAACTGTTTTTAATTCATCTAACACTCTTGTAGCTTCAGGTTATGTTGCCTTAACATCAAGCAGTTTTTTACCCCCTACCTATGAGGGGCCTTGTGTTGGAGTTGCCCCTGGTAATATGTGTGTGCAAGAAGGTATTTATGAGTTTTATGTTAATTTACCCCCAGCTATTGGTGGGTACATTGTTTCATACCAACGTTGTTGTAGAAATGCAACAATTTTAAATTTAAATAGCCCTGAATCTAAAGGAGCAACATACTCAGTACGCATACCAGGCACAGAATTAGTAGAAAATAATAGTGGCCCCACGTTTAATAAAACGCCACCTATGTATGTATGTAAAAGTATTCCTTTAGCATTAAACTTTTCGGCCACAGATCCTGATGGTGATACATTGGTATATTCATTAGATGAACCTATTGATGGGGCAACGCAATCTCTACCTGCAGTTCACCTACCGCCACCTTTTGTTTCCATTCCTTATAACTCTATTTACACTGCTTCATATCCAATGAGCTCTAACCCTACAATAAATATAAATCCAAACACGGGTTTTTTAAATGGCTCTCCAGATATCTTAGGACAATGGGTTGTAGCTGTAAAAGTATCTGAATTTAGAAATGGTGTGCAAATAGGTACACATAGAAGAGAGTTCCAGTTTAATGTAGTTAATTGTGGAGATTTAATAAAAGCTAATATAATTTCACCAATAGTTAATGGGGTTAATCCAAATAATTATTGTGGAAGTGCCAATGTTCAATTTACAAACAATAGTGGACCAAACCCTCAAAATTTAAATTATTTATGGAATTTTGGGGATACATCAACCTTATCTGATACAACAAATATTTTTCATGGTGCCTATACTTATTCTACCCCTGGAGTTTATACTATTACTTTAATAGCAAAGTCGGCTACTTGTAGAGACACAGCGCAAACTATTTATAAATATATGCTTCCAACTATTCAAGTAAACTCGCCAAGTGTTTGCTTAGGGCAAGTGGCTCAACTTACATCAACTGTAAGTCATGGATTGGGTACTTATGAGTGGTTAAATAATGCGAGCACTTCTTATTCAATGCAAACTGGCAACTTATTTAATATGACTAATTATAAAGTTACCTATTCTTTAGAAGGATGCCCTGTAGTATCTGCAGATGCTAATGTTGCAGTTAATCACATGACTTTAACGACAAGTTCAAATGTTTATTCTGTTTGTATAAACAATACGTTAAACTTAGCTAGCATTACAAATAGCTTAGGGGGTATTTATAAATGGACTTCAACTACAGATGAAAGTTTTGTTTTATCCAATAACCCTAATGTTGTTATTAATCCAACAGTTAATACAACTTATACTTTAAATTATGAATTTATGGGATGTAAGCAAACATCCTCATTACTTATACAAGTCAATCAAATGACTATTAATACAATACCTTTAAGTCAAACTGTTTGTATTTCTAATTCAGTTTTAATAAGTAGTACTACAAATAGCCTTGGTGGAATTTATAATTGGAGTTCAAGCAACCCATTAAGTAATATTAATAACTCAACTGTAATTGATACGCCTAGCAATGCTACCACTTACAGTGTTAATTATGAATACTTAGGTTGTATTAAATCTTCTACCGCCACTATAACTGTTAATCAAATGACTATTGCTGCAACTCCGCCCTATATTTGTATTTCTCAAACTGCTAATTTAACAGCGCTTACTAATTCGGTAGGTGGCATTTACACATGGCTACCTAACAACGAAAATAGCAATATAGTGATAGTAAATCCTACAGTGGCTACAACTTACACGTTAAAGTACGAATATTTAGGATGTACAAAGTATTTTGAAAGTATTGTAAAAGTTAATCAAATGACGGTGGGTATTGTAGCCTCAACTCCTTCAATTTGTTTAACAAACTCGGCTAATTTATCAGCAATAACAAACTCTTTAGGTGGCACATATACCTGGATGCCGTCTAATTCTTTTAATCACAATATAATTGTAAGCCCTACAATTCAAACTGTATATATGTTAAATTATCAGGTTCAAGATTGTATCAAATCTGTAACGCAAGCAATTGCTGTTAATCAAATGACTTTGAGTGTATTACCTAATTTTTCAATTTGTTTAAATAATCAAACTAATTTAGGCGTATCAACTAATAGCGTAGGGGGTACCTACACGATTTTACCAATTGGTCAGGTAACAAATAATATCTTATTAAGCCCAAAAATTCCAACTAATTATACACTTATGTATAATTATTTAGGCTGTACAAATACTAAAACAATTAACGTATCTGTAAACCAAATGACTATTGGTATAACTCCTAGCCAATCTATATGTAGTAATGAAATAGCCACTTTAGAGGGTAACACCTCTTTTATTGGTGGCACGTACAATTGGTTTCATTCCAATGAAACAAACCAAAGTGTTACTGTAAGCCCTCAATCTCAAAAAATATATACCTTAAGTTATACTTATAGTGGTTGCTCCAGAACTATAACAAGTATTGTGTCTGTTAATCAAACCAATATTTTACTTCCTTCAGAGTCTCTCACTTTATGCGTAAAAACATCAACTATAATAACACCTATTACAAATTCTATTGGAGGTACTTATCAATGGCTGCCACAAAATATCACTACAAATACAATTGTTCTAAGTCCTTCGGTTTCGTCTACCTTCACTTTAAATTACACTTATTTAGGATGCACTGTAAAAACTACGTTAACTATAAATATTAATAGTCAAAATTTAAATTTTTCACAAAACGATTTAATAAATGTATTTACACCCAATAATGATGGGATAAATGATGATGTTACTTTTAATAAACTCAGTTATTGTGAAGATTATGGTATTGTGGTATTTGATAAATGGGGTAATAAGGTATTTGACTCTCCAAGTATTCAAACTAAAACCTGGAAGGGGTTAGATAATTTTGGCAATAAACTAGATGAAGGTGTTTATTTTTATATACTACAAAACACTTTCAGAAAATTATCAAGCAGCGTTCATTTATTTAGATAACATGACTTAAAGTTAGGTTTACTTATCGTTTATAAAGTATTGATTATTATTTATTACCGCTACTACTTTCCCTTTTAAAGGCACATTAAACAATGGTGTATTTTTTGATAAAGATTGATTATTTAATTCGGTGAGTGTATAATTGTCTGTTAAATTAAATATTGTTAAACAAGCGGGTTTATTTTCCTCTATAATGCTTTGTTTTAAACCAATAATTTTTCGAGGATTTTCAGCTAAACATTTAGCAATAAATTCAGGTTCAATATTTTCTATACTCGAAACAAGTGTGTTAAATGTGGTTTGTAAACTAATCATTCCTGGTTTTGCAAAATTAAATTCTACTTTTTTACTTTCAATATTTTGTGGCGTATGGTCGCTTATAACTACATCTATAACACCAGTTTTTAAACCTTTTTTTAATGCAGCAAGGTCTTTTTTGTTTCTAAATGGAGGCAGCACTTTATAGTTACTATCAAATGTTTCTAACTGAGTGTCGTCAAAATATAAATACTGTGCCGCCACACTGGCTGTAACATTGAGTCCGTCTGCTTTAGCTGCTTTTATAAGTTGTACACTATTTTCTGTACTAATTGTTGAACAGTGCATTTTACCACCAGTATATTTTAATAATTGCAAATTGTGTTGCAATACAATCTCTTCAGCTATGGCTGGAATTCCTTTTAAACCAAGAGCTGTAGAGGTAGCGCCCTCATTCATTTGACCTTTTTCTGATAACACCAAGTTGTTTTGAAAAGTAATAATAAAGCTATTGATGTTTTGTGTGTATTGCAATGCTTTTAGTAATAAACTAGATGAATAGTTTTGCATTTTATAATCACTAAATGCAGCTGCCCCTGCTTGTTGCATATCAAACATTTCCGTTAAATTATTTGAATGATCTTTATCAAAAAATGCACCTAGTGGATAAACATCTACTAAATTATCAGCAACTTTTTGTTTGGTATAAAGCACCTGCTCTTTATTTGTTATAGGTTTTGAATCATCTCCTAAAACACAAACCCCTGTATAGCCACCAACTGCAGCACATTTTAAACCGCTTTCTAAAGTTTCTTTATGCTCATTACCTGGATCACAAAAAGTTGACTGCATATCTATCCAACCTACAGATACAAAACAATTAGTTAAGTCTAAAACTTGAGATTTTTTTGGAGCTTCGATACCATTTTTAATTTTTACTATAATACCATTTTCAATTAAAATGTCTTTTTTTTCTAAATGGTGTTTAGATAAAGGATTTATAATTTGAACATTTTTTAAAAGAATAATCATAAGAAAAATCAAAACAATTTTGGTAAAAGTATAAGAAAAAAATAATTCTATTAATAAACTTATAATTAGGTTTATAACAAATAATGGTTTTTATTTAAATTAAAATTAGAGCCTACAAATTGTAATACAAATTACAAGCAGATTACTAAATTTGATTTCTTAAATTCAAAATTATATGACGTACAATTCAATATGTTAATAAGAAAAATTAATATAAGTAACACTGCATTGCATCATCAAAATATTTCTGAATTAATAGATTTTACAGGAGGTATAAAGTGTTTTTTGTTTGATGCACCAATGGGTGCAGGTAAAACAACCTTTATTAGTAATTTTTGTTCTTACCTTGGATCGCTTGATATAGCCAGTAGCCCTACTTACGCATTTATTAATGAATATCATACCAGTAAGGGCTATAAAATATTTCATGCAGATTTATATAAATTAAAAAACCCAACAGAATGGTTAGAACTTGGTTTAGAAGACTTAACTTCTGATCAAGATTTTATATTTATTGAATGGCCCAAATACGCATTAAATAGTTTTAATACCTATATTTTTATAACTATTGAATTAATTAATTCAGACAGAATTTTAACTGCAAAAATTATAAATAATAACTAAAATATTAATCTAAAAATTCAGTTGGTATTTTACAAATTGGAATAGGATTCATTTTATGTTGATTGACAGTGTTGTTGTAACAAATTTTAACAAACATTTTGATTTATCAAAAAATATGTTATATTTGTTGTAAGATTTTTTATTAAATCGTTGCATCCGGCCCAGAATTGTTAATCTTTAAAAAAAATTAATTATGGAAACTACAAGCAACAACACCGCACACCGCACACCGCACAGTAAAGAAATGTCTAATAGCTTTAATGTTATTGCTGTTTTTTATTAGTGAAGCGCAAACCAATTTTTATTATTATAAAGGAAATAAGGTGGGATTAGAATTAGATAAATCTAAAATAAATTTAATAATTAATAATAGGTTAAACTTAAACGATTTGTTAAGCTATGGGTTAAAAGATTTTGTTTTATATCAAAACAATTTAATAGATAGTTTAAGAGTAGGAAGTGTTGAGTTTATATCTGAAACACAATTACCTCAGTTTTACCAAAAAATAAATTTATTAAAAAGCAATCCTAATGTTAAATCTATTGGTTATTATTATAAGCGGAAAAACACAACTTCAATTGGCACTTCAAATTTATTTTATGTAAAATTAAAATCTGATTCTGATTATCGTATTTTACAAGATTTTGCCAAACAACATAAAGCACAAATTATTAAACAAGTGCCATATATGCCTTTGTGGTATGTTATGTCTTCAAACAACCCTCTCTATTCGGGGTTAGAATTATCGAACATGTTTTTTGAAAGTAGTTTATTTGCCAATATCGATCCTGCATTTATGTTTAATTTTAGAACAAGCTGCGCATCAGACCCTAACTTTAGTAATTTATGGGGATTAAATAATAACGCAAATCCAAATATTGATATCAACGTATGTCAAGCATGGAGCATATCTAATGGTGGATTGGGTGTAAATGTAGCCATTGTAGATAATGGATTTCAAAAAGATCACATTGATTTATTGGCAAACACGCATTCCCTAAGTTGTGATGCAGTTAATACTTTAGCTCCAAGTTTTTATGATGTTAATAAAATCCATGGAACACATGTTGCCGGAATAATAGGGGCAATTAAAAATAATAGCCTTCAAGCTGTAGGTGTTGCGCCATTTTCAAAATTAATGTCGGTAAGCCACCCATTAACTTTTCATCATATATATACTCATTCTTCAGAACAATTAGCAAGTGGAATTAGTTGGGCTTATAAAAATGGAGCTGATATAATTAATTGTTCTTGGGGAGATTATGGAGGTGCACCCTATTTGAATTCTATGCACACACAAATGCTTGAGCAGGCTATATTAGATGCTATTGAATTCGGTAGAAATGGAAAAGGGTCAGTGGTAGTTTTTATTTCAGGAAATGCTGCAAATAATGCAAATAGTGTTGATTATCCTGGCAATTTTGATGATAAAATAGTTACTGTAGGTGCAATAAATCAAACTGGTACAAGAGCACTTTTTAGTTTTGGAGGTTCTGGATATGGTGAAAAATTAGATATTGTGGCACCAGGAGTTGACATATTATCTACTTTAAATAATAATCAATTTGGTTATTTAAGTGGTACATCCATGGCAGCGCCACACGTATCAGGCGTAGCAGCTTTAATATTAGGTGCTAATCCTTGTTTAAATGGTCAGCAAGTGAGAGATATTATAGAAAAAACTGCTAAAAAAGTAGGTGCTTATACTTATTCTATTTCACCTAATAGGCCAAACGGAACTTGGAATGAAGAAATGGGTTATGGTTTGGTAGATGCAGGCGCAGCAGTACAAATGGCAATTAGCTTGTATAATTCTGGGGTAGATTTATGTATAAAAGATAATGAAAATGATATGGGAGCCGAACCAAATACCACAACGCCATATTTATGGACCAGCAACAATATTTGGGTAAGACGAAACAATGACAATAATACCAATCATCAAAATCCTGATTATTCACCAAACGGTAATTCTAATTATATTAAAGTAAGAGTTGTTAATAAAGGCTGTTTAACATCAACTGGAACAGAACGTTTAAAATTATATTGGGCTAAAGCCTCTTCAGCTTCAACTTACACATCGCCTTGGTATGGCGGCGTAACGTATACTACAGGCGCAAGTATGGGTGATATTGTTGCAGAGCAATCCATCCCAATTCTTAAACCAGGTGAGGAAAAAGTGCTCACTTTCCCTTGGCTAGTGCCTAATCCTAATGATTATGGCACGGTAGATAATTGGCATTTTTGTTTATCAGCGCGAATCATTGCAACTAATGACGCAATGACCATACCACTCACAAACGATTTATACACAAATGTAAAAAATAGCAACAATTTAGCATGGCGTAATTTAACAGTTGTTGATACAGACCTTACCAATAGTATTTTAAATAACGATAATAATGTAAATACAAGCCCAAGTGGCAGGGTACTGTTTGGTAACCCTTATGATGAGGTAAAAAGTTTTAATTTAGAAATAACATGCGAAGATTTAGAAACCGGTAAACCTATATATGAAGAGGCAGAAGTAAGTGCCATAATGAACGAAGCATTATTTAATGCTTGGAAAAGAGGGGGCAAGCAAACTAATTTATTAGATGACACCAAAAGTGAAAGTAAAAAAATTGTTTTAGCTAATCATGCAACGTTTAACAACATCTTATTTGAACCTAATGAGGTAGGAACTATAGAGTTTAATTTTAACTTTTTAACTAAAAAACTTACAAATAAAAGCAGTTTTATACTTCACCTCATTCAACAAAACGCAGAAACTGGTGACATTATTGGTGGGGAAACTTTTTTAATTAACAAGAAAACTAGGTTAACATTTAAAGCAGAAATAGAAGATGGCAATTTTAAAGAAGCTGACTTAAATCAACCAATAATTATAACCGCTAAGGATATAAATGAATCTGCCTATTATAATTGGTATGATCAAAATGGCGAATTAATAAAGCAAGGTAAAGAACTTCAAATAGCAAAATCGATAGCTCAAAAATATAAATTAGAGGTAATTGCATCAGTAGATAAATTTAAAGATTACAATGAAGTTGAAGTAAAAATAAAACCCAGCCGAATAGAAACCATTATACCTAACCCAGCCAAAAACAACATTAAAGTAGCATATAAACTTAATGGAGCAGTCTCTTCCTACTTAATGATAATAGGTAACACAGAAACTAAAAATACTGCTCACAATTATATTTTAGATGTAAATACAAGTAGCAGCCAGCTGAATATAGAAACTTTTGCGCCTGGTTTTTACACAATTGTACTTGTGGTAAATGGTCAAATTATAGATGCTAAAAACTTAATAAAAGAATAAAGATGAAAAATAGATCTAAAAAAAATCCAACCAAGCACACACTTACTTTTATAGTTATACTAAGTGTTGTTTTAAATTTTCAAGTTATATCTCAAAATGTAAAATTAGATAGCACTTTTGCTAACAATGGCATTTTATCCATTTCATCACCTACTCAATGCCCAAAATCTGAACTCTTTACATTAGATGTAGATAATGACAATAATATTTATGGATTAGCTTATGCTTGGGAAACTTCAGCACAAGTTAGTTTGATGTTGACTAAAACAAATAGTAACGGTATACTAAATAATCAGTTTGGTAACAATGGAATAGCTATATTCAATAATCTTCGTGGCACTATCGGAATTAAAGTTTTAGCAAATTCTAAAATTTTATTATTTGGCGCAATAAAAACAACTACTAATAACGTTTTTGCTCTTTTGTTAAGATTAAACTCAAATGGGAGCGTAGATCAAACTTTTGGTAACAATGGTTTTATTATGTATCCATCTAACATGGCATATGAATGCATTGATGTACTTGAATTACCTGATCAATCCATAATTTTAAGTTGTGTTACTAACAGCGGGTCATCATACACATCCTCATTAATTAAAATAAATGCCAATGGGCAATTAAATACCCAATATGGTAATAATGGCATTGTTACTATTGGAAACGCTAACAATCAATTTGTAATTTACAATACAATTTTAACAACCGCAGGTACAATCATGTCAATCGGATATGATTATTTAAATTATGATCCTATGACTATCCCAAATCTTGGCTTTTATTGTAGTACCAATATGCAAGGTAATTTTATTACATCATTTGGTAACAATGGTATTATAACCAATGTACCAGGGGGCATAATACAAAATGCACCAAACAATTCATTTTATATAGGTTTTGGTCCAAAACCTATTATAAAAATAAAAAGTGATGGCAGCCTTGATCAAACTTTTGGTAATAATGGTGTAGCTAATATTAGCCCATTAACTAGCTTAAGTCATTTTGACGTGCAAAATGATGGCAAAGTGATTTTTATTCTCAAAACTATTGAACCTAATAATAACCAAGTAATATCTGTACTGAGGCTGAATTTGAATGGGAAAAATGATAGTACTTTTAACTTTGGCAACCCATTTAAAATTGACTTTCATCCTACTAATAACGAGCTTGTACATTGTATAAAATACAAAGCTCCCAGGACGGTATATATAGGAGGTGTAAATTATGATTTCAGTACTAATTTCTCAAAATCCACTATAGTAAAACTTAAATTGTTAGATACTTCATTAGGCATCAACGAAAATAATAACTCTACTAATCTAAGTATCTACCCCACTCCCTTTACCAATCAGCTGTTTGTAAGCAATATGCAAGATGTTAAAACCTTGCAGTTATTTGACGTGTTGGGTAAGGAGTTAAAATTGGAAATTATTGGCAACACAGTTAACACAGAGGCTAACTTACAAAGTGGGCTATACTTTTTAAAGGCGCAGTTTAAAAATGGCGCTAGCGTAATGCAAAAGATTTTAAGGGAGTGATTATAAATAATACCTAAAATATTAATCTAAAAATTCAGTTGGTATTTTACAAATTGGAATAGGATTCATTTTATGTTGATTAGCAACATGTCGTTTTTCATAAATTTCTAGTACTTCTTTTTGTCTTTGCGTTAAATGTATGTTAGAGGTTTTATTAAAATTCATAGCCCATTCTAGTTCATCATAACTAGCCCCTATTTGAGTTTCATCATTTCGCCCATCAGCAAATAAACCATCTGTAGGAGCAGCATTTAAAATAGAATCAATTACCTGCAATTCTTTAGCTAATTTATATACTGTAGATTTCATTAAATCAGCAATAGGGCTAATATCCACACCACCATCCCCATATTTGGTAAAAAAACCAATACCAAAATCTTCAATTTTATTTCCAGTACCTACAACTAATAATTTATGATGCCCTGCATAGGCATATAAATTAAGCATTCTAAGCCTAGAATGAGCATTGGCAATTGTTAAATCATCTTGAATTTGTGTAGGCCATGTATTTAATATGGCATCAAACGCTAGAGTTAAATTAACCGTCTCGGATATTACATTTTTAAATTGATTTTGCAACCAGTTTATATGCTCTAAACTCCTATTAAATTCATCTTGATGTTGATGTATAGGCATATTTAAACAAAATACTTTTTTTTGAGTTAAAGCACATAAAGTAGATGTAAGCGCAGAATCAATACCTCCAGATATACCAACTACAAAACCATTGGTTTGAGATTGTTCTGCGTAACTTTTAAGCCAATTAACAATATGTTGAATGATTTTTTGATGTTGCATTTACAAATATAAAATTTAAAAAATAGGACTTAAAATACAAGTTAGCAAAATAGTATTGTTTCAAATTAATACTTGTAAAAATAAATCTGCAGATAAAAAATATTATTAGTTTAGCTTTAACCAAAGCAAAATTATTAATCCGAAATTGATCTAATGAACCGTAACCTAATTAACATACTTCTATTTGTTTGTTTAATTCTTCCAATTTCAATTGTATTTATTTTTTTACAATATCAAAAAAAAGAGCTAAAAAAATCCATAAAACATCAAATAAATCAAGGTATTTCAATAGAAGAATTAGTGCTAATTAAACTTTCAAAAAAAGACATTCATACAAAATTAAATTGGGAAACCTTTGATGAGTTTGAATACCAAGGGGCTTTATATGATGTAGTGAAAACAAAATCTACATCAGACTCTGTTTATTATTATTGTTGGCTAGATAATGAAGAGCTTGTTTTAAATAAACAACTCGCCATGTTACTAAATGTTGCTTTAAATAATAATACAGATACTAATAAACTTAAAACCGATATAGCAGGATTTTGCAATAAATTGTTTTGTAATAATGTACAAATGTATCACAAAGTGTATTTTGAAAAATTAATTATTGTAGTACAACAAAATTATAACATTGTAAACCCATTTTACAAAGTACCTGAAAATCCACCACAAATAAGCTAATTCAAGCCATTTCTTTTGTCGTTTTCTTTTATTAATTGAAAACTCTTTTTTCTTATTCCAATTTTATTAACAACAACTTAAAACTCATTAAACATGAAATTTTTTTTATGTCTATATCTAATATGGACTTTCAGCTTTAAAACACAAGCACAAATTATCACAATCAAAAATGCTCAAACAAATGAACCCATAGAAGGCGCTACTTTACTTAGCGAAAAACCAAAAGCCTTTGAAATCAGCAATAAAGAAGGTAAAATAAATTTATCGACTTTTTTAAATTCAGAAAAAATAACCATTTATGCAATGGGTTATAAAACAACAACTAAAAGTTATAGCGAAATTCAAAGCGCTGACCTAGCGTTAGATCCCACTAATTTTAACTTAGACGAAGTAGTTGTAACTGCTGATAAATGGGGGCAAATGGCATCTAATGTACCTTCAAAAATTATTTCTATTTCAAAGGAGCAAGTTCTTTTTAACAACCCTCAAACAGCAGCAGATTTATTAGAATCATTTGGTAAAGTTTATATACAGAAAAGTCAGTTGGCTGGTGGAAGCCCTATGATACGTGGCGTTTCAACTAACAGATTGTTGTATGTAGTAGATGGTGTAAGGATGAACACTGCTATATTTAGAACAGGAAATATTCAAAACGTTATTTCATTAGATCCATTTGCATTAGAAAACACTGAAGTGTTGTTTGGGCCAGGCTCTGTAATGTACGGTAGCGATGCTATTGGTGGGGTAATGAATTTTAAAACCCTTACACCTGAATTTTCTTTAGATGGTAAAACATTTATTGAAGGTAAAGCATTAACTCGATTTTCATCTGCCAATAACGAAAAAACTGTTCATGAAGATGTTAAATTAGGCTTTAAAAAATGGGCTTTTGTAACCAGTATTAGTGCTAATAGTTTTGGAGATTTAAAAATGGGAAGCGATGGGCCAACCGAAAAAAATTATTTTAGAAAAGAATATGTAGTGCGTGAAAACGGTGTAGATGTAATTAAAAAAAATAACGATTCGTTATTACAAACTGGCGCAGGGTACTCACAAATAAATGTGATGCAAAAAATAAAATACAAAGCAAATGATCATTGGGATGTAGCGTATGATTTTCATTATTCTGAAACATCCAACTATGGTAGGTATGATAGGTTAAATCAATATTCGGGTGGCGTATTACAGTTTGCCGAAAATGGCTATGGGCCACAAAAGTGGATGATGAATAATATTACTTTTAATTTTTCTAACAGTAATTTGTTGTATGATAAAATGTGTATTAGGTTAACTCAACAATATTTTGAAGAAAGTAGGATATCAAGAAAATTAAACAAAACATCAAGAGAAACCAATATTGAAAAAGTAGACGCCTACTCTATAAATTCAGATTTTATAAAATCAATCCATTCAAATCACACTTTAAATTATGGTGTAGAAGCGGTTATAAATAATGTAACTTCAACAGGAAATGCGTATGATATTGTAAAAAAGACAACAAGCGGTTTGGCGTCTCGTTATCCAAATTCTACATGGGCTTCTTATGGGGCGTATATTACAGATAAGTTTACATATAATACTCAACTTACTTTTGTGACAGGTATTAGGTATAATCAATTTATATTAGATTCTAAATTTGAAAGCACTTATTTTGCGTATCCATTTACTACAGCTCAAATTAATGCTGGCGCACTAACAGGAAGTGCAGGTTATATATTTAAACCTTCAGATAATTTGATTATTAGTTTTAATTTTGCAAACGCTTTCCGAGCGCCTAATGTAGATGATATGGGTAAACTATACAGTACTACAGGTAATGCCATTACTGTGCCTAACATTAATTTAAAAGCAGAAAATGCCTATAATCTTGATTTAAGTATAGCAAAAACCATTAATGATTTTATTAAACTTGATGTTACAGGGTTTTATAATATTATAGATAACGCCTTAGTAAAAAGAGCTTACACTTTTAACAGTCAAAATACCATTACTATTAATGGCTCAAACTATCCAGTATATGCCATACAAAATGCGGCAGTAGCCAATATTTATGGGCTACAAGGCGGCATTGAGGTAAGTCTATATAAAGGTTTAAAAATTTCGGCTGATGTAAGTTACCAAACAGGAGAAGAAGAATGGACAGATAAAACAAAATCGTTGCCACGTTCGGCTCCACCATTATTTGCAAACATAAAAGCTATTTGCAAAACAAATAAATTAAATATGCAACTCTATCTTAACTATAATGATGCTATTACATTTACACCTAACCCAGAAGAAACCTTAATAGGCATACCTTTAGTAAATGGAAAACGAACTTGCCCTAGCTGGTATACGTTTAATTTTAAAGTAGCTTACCAACTGCCATATAATATTACTTTAAATGTTGGTTGTGAAAACATTACTGATCAGCGCTACAGACCTTATGCCTCAGGTATAGTAGCTGCAGGAAGAAATTTTATAGGATCAGTAATGTGTAAGTTTTAAATTAAATCTACCAAATTAAACCCTTTTAAAAGAGGGTTTAATTTTCACCCATCACTCTAACAGTTAAATTATTCATGCTCTCATTTGGCTTAATTTGACAACTTAAACGTGATGTAGAGGTAATGTTTGGTAAAGTGTCTAAAATAGCATACTCATCATCGCTAATTGAAGGTAAATTATTAAAACCACTTATTACTTCTACATGACAAGTGGCACAAAGTGCCATACCGCCACAAGTTGCTAAAATATCATAGTCATTACCTTTTAAAAACTCCATTAAGTTAAGCCCCATATCTGTGGGACAGATAAGATTTGTAGTAGAATTATCGCTATTTAATACTTTAATTGTGATATTAGTCATGGGTTATTTTAATAAATTGTTAATTTTGAGACTTATTTTTTATAATCGATTTATATTTTAGTATGACAAAAGCTGATGTTGTAAATATTATTGCCAATAAAACAGGCAAAGATAAAGAAGTTGTTTTAGATGTAGTAGAACTTTTTATGAAATCAATTTCACAATCTATATGTGAGGGTAATAATGTTTATCTAAGAGGGTTTGGCACGTTTTTAGTAAAAAAAAGAGCTTTTAAATTAGGGCGCAATATTAATGAAAAAACAACAGTACAAATACCAGCACATTGTATTCCAGCTTTTAAACCAGCTAAATCATTTACAGATAAGGTTAAAAAAAATGTCAAACATTCATAATATTAATCCTTAAGCTTTTTTAATGAAACCTGTTTTTAAATTTCAAATCGCTTTATTAATGGGCGCAGTTGCGTTACTTATTCTATTATACTTTATTCCAAAATCCCCTTCATCTGTTCCTAACAAAGAACAGCATCAAACGGATGCTTCATCACCTTGTCAAAACATCAACACTTTAATTAAATCTGCTGTTAAATCTTTAGAGGCAAATAAACAAACATTATTTCAAGCCATTGAAAATCAAATTAATAAATTTCCATCAGAGGAAAATTATAATAAAATGATAGATTTTTGGAATACACGAAAGCAACCCTATTTTATGGCCCATTATTATGAATTATCTACCCTTTTACAAACTAAGTCATATGAAAATTATGTAAAAATAGGCGACATCTATTTTAATTCTGTTCAGTTTGAAGCTAATAATCAGCTATCAAAATGTATTTATCAAGAAGCCCTAAGAAACTATAAATTAGCTATTAATTTAGATACCAATAAGTTAGACGCGCAAATACAAATAGCTAACTGCATTATATTAAGTAGCGAGAAATCTATGGAAGGAATAGCCATGCTAAAAAAAATAGAAAAAAAAGACAGTTTAAATTTGAAATTACAACTTAGTTTTGCACTTTTGTCGTCCAAATCTCAACAATGGTTAAAAGCCATAAACAGATTTGAAAAAGTATTAAAAATAAACTCAAACTACATTGAAGCCTATTTACATATTGCAGAAGCGTATCAGCAACTTAATAATATTCCAAAAGCCATTATTGCGCTAGAAAAATATGTATATTTAACCCCCAATAAAGACGAAAAACAAGAGATATTAAAATACATAAACGAACTAAAAAGTAAACATTCATCTTAAAACCAAAAAAATTATGCCAAGCGGAAAAAAAAGAAAAAGACATAAAATGGCAACGCACAAAAGAAAAAAGCGTTTAAGAAAAAACCGTCATAAAAAGAAATAATTTCTTTTAATATAGTAGGGTTCTTTAAAATACTTTTCGAAAAAAAATCGAAAGGTGTAAACCCTATAATCAATTTAACTAAAAATAGTAAAGTAAATGTGCATTTTGTTAAATGTACGTTAGATTTACTTATAAAAATATATTACTAATGAATCAAGAATTAATAATTAACTCCATGTCAAACCAAGTGCTTATTGGTTTGATGAACGACAAAAGATTGGTGGAGTTACACAAAGAAAAAAACGACACCCAGTTTTCTGTAGGTGATATTTACTTTGGTAAAGTAAGAAAAGTGTTGGGAGGCTTAAATGCCGCTTTTGTTGACATAGGCTATGAAAAAGATGCTTTTTTACATTATTTAGATTTAGGCTTACAGGCTGAGTCTGTAATGAAATACGTTAATCAAACCATTGAAGGCAAACAAACGGTAAGTAATTTAATGTATTTTAAAAATGAAGCTGACATTCCAAAAAATGGAAAAATTTCTGATTTAATTAAATCAGGGCAAAATATTTTAGTTCAAGTTAGTAAAGAGCCTATCTCATCTAAGGGGCCAAGAGTTACAACCGACATTTCTTTTGCCGGAAGATATATTGTATTAATACCGTTTACTAATAGCATTTCTGTATCTAGTAAAATAAAAAGTAACGAAGAGAAAACAAGGTTAAAAAAGTTATTACAAACCATAAAACCAAATAATTTTGGCGTTATTATTAGAACGGTTGCCGAAGGCAAATCAGAAGAAGATATCAAAGCCGATGTAGCAGATTTAGTTTCTAAATGGGACTTGTGTTTTAAAAATTTAAAAACTGCTACGCCACAAACAAAAGTATTAGGCGAAATGGATAGAACCAACGCCATGCTAAGAGACTTTTTAAACGCTTCATTTAACGCCATACATGTTAATAGCAATAAAGTATATGAAGATTTAAAATCGTATATCAAAACAATATTACCAGATAAGATTGATATTATTAAACATTACACAAGTAAAATTCCCATTTTTGAACACTTTGGAGTTGATAGGCAAATTAAATCGCTCTTTGGTAAAACAGTATTTATGAAAAGCGGGGCCTACTTAGTTGTAGAGCACACAGAAGCACTACACGTTATAGACGTAAATAGCGGCAACAGGGCTAAAAGCGATAAAACACAAGAAGAAAATGCTTTAGAAGTTAATATAGAAGCCGCGGTAGAAGTTGCAAGACAACTTAGGTTGCGTGATATGGGAGGTATAATAGTAGTTGACTTTATTGACTTACACAGTAACGATAATAGAAATGCCCTATTTACAAAGCTTAAAGAAGAAATGAAATCGGATAGGGCCAAGCATAATATTTTACCACCTAGTAAATTTGGCTTAATTCAAATTACCCGTCAACGGTTAAGACCAGAAGTAAATATTGAAGTGCTAGAAACCTGCCCAAGTTGTAATGGAACAGGCAAAACACAACCAAGTATTTTATTTGTTGACCAAATTACCAATGCCCTTCGTTTTTTAATTAAAGAAAAAAATGCTTCCAATATTACTTTAACGGTTCACCCATACATTATGAGCCACATGCAGAGTAAAGGCTTTTTAAGAAGCATACAATGGAAGTACTTTTTTCAATTTAAAAAATGGATTAAAATTACCTCATCTGTAAATTATGGGTTTATGGAATACCATTTTTTTGATAAAGAATTAGAAGAAATTACAATTTAATTTTAAACTAATTTTATGAATTTAGTTAGCTGTAAAGCGTCAGTTTAATAAACATTTTAATATTTTAATAATGTATTTTCATTTTTGATATATTTACGAGTGATATACATATGCAACAGTTTCATGTTTTTATAGATATACTTATTTCATTGCTTCAAAAGCATGATTTTGCTGGTCTTCCAAACTTTGGTGCTTTTGTAACACGTACCAACAGTGTTCAATATAAGCCAGGAACAAATTTATTAATTCCGCCTTCTAAACATATTATGTTTAATAAAAACATAATCCATCAAGATGGATTATTAGTAAATGCTCTAATGCAGTCTCAAAACATTACTTTTAAAGAAGCTGAAGCTCAAATTAATCTATTTGTAGAGTACTTACAATCGGTACTTACCTTTAAAAAACAAATTGAACTCAAAGGACTTGGCTTATTTTATATAGAAAAAGAAAAGGATATCCGCTTTGAACCATTTGCTGAAGGTATACCTTTAGCGCATTCATTTGGGCTTGAGCAAATACAAGCCATTAAACTAGTAAACAAACAAATAGAAAACAATAAACCAAAAAATTTTATGGACAGAACAACTATACCATTGCAAACTAATCGTTCAAATAAAAAAGCAACTAAAATAGCTATAGCTACAGTGTCTACAGCGCTTATTTTACTGTTTTGTGCTATTTTTTTAGGAAAAAACAATACACAGTCAACTTTTACATCCTCATTTAGCTTATTTAATTCTACCACTCCAGTTTATGTTCCTTCAGATTCAAAAATTGAAATTCAATTATTATCTGAAGTGCAAGTACCAAATTTTAAAACATTAAATAAAAACTCATCTGTAAAGTTATTTAATTCAAGTAAAATAATAACAGTAATTCCATTTGCATTTACAAAAACTGACAAATCAGTATTTAGATCTTTAATGAATTCTCGCGCTAAATACCAAGTAATTATTGGAAGCTATAAAAAACAATATAATATAATTAAATCTATAAATCGCGTAGCAAAAATGCAATTAAAAGCTTATGTATATAAAAAATCAAATGGCTTAGCAACATTAAGTATTGCAGGCTTTGATACTGATTATCTTGCAAAACAATTTGCTGCAAATATTCAAGATATATGCCCTCAATCTTGGGTAGATAACGCAGTAAATTAATTTTTTTTATGCGTTTTATTTTAAAATCTGTTTTAATATAAGTTGCGTTATAAACTCTGTATTTAATTTTTTAACATTATAATTATGAAAGATATTTTTAAAAAAATTGAAAATAACATGGGACCCATAGGTGAGCATTACAAACAATCTCATGGCTACTTTACCTTTCCAAAATTAGAAGGAGATATAAATCCACATATGATTTTTTGTGGAAAAAAAATGCTCAACTGGAGTTTAAATAATTATTTAGGTTTAGCAAATCATCCTGAAGTAAGAAAAGCTGATACAGAAGGAGCTGAAAAATACGGTTTGGCTGCCCCAATGGGCGCACGAATGATGAGTGGTAATACTAATTTACACGAAATGTTAGAACAAAGGCTTTCTAAATTAGTTCAAAAAGAAGATACCATTTTATGTAATTTTGGGTATCAAGCAATGGTATCTGCCATAGATGCTATAGTTGATAGACACGATATAATTGTTTATGATGCCGAAAGCCATGCCTGTATTATAGATGGGTTGCGCTTACATATAGGTAAACGCTATGTATACAAACATAATGATATTGAAGATTGCGAAAAACAATTAGAACGAGCTACAAAACTTGCTGAACAAACAGGCGGCGGATTATTACTGATAACGGAAGGGGTATTTGGTATGCGAGGCGATCAGGGTAAATTAAAAGAAATAGTTAATCTTAAAAAAAAATACAATTTTAGATTATTTGTAGATGACGCACATGGCATAGGTACTATAGGCCCAAATGGCGGCGGAACTGGAGATTTGCAAAATTGTCAAGAAGGTATAGATATTTATTTTGGAACATTTGCAAAGTCTTTTGCCTTAATTGGTGGTTTTATTAGCGCATCAAAACCTATAATTACCTTTTTACGTTATAACATGCGTTCTCAAATTTTTGCTAAGTCAATACCTTTGCCTTTAGTTTATGGGCTTTTAAAGCGTTTAGACCTTATGGAAACGCACCCAGAATATAGAACGCAACTCTGGCACATTGCACAAAATTTGCAAACCGGTTTAGTAAAAGCCGGATTTGATATTGGTGTTACAAATACGCCCGTTACCCCCGTTTACATGCGTGGCTCAATACCAGAAGCTACTAATATGGTAATTGATTTAAGAGAAAACTTTAACATTTTTTGCAGTATGGTTGTGTATCCTGTGGTTCCAAAAGGTATGATAATACTTAGGCTAATACCTACAGCTTTACATACAGTAAACGATGTTAATTATACAATAGAGTGCTTTAGTAAAATAAAAGATAAGTTGTATGGTGGAGCCTATGTAGCCGAACAAATTAAAGCAGGTTACTCTGACCTGTAGGTTTAATAGCCTTTTTGAAGTAGCACATTTATACAGCTAACTTTAATTAAAAGACTCATATTAAACGTACCAAGTATTTAAATTAAATTTGGCGGATTCAAGTTATAAATGCAACTTTTCGTCCTTTGTTTTTAATTGTTTGTAAATATACTTCTTTAGGGGTTAAATATCCAAATCTTTTTCGTGGCCTGTTGTTTAATTTAGCTTCTACTACTTGTATTTGCTC
>JAVKLI010000042.1:0-15163 GCA_031539425.1 Bacteroidia bacterium
AAGAGCAAATACAAGTAGTAGAAGCTAAATTAAACAACAGGCCACGAAAAAGATTTGGATATTTAACCCCTAAAGAAGTATATTTACAAACAATTAAAAACAAAGGACGAAAAGTTGCATTTATAACTTGAATCCGCCATTGATTATTTTTTGTGCTAATATTTATACCCCAAAAGGTACAATTCAATAAAACTTGATTTGTACCCAATAGGGTATAATTCAAATATTTTCACTACTTTTGTACCCTTAAAGGTATAAAAATGAATGCTTCATTAGCTGAATATGTAAAAGAGAAGCGTAAGCAACTCAAACTCACACAACCTGAATTAGCAGAAAAAGCAGGTATAGGCTTGCGTTTTTTGCGTGAATTAGAGAATGGCAAAGAATCAGTAAGATTAGATAAAGTTAACCAAGTGTTAGCTTTATTTGGTGCTTCAGTTGGGGTTATTAAAAATAATGAAGTATGAGAAAAGGGAACGTTTATTACAAAAATATTTTAGCTGGGATTATTGCTGAAAATGAAGATGGTTATTTCTTTCAATACAATGATGATTTTTTAAATTCTACTTCTGCAAAACCAATTAGCTTAACATTACCTATTCAAAAACAGGCTTTTCAAAGCAAAATATTATTTCCTTTTTTTGATGGCTTAATCCCCGAAGGCTGGTTACTAAATATTGCTGTTGCAAACTGGAAAATAAACGCAAGAGATAGGTTTGGTCTATTACTAACCTTGTGCAATGATTGTATTGGTTGTGTTTCAATAAAAGCAATAGAAGAATGAAAAATAAGACTACCAACTGCCTATACTGTTATCAATCTTTAAATGAAACTGAACAAGACTTTCATACTGCTTGTGCTAAAAAAATGTTTGGTACAAAACAAGCACCTATTATTGATTTTAATTTAAAAGAGCTAGAAGAATTAGCCAAACAAATTGTTATTAAAAGTGTTGCTGTTACTGGTGTTCAGCCAAAATTGTCATTAGAATTAGAGAACCATAAAAATGAATTATCAAAGCTTACTATTGTAGGTTTGCAGGGCAATTTTATTTTAAAACCACCATCAACCGAATATAAAGAACTGCCACAAAATGAAGATGTAACAATGCACTTGGCAAGTTTAGTAAAAATAAAAACGGCTCAACATTGTTTAATTCGTTTGCATTCAGGCGAACTGGCATACATTACCAAACGCTTTGATAGAAACAACAAAGATAAAATTGCATTAGAAGATTTTTGTCAATTAACCGAAAATTTAACCGAGCATAAATATAGAGGTTCAATAGAAAAAGTTGCTAAAACCACTCGAAAATTTACAACAAATAAAGGCTTGGAAACGCTACGATTATTTGAGTTGGTCTTGTTTTGTTATCTCACAGGCAATGCAGATATGCACTTAAAGAATTTTGCTTTATTAGAAAACGCTTTAGGCGAATTTGAGTTATCTCCTGCATACGATTTATTAAGCACAGCGTTAGTAATTCCTGATGATAAAGAAGAATCTGCACTAACTATTAACGGAAAGAAAAGCCGATTAAAGAAAAATGACTTTGATGCTTTAGCATTAAGTATAGGTATAAATACAAAAGTTTTAGAAAGCATTTATACAAAATTTGAAAAAGTATTACCCAACTGGATTGAATTTATCAAACAAAGTTTTTTGTCAAAAGCAATGCAAAAAAATTACATTGAACTGATTCAAGCTAAACATCAAAATTTGTTTCAATAATGCCTTTTCCTGCCTTTAAAAGTGTATGTTTTCACACATTGTGTCCGCCTGTTGTCCCTTAACTTGCTCAAAGTATTGAAAACATTTAGTAGGTTACTTTCTGTATCGGCAAGTAACTATGGTAAAACATACTAAAGAATAAGAAGACAAAAGCACACAAAATAAATGTGTTTTTTAACCCTGGTTTAATTTTATTGTTTTTTTTCATAACGATGTCTTGGATAATGAGATATTCTTAAAGTACTCCCTTCTAGCTCCTTCAACACATCTTTAGCAATCCAATGGGCATTTTTATTATTAATTTTCAATATACTACTTGCTATTTTAACTGCATGTTTATGTAAATCTAAATTTCTTTTGCCAAGTGAACGTAATGCCCAACTAATTGATTTTTTAACATATAGCCTATCATCTTTACATTCATTAGTGATGATAGTAAAAAATGGAAGAAAAAAATCGTTATGGCTTTTTTTATCATATACGCATAAGGCTGCTAGAGTTGCAAAAGCTGCTCTTTTTTCAAACTCACTGTTTCGTGTACTCCATTCTATTATTTTTTTAGAATTAAAGCTGCTTTTAGCAAAAATACACATACAAAAACAATCACAAGTAGCCCAATTATCAAAATTTTTTACCCATTTTTCCATTAAAACTTCTGTTACATTTTTTGGGTTAAACATTTTGGCACATAATATTTGCGCTTCATGTATGCCAGTATCATAAAGTTCTAAAGCCAAATTATCACTTTTTTTAATATACTTTAATATTGCATTAAGATCTTTTAGTGTTACGCCCAACGCATTAATAGTTATAATACCAAATTTAATCCTCCTCTGTTGTACAATCTCTTTGTTTTCAATGCTGTTTAAGGTTTTAATTATTTCAAAAGCTGTTTTCATTAGCTAATTATTTAAATATTTTGCGTAAATTCTAGATGTTATATTACAATATAAAATTTAAATAATGTTACTTTTTATATAGTAGAATGTGGATTAGATACAATGATTGGAATTAAATATCGTTTTTAAAATATATTTATTCAAAATAAATTTAAAGGCGGTTATCTAAATATGCCAGATATATAATTACAAAAACTTAAATAAAATAAGCCTATTTTAGTTTCCAAATTTAATTTAAAAACTTTGTTATGAATTCAAAACCATTTATCATTACCACCTTACTTTTAAGTTTTAATTGCTCACTTTTTTCCAATAAAAATATGTCTACAAAACCTACCAAATTTAATTATGTGAGCGAAAGTTTTGCTGATATTAGAGTACTGCGATATGAAATTCCGGGATTTAATAATTTAACTTTAAAACAAAAAGAATTGCTTTATTACCTTTCAGAAGCCGCACTATGTGGGCGAGATATGCAGTGGGATCAAAATTATAAGTATAATTTAACCATACGTAAAACATTAGAAAAAATATTAGCCTATTACAAAGGAGATGTTAAAAACAACGAATATCAAAATTTTTTAGTGTATGCTAAAAGAGTTATGTTTAGTGCAGGTATACACCATCATTACGGAAGCGAAAAGTTTTTTCCAGAGTGCAACAAAGATTATTTTAAGCAATTAATTTTAGATTTAGACGAGTTTATATTGCCGTTAAAAGTTAATGAAACAAAAGAACAATTTTGTAACAGAATTTTAAATGTGATTTATAACCCGGATGTAGCACAAAAAAAAGTATCGTTAGATGCCTCAAAAGATTTGGTAATAAGCTCTGCAGTTAATTTTTATGAAAATGTAACGCAAGAAGAAGCTATTAAATATTATGAAGAGAAAACAGATAAGGCGTCTAAAAAATCTGTAATGATAGGCTTAAACTCTAAACTCATTAAAGAAAATGGTGTAATAACCGAAAAAGTTTGGAAAGTAGGCGGCATGTATTCTGCGGCTATATTAAAAATTGTATACTGGCTAGAAAAAGCTGTATTAGTGGCTGAAAACGATTTACAAAAAGAGGCGTTAAATAAATTAATTATTTTTTATAAATCAGGATCACTTGAAGATTTTGATGCTTACAGTATAGCATGGGTAAAAGACACGCAAAGCGCCATAGATGTGGTAAACGGATTTATAGAAGTGTATGAAGACCCCTTAGGAAAAAAAGGATCATTTGAATCTATAGTATCTATTAGAGATTTTGAAGCCTCCAAACGCATTGCTACCATTGGTGTAAATGCACAGTGGTTTGAAGACAACTCTACCTTATTTTCAGAACATAAAAAGAAAAACGTAAAAGGTATATCTGCAAAAGTAATTAATGCTGTAATGGAAAGTGGTAGTTCAGCACCAAGCACGCCAATAGGAGTTAATTTACCTAATAATGAATGGATACGAGAAACACACGGATCTAAATCTGTAAACTTAGGTAATATTGTTGCAGCGTACGAACACGCAGCTGGCGGCTCTGTGATAAATGAATTTTATTATAATGATCAAATAAAAAAGAGCATCATAACCTGTGCAGACCTTGCTGATAAGCTACATACCGATATGCACGAAGTAATTGGTCATGCTAGTGGTCAAATAGAGCCAGGAATTGGCCAGCCACACGAAACATTAAAAAATTACGCATCGGCATTAGAAGAGGGGCGTGCAGATTTGGTAGCCTTGTATTATTTATATGATTCTAAATTGGTGCAACTTGGTGTAATGCCTTCATTAGATTACGGCAAAGCTGCTTATGATGAGTATATCACCAAAGGCTTAATCATTCAGTTATCACGCATTAAATTAGGAAACACTATAGAAGAGGCTCATATGCGTAATAGGCAAATGGTATCAAAATGGGTTTATGAAAAAGGACAAGCCGACAAAGTGATAGAAAAAAAAGTAGAAAATGGCAAAACTTATTTTGTAGTAAATAATTATGAAAAATTAAGATTGCTGTTTGGCCAATTGTTAAAAGAAATTCAACGCATTAAATCTAAAGGAGATTATGAAGCAGGTAAAAATTTAATTGAAAATTATGGTGTGCAAATAGACCAAGCCTTACATAAGGAAGTATTAGATAGATATAAAACATTAAATATGTCGCCTTACCAAGGTTTTATACAACCAAAGTTAAAGCCTGTTTATACTAATAATAAGTTAACAAACGTGTTAGTAGAATATCCAACCAATTTTATGCAGCAAATGTTAGAGTATGGTAAAAACTATTCATTTTTACCAGTAGAAAATTAATTTGATGCATTGCAGCTAGCTATTACTGGCTTGGCGAAGATGGCGTTTTTTATTTACTACAGCGTAATTCTTAAACTAATCCCTGAAGACCATGTAGATGTAGGGAAAGGGGGCGAAGTTACGGGGCGTATACCCGACCAGTCAAAGTATAAGCGTGCATTGATGTTGCTGTTTATTGGATAATCTGCCGAACTTCGTAATGAAAAAATATCTTGCCCTGCCGATGGGGTGCTGGTTTGATATATAATGCTTCTAATAATAGTTGCCGTTTTTCTATAAGATAAATCTACCTTAATGGTAAGAGGACTTTCGGGTGACTTACCATTTAGTTTAATAAATTTTAATATGAGTTTATCTATACGGTATCCAAACCCAAACACATACTCTTGGCTGCTAGATTCTATAATATTGGGGGCTGTGGTGTTTAAAGTGATTGTTTTATCTTTTTTAATTTCAAAATTGCTTGTAAAGCCTGATTTTACAAAACGTAAATCAATTTTTATTAAAGGCGAAAATGCTTCCGTTACAATAGCTGTATTAACTATATGTTTTGAATTTAGATTAGGAGACTGCCCAGTCCCAGTACTTGCCACGGGTACTCTAGTTTCTACACCATCTATATATAGTAAATTGTTGTTATAAGCGCCTATTGTAAATTTGGATGTGTAAGAATGGCGAAGTGTAATATTATTAAACCATTTTTTTACCAATTTTAAATTACTTAACCCATCCCAAGTAATGTTCCAGTTTGGAATTGGAATAGATGATAGTACTCCAGAAAGGGTTGGATTACTTAGCTTAGAGCCGGTATAGGTATTATAAAAAGAGCCTATTAAAACGTCTTGTTGGGTATCGTTATACCCATCTTGATATAAGTTCCATACACCTTGAGAATTAACGTAAAGAAATCGTCCTTTTGAAAATGAGCCTGGCATGGAGCCTAACTCTTGTGCTACAGCATCTCTATTATTTAAAAAGTTATTAAATTCTTTAGAGTTTGTATTTGGTGAGGTACTATTATCAAACAAGCTACCAAATGTAAATGGCATAATACTTACGTTGTAATTGCCTGTGGTTACTGGGGTTTCAAATTTAAAGGAGTGGCTTATAGAATCGTAACGAACGTTTAATGAGTTATTTTCGCCATGATTTACATTACCACTTAAATCTATTTTTAAACTAGAATGTGGTTCTAGGCTTAACCTGTAATTTAATGCTTTTGTGAGGTTATTGGTATAGGGCATCATGATGTTTGGTGATTTGTATACCCAATTATTTTGCACCGATTTTTGTAAAATATTATCATTAAAACCTGATATAAAACCTACTCCGGGTGCATCAAAATTTTGATCCATCCCCACATACTTAGTATCACCTTTAAATAATGATAAACCAGTTCCTTCACCTTCATTGTATGTTATGGAGCCTTGTTTAAACATCATAATTAATTTAGCAAGGCTTTTACCTATTATAGAGAGTTCTTTCTTTTTAACAGAATCTTTTTGAGGTTTAGTTAAGCCTTTTGTAAGGTCTTTTTCTGGTAGGCTTTGTAAAAGGTTGGGCTGTTTATTTGCATCTTCTATTACTCTTTTAAAATAGGGTATTTTATTATAAAGGGTTAAAAAATTAAATGATCCGGTTCCACTTTTGGTATTGGTGTTTTGAATTGTATTGCCTAATTGTTCTTGTGCAAATGGGCGCCTGTTCCAGTTATAAGAGCCATTATAAGTGGTACTTAAATTAATAAAATCAAAAATGGGAATTTTATTAATGGGTACTTGATAGGTTAAATTCACTGTATGCCTGTAGTTGGTATTAACGCCACCCTGTAATATATTATTGGTAATGGTGTCTTCTTGTGTTTGGTTGGTAATTCTTCCACGAGGCTCAAATATACGACCAGTGTTGGTGGCGTTAAAATCAAATTTTAAATTATTGGTAATAGTCCAACCTACATTATAAGTTCTGGTTACGTTAAATAGTTTGTTAAATAAGGGAATGGTCATATTAGGCTGTCCAGTATAAAAACTGGTCATATCGCGGCGCATCATTTCGCTATAACTTTTGTTTAATTCAATACTAAAGCCATAGGTGTTGGGTAGCAAGTTTAAATTCATCTCTTTTACTAAAGCCATCCATTTTAAATTTAAAAACTTATTTTTAGAGGAGGCAAAGGGTTTGATTGCTGGCAAAGGGCTTTGGTAGTTATATGTAAGTGATGCTTTATGTGTTTGAATTAAATTATTTTCTACGTTTACATTATAGGCTTGAATTTGGTTAAATGCGTAAGTTGCCGTAAAGTTTGAAATATCCCAAGGCATGGCAGGCATAAATTTAAGTTTTAAGCCTTGTACCGACACGTTTGAAAAATTAAAACCTCTTCGTATAGTTACATCTTGCGCATTTTGCAATAATTGATCTTTAATTTCTGGGTTAATGTTTTTGTTGTCTGTTAACACGTCTGGGTCATAGGGATTAAACTGTGGGGTAATTTTTGTTTCGCCATAGTTGTAATAAAATGGAAGGTTTATTTTTAGTTTAGATGAGAATAATTTTTCTGGTAATTTTTCTGGAAAAAAAACACCCAGCTGTACTTTAGTTACAGCATCCCATTGTAGGGTGGTTTCTCTGTTTCTTTCTGATACGCGCTTATCTATGCTTCCAAAAAATGGGGTGCTATAAGAAGCGGTTAAATTTACATCTCCTAAATCTGCTAACTTGGTTTGTATATTACCGGTAACAGCCCATCCATCGCTATTAATAAAATCGGTAAGGCGCATTTCATTTACCCACACTTCTACACATTTTTTGGTTGAGGTCATGCCAGGGTTTCTGATGCCAATCATTAAGCTTTTAACATTAGATAAATTGGGGTTTCCGAGCACTGTAATTTTTTTATTTGGATTATCAGGGTCTGGTTCTGAATATACTTTGGTAAACAAATCTGAGTTTAGTTTGGCATTGGGGCCATTGCGGCTTAACTTTATTTTTACTAATTTTTCAAAATCAATTACCACTTCATTTTCAGATGGCCATACTTTATCTCTGCCATTGTTATTGTAAAAACCTTTTGCTGTAAGCTTAAGTGGGATTTCGTATTCGTAATAATTGTTGTTAAAATCGGAACCAATGCGCACAAATAAATTCAAATCATCGTCGTTTAAGTTTTGATTGAGAAATTTTTCGGCGTGTACAAATAAGCGTAATTTTTTAAATGAACGCATATCCATTTCTATATTTTTGGTAATAGCTCGGCTGTCTTCGCCTTCTATACCGCATACTCTAAGGGCCATAGCTTGTTCATTTAACAGCACGTTATTGATAGTTTGTACGTTTTGTTGTTGTTCAATACCTGGCGGAAGCACATAATTTACGGGGGTTTTAGAACCATTCTCTAGTAAATTAATAGCAGATACATCAAACGAAGTGCCTTTATTATCATTGCCAATATACAAACCTGGGTTTCGTAAATCAAAGGCATATTTTCTCCAATCACTACGCACTAATTCTAAGCGTGCCATGCGGCAAATAACAGGCTTACTGAACCCTTTCATAAATACACGCATAAACCGAATAGAGTTAAAGCCCTCTATCGACCCCACTTTTTTCTGATATTCGGAAATAGGAATTTTAAACTGATACCAGTCTACACTTCTTGTAACCCCTTGCGCATTAGTGCTTTTAGCTTGTATTCTATTTACTATATGATTTTTACCTACTATACCTGGGTTTATATCGTTTGGTGAAATTTTTATTCGGTATTGGTAATAGTTTTCTATTTCACTAAGGGTGTTGTCATTATTTAAATCCTCTATGTTTGGATTCATGCTTGCTGCGCTTGGCACGTTAGCATCTGGGTACATATCTACTGTGGGCGAATTACCTTGTGGGTTGTTAAATTTTTTATAGCGTATGATAGTATTTGCTTGGCTTTCGGGTAGTATGTCGTAATCTTGTGCTCCTCTATGAAAATGGTAGTTATCGGAACTTGGGTCGTTTAAAGCTTCTGTAACTGCTTTACCAGTAAAGGCGCTGAGAGCTGTTACAAAGGGTTTTAATTTTGTTTTTTCATCAGCATCATCTAAGCCATCATAGCCTACATCTTGTTTCATTCTATCTGCGGTGGTATTTAAAAATACGTTGGTAATGGGTATAGCCACTGGTGTTGTAGCCAAATTAGTGTTGTAGGTAGATACCCCACCGGCACTGCCTGGTAAGCCATTTTCGTAGCTCATTTGGCCATCTTTTAAAATATCTTCACTTATATTTCCTATGTTAAAATAAAGTTCGCCCGATGGTTTGTTATTTTGATCCATATCGGGGTGGGTGCTGGATTTGTAATCATCGTTAAATGGATCTAGCATCCAAAACTGAATGTATTCTATATTTGCAGCCTGAAAATCATTGGTTTCCATCTTGCGCATAATGCCTCCCCATCTGGTTTCTGGCGATGCTAATCTTCCAACATTAGTTCCTGTAGTTACAATACCTGCTGTTTGTACGGTAGGTAATACATCATAATTATATGGGCCACGTTCGCTAGGATAATAGGCTAAATCTAAAACTTGATAGGATATAGGTTGTCCGTTTGGTGCTGTTTTATCTGGAAACAATTCGGTTTCTAATATTTGACGCATAAAATGATTGCTATAGGATATTGGCGTTATGTTTGCTGGCTTTGAGTTGGTATTGATAACTCCAAAATACAACGGATCTATAGTGTACCAATTAAATTGGGATCTATTCATGCCTATTGATAAATCATTACTTAATGAAGCTTCTGGAAACATATCGGGCTGACCTTGAGGTATACTAGCTAGTTTCCAGCTGTAAGGCGATTTAATATCGATGGTTGCTACACTACCTTCAAAATCATCAATGTATGCATTACCACCATTAGCGCCTATAGCCGAAGCATTACCTGGAATTAAATGCGCAAATTCGGCTTGTGTAACAATAGAACTGGCAGCTTTGGTATTATAAAAAGGGAGTTTATCTAATAAAGTGGTTATAAAAGGTGCATCGGTACTGTATTTATAATCTACTCCCCAAATAGTATTAGATACAGGCTCTTCTCCAACATTTACTTTTTGCGTAAGAGGGCGTTCATTTAAGTGCATAAATGTACCACCAATATTAAAGTTTTTAGATATTTTGTAATCTAACCGAGTGCCATAAAGTGTTTTTTGCTGCACGTTAAACATAGAGTTACTCTCTACAGATACTTTAATATTAGCACCCGAGTTTAAAATACTCTCATCTATAATTTTAACCATACCTAAGTTGTAATCTACCGTAAAGTGTGTGTTTTCTTGTAGCCTTTGTCCATTGGCTGTTACCAATACTGCACCCTGAGGCACGTTCATGGTATTTAAAGATATATCTGCACCACCAGATGATTTGTAAGAACCCTTAATTTTGTACCTGTTTTTATTGGCTATCAATGATGCTACAACCCTTGTAGAATCATATAATTCATCAAAAATATATTTATTGGCTGCAGGAAAATCATTGGCACTAAATTTTTTTCGTAAACTAGCACCAAATGGCTTACGTGTAGAAAAGTACAAACGACCATTCATAGGATTAATGGTATAATCTTTTATAAAATCGTACACACCATCGGCATACAAATCCCCGTTTACACTTAGTTTATCTAAGTTAAGTACCTGTACCAACATTTTACCGTTTATTGTATTATTTGTAGTAAGCGGAATGTAAGGTATATCAACCCCTGTAGAGATGTTGTTATAATACACATCGCATCTAAAATCATCGGGGCTAATGTTATAGGCCTGTATAGAATATACGTTCTTCATCATCAACTCCCACGTGCTAAATAAAGGGCTAACCACACTACCACTTTTTAAAAGTTTTAAATACAGTGGTCCGGTATTAAACTGATCGCTAAACTCACCCACTTGATAGATTTGTCCATTGTAAGAATATTGATACGCCACCGCTACAGCTACATCATTATTTACAGTTTGATTAATAGATAAATAGCCTAATCTTGCATTAAACGTGTATTCGGAAGGGTTTAGTTTACGAGCATTTGCAATGTATTCAAAATCACGCGAAGCTAACATAAAGCTATTATTGCTATTACAAACGTTGGGTGCTAATGCAGCGCCTGTTAATGCCGCATTTATGCCAGATGCGTTGGCTAACGAACGTGGAGGCATTATACCGTTATTGGTATTGGTAAGGATAGCATATAAGGTATTAGCATCATTGTGTGGATGCGCTTGGTTTAAGGCATCACGTATTACAAAATTTGGATTAGTTTGGCAAGCCGATAAAGTATTACTCAATTTCGGTGTTACCTTAGAAATATCTTCACCCAAATCTGCAAAACCTACAAAACTACGAGATTGATCCATATTACCGGTCTGATTGGTCATGTATACCTCTATTTTAGTAATAATAATTGGGGTTGTTGGCAATGGTAAGGATTCCATCCACTTATCATAATTATCGGCAAAGTAATGACCTAAAAAAAAGTGTTTGTTCGTCTCATAATTATCTGCCGATATATTAAAGTTTTTTAATTGTGAGCCTCCTTTTAGAGTTATTTCTTGGCGCTTTCCTTTATCTTGAGCAAAGAGTAAAGTGGTGGTTAATCTATTAAATTGTAATTTAGTTTTTATACCAAATAAAGTTTGACTTCCTTGAATTAACGTAGTATTTAAGGGCATAGAAACGTTTCCTACTTCCAAACTTTTTAAAATCCAATCTTCACCATATTCTAAATCTTTAATAGGATTAAAATCAAATTTTATTTGGTTTTCCCATTCAAACGAAGCTTCTGTATTATAATTAAATGTTACAGATATGTTTTTACCAACCCTACCCGTTAGGCTTAATTGCATTTTTTGGTTAAAATCAAAAATAGTATTGGTTTGTTGGTTTAGCGTAATGGCTGGGTTTTCATTGGTATTTGAAACCAGGCCAAAAAACAGTTCAATAGAACCTGTTGGTTTAAGTTCTATGGTGTTACCACCAAAAATGCGTTCAAAAATATCGTTGTTTATTTGTACTTGAAGTCCTTTTAAAAGCGATTTTGATTTGTCTTCGGGCTTTTTTAAATCATCAGCTTTAATTTTTGATTTAAAATGGTTTCTCATAGCTTGTTTAAACAAGGCATCATGGTAATCTTGAAAATTAACATAGTTAGTAGGACGGTAGTTAGATTTTCCTATTTTTTGTGATATTTCAAAGGTTTTTGTTTTGGGATTGTAATTTGTTTTTGTTTTAATATTTTCTGGATTTTTTAAAAATAATCCACTTGCTTTAGGGGTAAGCGGTGGGCTATTATCATTATCGGGCAGTAAGTAGGCTGGGTCATTTTTTACAATTGGCGAATCGGGTAAAAATATATAATACCCATTAAGCTTATAACTATTATTAAATTTAAAAATAAGCTTGGCATGTATAACATTATTAAGCAATATGCTTAATATAATAAAACTAAAAGCAATATGAACTTTTACACGCTGCATTTATAATTACATATGTTTTAAGGCAATTTTTAAAAGTTGTTCCACCGAATCTGAACTACCTCCTAAATGAAGGTACGCTTTTTCTAAAGCCTTTTCTGACACATTTTTAGGGAAACCTAAAGTGGTTAAAGCTAATAAAGCTTCTTCTTTTGTTTTGTTGGTACTTAAGTTTAATGTTGGAGTCATGCCTTGTTCTACTTTTCCTAACTTGCCTTGCAAATCAACAATAATGCGTTGGGCGGTTTTATCACCTATACCTTTAATACTTTTAAGTAATGTAACATTACCAGAGTTTATAGCCAAGGTAATTTCTTGAGTTGATAAGGATGAAAGCATTAAAGTAGCTGCACTGCCCCCTACGCCCGATACTGAAATTAATTTTCTAAATAAATCTCGCTCTTCAATGTCATAAAAACCATAATGCTTAGGCATGGCATCTCTTAAATACATATGCTCAACAAAAAGCTTACAATCCTTTAAATGCTGAATTTTAGAAAATGTCATTAAAGATATTTGTACACTATATCCTACCCCATTGCAATCTATAACTACCGAAAATGGGCTTAATTCAGTAATAGGACCATTAATGTAATGTATCATTTTTTATTTTAAAAATATAAGGTCATTTTTTAAAAATAAAAAAAATAGAAAATATAACCTGTTAAATAAATCTAAATTATAAACACCAAATAGTTTACGAAAAATAAAAAAAACACTTAATCAAAATATTAAAGCGCAGATGTGAAGCCTAGTAAAAAATGATGATTATATAAAAAATTAAGCTCCTTTTCCTGGGCTCGAACCAGGGACCCCATGATTAACAGTCATGTGCTCTAACCAGCTGAGCTAAAAAGGAATCTTAATTTAGGAACGCAAAAATAATGTATTTTTGCATACAAACAATATAATTTAAAAAAAATAATTTATGAGCTTATTAGTAGTTGGAACTGTGGCCTTTGATAAAATAGAAACACCATTTGGTAAAACAGATAAAATAGTAGGCGGAGCCGCTACATACATAGGCTTAGCAGCCTCATATGCAAGTGAAAAAATTCATTTAGTTTCTGTTGTAGGTGATGATTTTCCGCAAGATTTTTTAAATACTTTAAAAAATCATAAAGTAGATTTAGCAGGCTTAGAAATAAAAAAAGGTGAAAAATCTTTTTTTTGGAGTGGAAAATATCATAACAACATGAACTCCAGAGATACTTTGGTTACTGAACTTAATGTGCTTGAAACCTTTAACCCTATTGTACCAGAAGGCGCTAAACAATGTGACTTTGTGTTGCTTGGAAATTTAATGCCCGTTGTACAACAAAGTGTGTTAACCCAAATGCAAAAACGCCCTAAATTAATTATGTTAGATACCATGAATTTTTGGATGGATATTGCATTACCAGAATTATTAAGTGTTATTAAAAACATTGATATACTTACTGTAAATGATGAAGAAGCCCGTCAATTATCTGGAGAATACGCTTTGATTAAAGCCGCTAAAAAAATACTAACCATGGGGCCAAAATATGTGATTATAAAAAAAGGCGAACATGGTGCCTTTTTATTTGATAAAGAAAATATTTTTTACACGCCTGCTTTACCATTAGAACAAGTGGTAGACCCTACAGGTGCTGGAGACAGCTTTGCAGGAGGCTTTATGAGTTATTTAGATAAAACCAATGATTTGAGTTTTGGTAACATGAAAAAAGCCTTGGTGTATGCGTCGGCAATGGCCAGCTTTACGGTAGAAAAATTTGGTACAGAGTCTTTACTAAATTTAAAACAAAGCGAAATCGATGCCCGTGTCAATGAGTTTAAAAAGATGACTACTTTTTAAAATAAATTTGTTTTATTGGCGGATTCAAGTTATAAATGCAACTTTTCGTCCCTTGTTTTTAATTGTTTGCAAATATACTTCTTTAGGGGTTAAATATCCAAATCTTTTTCGTGGCCTGTTGTTTAATTTAGCTTCTACTACTTGTTTTGCTCTTGAGTTAGGTTTTCAAATGAGCTTTTCTTTGGACAATATTGTTTTATAAGCCCATTTAGGTTTTCGTTAGCTCCCCTTTCCCAACTATGATAAGGCCTTGCAAAGTAATAGTCTATTTCTATATTTTTCAACCATTATTCTATAAAATTTAATTGACCTAATAATGTTTTCAATACTAACCCTGCTTTTTGATATTTCCTGATTTCGTTTCTTATCTGTTGATGTTAGTGAATTTTTCTTGCTTCGTTTTTTTGGTATTTCTGTATTAGTATGTGTTTTTTGAAGTCCCATGTAGCCTGTATCTGCTTAAATTTTTATAGCATGATGCACATACACTTTACTTTCTTTAAACACTCTATAATCGTGTTTTCTACTTCAGATTTAAATGTATCTAGTGAAATACCTGTTAGTCTTTTAAATACAGCTGACGAATTGTTTTTTATGTCTTCCCATTTCATGCCTAAAAATCAGAAACATAGCCCAATCATTAACATCATTATTAAGAAGTCATCAGCTAAATAATGTCAATTATGAAAGAAATCTAATAATGAAACCACCTAGCCCCTCCTCCAAAGGAGGGGAATTAAAGGAAACCACCCCTAGCCCCTCCTCCTTTGGAGGAGGGTTGAAACAAAACCACCCTCTTTTGCAAACAGCGTAAAAAGATAGAATTTGCTTATGCTTTTAATGCCAGGCTAGCTGTGGATTACTACTTATTTACCCAACTTTTCTTCTAAAGCCTTTAAA
>JAVKLI010000003.1:0-7785 GCA_031539425.1 Bacteroidia bacterium
AATAGTGCTAACGAATTTTCATCGTCAAACAATCCTTTTTTCCCTTTAGATTTATAGTAACATGCCTTCATTTTATTGATGTATTTATAGTGCAAATATAAAATTAACTACCTGACATTCATATAATTAAATTAATATATAATTACCGAATTTATCAACATTTAATTTATAGAACTCCCCTAAAGTAATAAATGTTATTGTGTATCTAATTGCGTATCTATTAAATACTCATAAAAAGCAGTTATTTTAAAATTACTAATAAATAATAGTATTAGAAATCCTAGTATATTTACCCTCCAATTTTTTTAACTTTTTATGGACAAAAAATCAATCATCGGCATTAGTTTAATTGCAGTTATCCTTGTAGGATGGATGTATTTTAATGCACCAAACAAAGAACAAGCTCTCAAAGCAAGGCATCACAGAGATTCTATTACTAAAGTGGCTATCAAACAAGATAGTTTAAATGCTATTATTTTTGCTAAAGAACAAGTAAAACAAGATTCATTAAAAAAAGCTTTTGCTGTATTGCCGGATTCTATTAAGAAAAAACAAAGTGAATCAAAATATCAACTCTTTACCAATTCTAGTATTGGAATAAATGAAAATGTAGTATTAGAAAATGAGTTACTTAAAGCCACTATTTCTACTAAAGGTGGCGCCATAACCAAAGTAGAACTGAAAAAATACCACCCGTATAATGATAGGTTAAAACCCTTGATATTATTTGATAAATCAGATTCTACCTTTCAAAATATAAGTTTTAAATTAAAAAACTCTAGTACCATCTTAAATACTGATAGTTTTTATTTTAAACCTTCTATCAAACAATGCGCTGTGTCTAATAATCAAACGCAAAGCATTACGCTTAGGCTCGAAACTAATAACCCTAGCAGTTATATAGAATACATCTATACCATTAAAGGAAACGATTACATGATTAATTATGAAACCCGATTTGTAGGTTTAGAAAAAATACTAGATGTAAAAGATAAATTTGTAACTCTAAATTGGGCACAAGAAATTAAAACGCAAGAAAAATATATAGTTAAAGAGCGTGAAGTAGCTACTATTTATTACAATGAAAAAGGAGAGGGTGTAGATTTCATTAATGCCCGAAAAATGGAAGAAGTATCATTAACAGAATTTCCATTAACCTGGGTGTCTTTTAAACAACAGTTTTTTAATACCACATTAATTGCTAAAACTGAATTTGAAAAAAATAAAGCTGTTATCAAAACTTCCGAAGACTTAAGTTCTAATAACATTGTTAAAACAATGTATGCACAATTACAAATTCCTTTTCAAAACCGTAATATAGAAGCTTTTGAAATGAAGTGGTATTTTGGCCCCACACACTACAACACACTTAAAGCCTATGATATTGGCATAGAAAAAATTATTCCTACTGGGTTTAGTGTGTTTAGTTATATAAATAAATGGATGGTAATTCCACTTTTAAATAATTTATCAAATATCAATGCAGGAATTGTTATTTTAATATTAACACTTATTTTAAAAACCGTATTACTTCCAATAGCCTACAAAACCTATATAAGCAGCGCTAAAATGCGAGTTTTAAAACCAGAAATAGAAGAACTTAACGCTAAATTTCCTAACTCAGAAGATGCCATGAAAAAGCAGCAAGAAAGCATGGCATTATACAAACGTGCTGGCGCTAATCCTTTATCAGGTTGCATACCTATGCTGTTACAATTTCCAATTTTAATTGCCTTATTTGCCTTTATTCCTGCGTCGATAGAGCTAAGACAACAGCCATTTTTATGGGCTGATGACCTTTCTACCTATGATACTGTGTATAATTTTGGATTTAATATTTGGGGTTTTGGCGATCATATTAGCTTATTTGCCATGCTCATGTTTGCATCTACTATAATTTATACATGGATGAGCCAGTCCATCCTACAGCCCGCTCAAACTAATCAAATGCCAGGTATGAAATACATGATGTATTTAATGCCTTTGATATTTTTAGCCGTAATGAATAGCTATGCTGCAGGTTTAAGTTGGTATTACTTTTTAGCAAACATTATTACCTTTATTCAAACATGGGTAATGAAAAAAATAGTTGATGATGGCAAATTACGTACCGAACTTTTGGCTAACATGAAAAAACCAGAAAAAAAATCTGCGTTTCAAGCTAAGTTAGAAGAAATGGCTAAACAAAAACAAGCTCTTGCTAAAGGAAAAAAATAAGAGGCTAATAGTTAGAAATCCTAGTTTTAACCCATTAATTTTTAATAATTTTCTTAGATTAATCATATTTCATGTCAATTAGTAAAAATATACTGACTAACTCTCAACAAAGTATTATCAATACCTTATTGTATTTTGATGTATTTAATTATCCCTTAAAACGTGAAGAAATTTTTGAGAACTGCTCTACTAGATTATCATTAAAAGAGTTTGATGATTTATTAAACGGACTTCTTGAAACAAATGTTTTGCAACAACTAAACGGTTTCTATTTTGTTAATAGCATTAACACACTATCTATTGAACAAAGAGTAAAAGCAAATTCATTAGCATCAAACAAAATAAAGGAAGCTTACAAATACAGTAAACGTATAGCAAAATTTCCTTTTGTGAAAGCAGTCTGTATTTCTGGTAGTTTATCAAAAAATTATTATGACGAAAAAAGCGATGTAGATTACTTTATAGTAACAAAAGCAAATCGCTTGTGGCTTTGCAGAACCTTATTTACATTACATTATAAAACTTTATCTACTAAAAAAAGAGAGTATTATTGTTTGAATTATTATATTTCTGAAAGCGATTTATTTATTCCTGATAAGAACCATTTTGTTGCTATGGAATTAGCTCATTTAGTACCTACGGTTAATTATGATTTATATCTAAACTTATTAGAGGCTAATAATTGGCATCAAATGTATTTACCTAATAAAATGCTAATTAAAAAAGACAACTGTTATTCTGAACAAAACAACTTATTTAAAACACTTATAGAAAGCTTATTTATTGGTGGTATAGGTAATTGGTTTGATGATAAATTATTGACAATAACATTAAAAAATTGGCGCAAAAAACACACTTCACTTTCACAAGAAGATTTTAATTTACAATTGCGTTCAAAAAAACATGTTTGTAAACATCACACTAAAGGTTATCAAAATAAGATATTGCAATTGTGGGAAGATAAGATAAACCTAATAAAAACGAAAATTAAATTTTAATAAGATAGACTGTAAATGAAAATTCTTTTTACACATAGTTACTTTTTGCATTTTGATCCAAAGCAATTAAAAACTGCGATGCCATATCCACCCTTAGGAACACTATATGCAATGGCATATTTGAGGGAGTATGGATTTGAAGTGCAGCTTTTTGATACAATGTTTTGTACTTCTGCGAGCGATATAAATAACACAATTCATAATTTTAAACCTGATATTTTTATAAGTTATGATGATGGTTTTAATTATCTAACAAAAATGTGTTTAACCAATATGCGACAAGCATGTTTTGATATGCAATCATTCGCTAAACAAAATGGTTGTTTGGTTATTACATCTAGCTCCGATGCAACTGACCATACCGAAGATTATTTAAAACATGGTGCTGATGTAGTTGTGATTGGCGAAGCAGAACAAACTGTTTTAGAATTATGCAATGCGTATAAAAACAAAAAAGACTTTACTAGTATTTCTGGTATTTCTTTTTTTTCGAATACATCTCTTATAAAAACACCTGCTCGAACTGTATTAAAAGATTTAGATGCGCTTCCACAGCCAGCATGGGATAAGATAGATATTACTCCCTACAAAAACATGTGGTTGAATACACATGGTTACTTCTCGCTTAATTTTGTAACTACACGAGGTTGCCCATATAAATGTAATTGGTGTGCAAAACCTATTTATGGAAATAGATATAATTCACATAGTGCTGAAAATTCAGTAAAACAAATTAAATACTGGCAACAACAATTTGGGTTTACTCATGTATGGTTTGCAGATGATATTTTTGGTTTGAAGCCAAATTGGCTTAAAGAGTTTGAATTCTTTGTCAAAAAAGAAAAACTCACTATTTCTTATAAAATACAAAGTAGAGCAGATTTATTACTAGAGGAAGATAATATCAAACATCTTTCTAATAGTGGTTGCTCTATGGTTTGGATGGGAGCTGAAAGCGGCTCGCAAAAAATTTTAAATGCAATGGATAAAGGAACTAAAGTTGAACAAATATACGCAGCCACGCATCTACTTAAAAAAAATAAAATACAAGTTTCCTTGTTTTTGCAATTAGGTTATCTTACTGAAACTATCGATGATATTAAACTCACTCTTAAAATGGTAAAAGACTTATTGCCAGATGATATTGGAATTTCCGTGTCTTATCCGTTGCCAGGTACTGTGTTTTATAATAAAGTAAAAGAGCAAATCAAAGAAAAAAGTAATTGGACAGATAGTGATGAGTTAGCAGTTATGTTCGAAAGCACTTACAAACCTCAATTTTACAAACAATTACAACGTTACATTCATTCTATTTATAGGTTAGAAAAAGCTAAATCATTAGTAAAAGAACAGCCATTTTTGCAATTAAAAAAAGGCTTATCGTTAGTCAAACTAATTCTATTAAAATATTTAGAAAAAAATAAACTAAAAAAAATAGAACCTAGAGTTTCTTATAAAATATAAATGATAACAAAATCTATTAATAATAACCGGTTACAGCAAGAAGAAAGTGTAAACAGAGCGTTTAGCAAACAAGCAGTTCTGTTTGATAAGCTTGATTATGAAAATAATTTAGTGATATTAATTAGAGACAATATCCGTAAACATGTAATGTTATATGTTAAGCCAAATCAAACGATGCTCGAATTAAATTGTGGAACAGGCTTAGATGCTTTGTATTTTACTCAAAATGGATTAACAGTTCATGCAACAGATAATGCTGATGGTATGTTGGAAGAAGTAGATAATAAAATAAAAAAGTATCACACTGTAAATTTATCATTTCAAAAATGCTCATTTAACAACCTCACTCTTCTAGAAAACAAAAAATACAATCATATATTTTCTAATTTTGGAGGATTGAATTGTAGTGATAATCTTAAAATGGTAATTAAAGACCTTGATAATTATATGATATCAGGCAGTATTGCTCATTTGGTAATTATGCCTAAATACTGTGTATGGGAAATTTTATTTGCCTTTAAAGTCAATTTTAAATTAGCGTTTAGACGGTTTATGAAAAATGGTTCTACTTCTTATGTTGAAGGCATCCCTTTTATGACTTATTATTATTCTCCTAGTTACATAAAAAAATCTTTTGGTTCTCATTATGAAGCACTGTCTATTAAAGCAATGGGTTGTTTTATTCCTCCTACCTATATGAATGAAATGGAAACAAATAGACCTAAATTATTTAAATACTTACAAAAATTAGATAGGATATTTGCAGATAAATGGCCGTTTTATAACTTAGGAGACCATTATGTTATTAGTATGAGAAAAAAATAAGATGCTAAAATTTATAATTCAAAATGTATTTTACACTATCCTTTTTTTAATATTACTATTAAATACTTCGTGCGAAGATGTAATACAAATACAACTAGATGAGGGTAAAAAAATGGTAGTTGTAGATGCGTTTATTAATAGTTTACAAGATCAAGATCAATATATTATACTAACATACTCCGAAAACTATTTCAGTCAAGAAACTTTTAAACCAGTGTTAGGGGCTAAGGTTACTATTAAAAATTTGATTAGCAATGCCGTTTATGAGTTTAAAGACGATTCTCAAAATGGAATTTACACTTTTTATCCCTCATCTACCAATGATACCATTTGTAAAGCAAACGTAACTTATGAATTAACTATAGAGCATGGCAACAACAAATTTACAGCGTTAAGTAATACCAAACGAAACACCGTAATAGATAGCGTTGCATTAGGTCCAGATTTTAGACCAACAGCAGCTTCAAATAAAAAAATATGGTACCTCTTTGCAAAAGATGTAAAAGGTGGTCCATCGGATTTTTATCAAATAAAATCTAATCAAAACAAATCATTTATTTTAGCATGGGATGCTACGCCAACATTTTTAAGTGCATTTGATGGTTTTAATTTTGTACCTCCAATAGCAGGTAATATAGTATCTCGAAATAAAGAACTAAAATCAGGTGATTCGATAAGAGTTGACATACTTTCTATTACACGCCAAACATATGATTTTATAACCCAAATGCGCCGTACTACATTTAATTCTGGTTTATTTGCTACAACTATGGAAAATGTTAAAACAAACCTTCTTTCTAGTGGAGATACCAAAGTGGTGGGTTGGTTTAGTACGAGTTATGCTGTTAGTAAAACTAAAATTGTGCCTTAATAAATAATTAAACTATTTTAATTATTTCTTGCCCAAATGTGCATTGCAAGCATTGTTTGGTTTTACAATAATGATCATGTAATTCAATAACAGCTTGGCTTTCTAAAGCCGAAGTTGTTTTAAAATTAACTGACGTAAACAGCTTGGTTTTATGATTGATTTCTGGGGGTAGTTTATAAAGCAGTTCTAATGCATATTCTCTTAAGGCCTCGTTATCATAGGTATTTGTTGTAAAATAAATAAATGGCGTAAATACATTTATTATTAATAAATTGATAGTTGATTTTCCTATTTTTTTCTCAACCTGTTTACTAAACTCTTCAAAAATAAAATGACAATTCCAATAATCAGAAATAGAAACATTAAAATAATTTTGAATTTGCGTCAAAGTTGGTTTTGATTCAATAAAATGAAATAAAGAATTTGATTGGTTTAATAATTGTGCTAATTGTGCAAGTCGGATGGTTGGAAAATTGCGAGGTTGCGTTTTAAAAAAAAGCCAATGCTCTTTTTTTAATTCTTGTAAATTGTATTTATGTTTTAAAAATTGATACTCAGTGTATAAGGCTTGCGGATAAGTATCTTTAAATTTTGAATGCAATAATCCTGCTGTACCAAACAACAAGGCCTCAATTTGTAATATATTATCTTGATGTTTTTTAATGATACTAAAAGGAATTTGTTTTGCTAATTGTTCAAATGCTTCTTTATTAATATTTAATCCAAACGATTTAAAAAATAAAATATATTATAATCCGCAAATAGAAAAGTACACTTTTTCAAATAGAAAAGTACAATTTTTAGGCTTTAAATTTTAATACCTTTAATATAATTTAAAACCCTTTTAACTTGCGTTAAAAAGGTCTTTGTTATTTATATCATAGTTAAGGGTAAGTACCTCAGTTTTACTCCCCTTATCTTTACCTACGCCTACGCAAAGTGTCTTTTTTATTTCAATTGTTTTCCAGCCATGTTTTTCTGTATATTTTGCCAATAGCTCAGATGGATAACTGCTTAACATAAATTTACCCTTTAAGGTAGCGCACACTTGAAGGAGGTTTTCAAAGTCGGCTTCCGAGTAGCCTTTATAATGTCCCATATTTGAATTAAAATAAGGCGGATCAATATAATGAAAGGTATACTAAAAGTTTGTTTGCTTTAATATTTTTAAAGCATCGTCGTTAAATATTACTGTGTTTTCAAGCCTACTTATGTAATCTGCATCTTTTATAGCTATTTTTTATTATTAAATCTATTAGGGTAATTTGGTATTTTATTTCTTAGATTCAACTAATAAATGCTCCTTTTGATAGGAGTAACTTAGATTATTTTTTCAAAAAAAAGAAAATAAAACAGTTTCTTTTCCTCTTTCCTGAAAGGTAAAATTATCGTACTTGCCCCTCGACCAAA
>JAVKLI010000043.1:0-3788 GCA_031539425.1 Bacteroidia bacterium
AAAGCATGAATGGCTTATTCATAAAATCAATAGGGATAGTAAGAGCCACTGGAATAATAGGACTTATCAACCTAACTTACAACTTATTTAGGTACGAACAAACCATAAGATTAGACATTAAATACACTGATAGATAGATATATAGATTATGATGTTGTAAAGGAAAAATATTGTACTTTTGACGGTACAGATTATAAAAATCGTTTTAATGGGTTCTACGATTTTTATTCAAACCTCTAAAAACTAATTTTTAGAACCCACCTAAAGTAATTTCTGTCGCTTTTTGCAAATCTACTGTAAGTATATCATTAACTGGGTTAGGAAATACAGCAATACCTGTGTTTTGAGTTATAGGCATTTTTTTAAGCACTCTTTTCTTTTTTACTATTGTTCCTTCACTTGAGCTGGTTTTTTTAGCTGTGCCATCACTTGGATAAATGGTTGGTAAATTATATTTATTAGGTTCATATAAATTTAATAAATTGGCTGCATAAGTTCCTGCCAAGCCATATTGCCTTTCTTGTTCTGCCATCAGTCTTATATTATCACGCTCAGCAGTGGTTAATTGGTATATGTTTCTGCCACTATTGTTTAAAGTAGTTTGTAAGTTTAGCCAAGTTTTCATACCACCTAATTCCATTCTTTCATATCGATCTAAATCTTCTTCATTCATGCTATTTAAAACTTGTGAAGCCGCACTGTAATCACCTACAGAGCAATAATCTTCAGCTATCATGTATTGTGCACGTGGAGTGCCTATCATATTTAACCACTGGCGCAATTCAGCATGATTTAAAGTAACAGAAGCCGTATCTTGCAAAAGATGCCTTACTATTTGCCAAGCCACATTATCTCGTTCATATTGCTTTTGGGCAAATTTTTGTTCTAACAGCGTGCGATTGGTTTCATAAGTGCCTGCTTCGCGTAAAAAATCAAGCATCCATTCATCCATTGGGTTGGTTTTTTCTTGTAACATTTTTAATAATTCTTCGTTATGCGCCACATCAGGGTTGGTAGCTATAATATCTAACAAATCAGAATTTTGTAAAATAGTATTATCCTTAATTAAGGTATACATAATTTTATCGCTTAGGTTAGGAGAATTACTTAACATCATTTCTTTAACATCAGATGCTGTGTTGGTAAAAGAAATAGCCTGCATTAAACTTTGAGTATTACCATTGTTTATAAGGTTATTGTAAACAATAAGTACAGCCAAGTATTGGCTATTTTTAACAGCAAACTGGGCTAATAAAAAATCTTTAAAATTGCTATACTCATGCCCTCCAAATGCTAAAGGCGGTTATGGGTGCATCGTTGGGCAAGTGTTTATAATATCTATTTGTACAGGTGTAAAATTCCAACTATAATAGAGTGGTGTTTTATTTAAAGCGTTAGTATGAAAATAAACTATTGAATTTAAAGTTGTATTATAAAAATTACTTTCGCTTGCAAGTGTGCTATAGGTAAACAAATTACCCGCTTCCATAGCATTAGTTGAAATGCCAACACCGCCTTGATAATAACGAATACCCAACATTGGGTCATTATTTTTTACACCATCGCCTTCTACAACAAAGTCGTATCTTTGAGCTCCATAATTTTCGTTACATAAAAATTGTAACCCTCGATATTTATGCTCTGTAGTTGCTTGTGTTCGATTTTTACCGTTTGCAGTAAAAGCATGTTGAACGTTATAAGAAAAATTACGGTATACATCGTTATTTTCGCCCCCAGCATCTGCTACAACTATACCCCCAGCTTGAAAGTTATTAGTACCTACTTGTGTAATGCAGTTTTCGTTTAAAGCAAAACCAGTACTTGAAGCATTTTTTATGCCTTCAATTACACTGTTATATACAGGGTTTTTTTCCATTACCACTTTGTTTTGATAAATTGATATAGCTGGAATTCCATTAGCTTTTATACCATTGATACAGTTTTTAAAATAATTACGAGAAATTGAAGCGGTAGGTAACCATCCTGTTTGTTGCATACCCACGTTTACTAATTCTATACCTGTATTTAAATTTTCAAAAAGACAGGGTTTCCACCTTGGGTTAGTTTCATTACAAAAATCACCAACGTTATCTGTACCCATCATGCGTCCTCGAATGTTAACATTAGAACTAATGAAGAAGATACCATTGCCTAATAAATTGATATTATTGGCATTATTATTGGTGTTTCTAAATGTACTACTTGTAATGTTAAGTCTATTATAATTCCATCCATCTATAAACGTCATTGGTCTATCGCCATTTATTAAATAATTAGTAGTTTCAAATGTAGAACTTGAAATAGAGCTAATACTTTGAAATTTATTATAAGGTTCAAAATGGATGGCTTTCCAGCAGTTTCTAAAAGTAGAATTTTCTACAATTACAATACCCCCACCATTTGTCAAATAGCCTGGTTTGTCGGCTTCAATTCCAATTTCAGCATTTTCTATTAATGAGCCATTTCTAATTATAACCAAGCCTTGGTGTCTTCTCCCTTTTGAATCTGTTTCATTTTGGTCTTTTTCAGAATTGCCCCACACTTGTATGCCTTGCCAAAGGTTTGAACATTCTGTGGTAATATGTCCGCCATCCACAATTAATTGAGCGCCTTCTTTAACTATGATATTGGAGTGCTTACTCATAAATACTTCGCACTTAATGGTTAAAGCTGCACCAGGGTTAATAATAATGTCACCTTGTATGGCTTCACCTTTTATCCATGTTTGAACGTTGTTAATTGTCGTAGAATTATTAGGATCATACTCACAAGTATTTAAATAATTTCTACTATAATTTACCAGTGTTAGATGAGATTTCCCTACTTGTTGTGGAGATAACCAAACTTTTGGTGAACCATAAGCCATCATATTGTTTGTACAATCAATGTTTGCTGTATTGACAGCACTACAAAAACCGAAACCTCCAGGATATGGGGTATCGAGAAACTCATCATTCCATGTGTGGTATAGTCCTAAACAATGTCCTACTTCATGTGCCATTAATTGCAAGTCAGCAGACCACAGTTGTATGAACTCATTAGTTGGGTCTATATATCCATTTTTTAAATCATAATTTATACACAATGGGCTTTGCCAAAAAGGAAATGTACCAGCTCCTCCTCCACCTAAACCTCTTACTAGAAAAATATTTAATTCATTACCTGGATTTACACCGTATTTAGTTATGTTATAAGTTTGTTGACTATCACCATTATTATTCCATCCAATAGGGTCTACATGATAATACACACCCATTAATTTAAATTGTATTTTAGAATCAGGTATAAAATAAGTTGGCATTAAATTATATCCGCCTTGCATTGGCTGCGCCATATTTTTAAAAAAATAATTTATTCCATGATCGCCATTAATTGGTCCAATAATTTTTGATAACTTAGCTCTTTCATTTGGAGTATCACGAAAATTTCGAGGATCAGACGCAGAATATTGCATGACATGAATATTTACTTTTACAATTTTTGTAGCATCTGTTGTTAATGGAATATAATCCATAAAATCATTACTACAAACAGAGGCCGCCACTCTATGACCAACGCCTTGAGTTGTTACACTTGGTGTATAACATTTGGAGTGGTTTTGCCCAAGCATATTAATTACAGTTGTAATTAAAACAAAAGTGAGTAATTTTGTTAGTTTGTTCGGTGTTCGGTGTTCGGTGTTCGGTGTTCGGTGTTCGGTGTTCGGTGTTCGGTGTTCGGTGTTCGGTGTTCGGTGTTCGGTGTTCGGTGTTCGGTGTTCGGTGTTCTGTGTTCGGTGTTATGTGTTC
>JAVKLI010000044.1:0-10509 GCA_031539425.1 Bacteroidia bacterium
AAAAACTGAACTATAATAAAAACAATTAACTAACAAACTTTAAAATTAAAACAACCATGAAAAAAATATGTATAACCCTAGTAGCCGCAGCTACACTTTTTACACTAAGCTGTAAAAAAGAAGACAACCAACCCAGTAATACTAATAAACCTAACAGCGGCATATCAGAAGCTGACGCCAAGCTGGAGCGTAGTTTACAAAACTTTATAAGCAAAGTAAAAAACTACAATACCAATAACGCAAAAACCCGCACAGCTAGTGATGCCTATAGTTTAGACTCAACAGAGTTTTATTTAGAGACGGCGCTTAATTACGACCATCGTTATATCCCAACCGATTATGATAAAGAATACAGTAACGAAACCACCTTTAGTATTTTAAAAAATGCAGATGGCACAGTTGATTTTAACAACATTGCCAACGCCTTTACATCTTTAAATGGTGGCATTGATAATTACCTAAACAGCATTGCAGAAAGCAGTAAAGATATGGTATATGCCGATTTAATTCGTAAAGAAATAAACGAAGGTACTATGCTTGAATACACATTGCGTACTGGATATGTAGGTAAAACCGCAGCAGCTCCAATTACAAATCATATAAACCCTTTTAGCATAGGTTGGAAAGCGGGAAATTTTGAGGGTAATTTGTTAGGTCAATTTATAACCTTAAAAGATGCAACTACTGAATTAAGTAAATATTGTAATATGCGGACTCGCAATTTATTATTTTATGGTGATGATGGAAATAGTCAGGTAATAGCAGGTCTAATTAAAACGATTTATTATAGCCAAGTAGCTCGCTATTATACATTCCCTTATGTTCTAGAAACAAAAATGCCTACCCAGCCAACACCTTTATACCCTTATAGATTATGGCGTTCTGACACCCCTATTAACGGTAGTACTACAGACATACCTGCTAATTATATGAATTTTTTTTACAAACAAAGTCTAAATATAGTGGTAAATAATCCTGGATGTTTGAGCCAGCTTTCAGTTAATAAAAAACTAATTGGCTTAAATTATGGTTATAATGTGGATTCTTTTGGTAACTATCATGACTTAGAAATTAGTTTTGGATTCCCACATTTTAGTCATACTCAAACTCAATAAAAAAAATAAACTCACATCATTGTAAAAACAATGATGTGAGTTTTAATATTAAAAAAAAATAATTTTTAAACCTTAAAATTATGAAACTTATATTAGCAGTTCTATTATTAATGCTTTGTTTTAACAACATTAATGCACAGCAAACACATTGGATATACAAACCAAACCAATCTGTTATAGAAAAAGATTATTTTGGCAATGCAGTAGAAGATAGTTCATCAAACATTTTTACAATCTATTATCACCATATTGGCATAAATTATTTTAAAACAAAAATTTATAAATTAAATAAATATGGACAATTGCTTAGTATTAAAAACAACTTAACTAAAGATAGTTCGGTATGTATTAAAAAATTATATGTATTACCAAACCAAAACCTACTGGCCTTAGGCGTTTGTGGTGGCGATACAGTATCTAAATACGATTCCTTGTGTTTTATTGAATTAAATAATAGTTTACAAGTATTAAATATTAAAAAATACCCGCTTCCTTTAATACACAGTTCCCCTGGTAACTGGGTACTTAATTTTAATATTGTTCATACACTACAAAACACCTATTTATACGTTTTAACATTTAATAAACCATCTGGTGGGTATGTTTCTCTTGCTTCAAATTATTTTTGTGAACTGGACATGGAAGGTAACTTATTGCGAGAAAAATCTTATAATTCCTTAGCTAATCCATCAAAAAAATGGTTTGTATCAGCACTACAAAATCCTAACAATAGAAATATAAATATTGCAACTCGGTATTTTCATCCTGACGGGGTTTTGTATTCATATATGTTCAAATACAATTATACAACATTTCAGCTAATAGACTCAACGATTATTGAATCAGGTGTACCTGAAATACATCCTAATTCAGAAATTAAAGTTTTAAGTAATTATTCTTATTTAACAACCCATACCCCTTATTATTCTATACCAATTGCTAAAAGAACTTTAAAAAAAGATTCATTATTGAATCAAAAATTCTTACAGTATTTAACTCCAGAAACAGTACTTACAGAAAAAAATTATGTTATACCCATACACAAATCTATAGATTTTATAAACCCAAATAAAATATTTGTAGGGGTTAATTGTATACTAGGACCAGCTTATTACTATATAAAAGGTGTAAAATCCTTTATGGGTTGTGCTTTATTAGATAGCAGTTTAAACATTAAATGGTCTCGTTATATTGGCGGAGAATTAAGTTACCAGGTTATCAGCATCTTAGCCACCAAAGATGGCGGCGCATTATTATTAGGTTCTTTTGATAAAAATTTAGATACTTCAAAAGTAACTATAAATTTTTTGGATGCCCTTATGATAAAAATAGGCCCCAATGGTGAGGTTTTAAATACTAATGAATTACCAAAAGGCATACAAGTGTTGAACTACTTAGTAGGCAATAACCCTGTACAAAACAACTTGCAAATTACAGGCTACTCCCCCAATACTACCATACACCTTGTAAACAGCCTAGGGCAAGTAGTACTGCAGCAGCCAATTACCGAGCAACACACGCAACTTAACCTAAGCCACCTAAGTGCAGGGGTTTATTTTTATAGGTTTAGCAGCCCAAGTGGCTTTATACTACAAAGCGGTAAGCTGGTTAAGGAGTAAAAAAAATCGTAGAACAAAAAAACATATAAGTTCAACTCATCTATTTTGTGTTATGAATTATAACGAGGTAGATATTTGTTGCATTTTGAATTTTATTAATAGAGTAGGGGATTACGAATGCAAGCTTATAGTGCTAAACAAAATTCAAAAAGGGAGTTAAAGGCGTAATCTATTAAATTATTTTTTATTGATAAATCATCTGTAATATAAACTGTTACCATCCCTGCATTTTTTCCAAATTCCATATCGCTTATGCTATCACCCACAATAATTGATTTTGTAAAATTAACAGAATGGAATTTTTTTTTTGCCTGTAAAGCCATACCAATATTTGGTTTTCGAAGGGAATTATTTTCATTTGCTAAATGTGGTGCAAAATAAATTTGATCAATGTGTCCTTTGTGTAATTGTATTTCTTCAACCATTGCATCATGAATTTTTTTTAAATCAGTTTCTGATAATATACCTTTGCCTATACATTGTTGGTTTGTAACTATTATTGTTTTACTAAAAATATTATTCAGTTTTGGAATTGCTTGTAAAACACCATTGATAAAAAAAAACTCATCTGTATTTAAAACATAATCGTTTTCTTTTTTTTTATTAATAACACCATCTCTATCTAAAAACAGCGTCCAGGTTTTATCAATATTTAAATGTTTTAAAGTCATTTTGTGCTGTATTATAATCTTGAGGAATACCAATATCTATAAAATAACCATCAAATTCAAATCCATATAAATCGTTATTGATGCGTTTTGCAAGCAGTTCTTTTTCTAAAGAAAAATTACCAGCTTGAGTGTGCTGCATAAACCATATCTTATTAATTAAATAAACTCCTGCGTTGATGGTGCCAGGTTTTTGTTCGTTTGTTTTTTCTTGAAAATGTGTAATAATATTATTGAGTAATTCTATAGCGCCGTATCTACTGGCGTTATCAACTTTTCGTAATGCAATAGAGCAGGTTGATTGAGATGTGGTATGTGAGTTTATAAATGACTTCATATCAAAATCAAAAAAAGAATCACCATTTAAAACCAATACATTATTTGTGTTACAAAAACTCATGGCTTTATTTATAGCACCCCCAGTGCCTAATGGCGCATCTTCATGCGAAAATGAAATATGAATGTTCTTTTTTTTTTTTGAATAATAATCAGAAATTATATTTGCCATATATCCTGTAGATATAATTACGTGCGTAAATTGATGATGAATTAAATATTGTATTAAATAATCTAAAAAGGGCTTATCATTTACTAGAGCCATAGGCTTTGGTTTATCATTTACCAGCTCTTTTAGTCTTGTTCCAAATCCTCCAGCTAATATGATGGCTTCTTTTATAGCAGTAGTATTCATAATATTTTATTTTTTTGGAAATAAAATAAGTTCTGTTAATTCACAAATGGTATGTCCTATAAGCATGTGGCATTCTTGAATGCGCGGTGTATCTTTTGAAGGAATGTTCATTAAATAATCACAATAGTTTTTCATGTCTCCTCCGGTTTCTCCTGTAAATCCAACTGTTATCATTCCTATGTTTTTTGCCTCTTGTAAAGCTAGTACTACATTTTTTGAGTTGCCACTAGTAGATAGTCCTATAAGTACATCTCCATTGTTACCCATAGATTTTATCAATCTGCTATAAATTACATCATAACTATAATCATTAGCTACTGCTGTTAAGTAACTTGTGTTTACGTGGAGGGCTTCACTATTAAGTGGGGGTCTATCATAATAAAATCGACCACTTAATTCGGCAGCTAAATGTTGAGAATCTGCAGCAGAACCGCCATTTCCAGCCCATAGCACTTTGCCTTTATTTTGATAACAGATTGTAATTTTTTCTACCACCTTAGAGATAGTCCCCATTAATTGGGTATCAGCAAGTAATTGTTGTTTTAATGTTATTGATTCTGTAATACGTTTGTTTAAATGTTTTGCTATATCTATCATAATTTTATTTATAAGGCCATTACACTTTCTATTTTACTAGCATTTTTTATACTGTTATTATCTCATCAATACTAAGCACTACTTGTTTTACAGAAAGGCTTAAATATTTTTTTTGTGAAGAATGGTTAATGTTAATAATAGCATCAACTTCAAATAAAGCCTCTAATAAGGCTAATTTTTGATTATCTGATGGAATAATAAATTTAAACAAATAAATGTGTGGAAACGAAGTAATACTTTTTTCTAACTGTTCATGCAATTTTGCAAAGGTGCTATCGTCCATTTTTAATTAAAAAATGTATTGAATAATTAAGTATGAACCAAAACAAATTAACGCTAATCCAGTTAAGTTATTAAATATTAGTATTAGTTTTTGTGTAACATACTTTTTAATTTTACTAGCCAATTTGGCTTTTATAATTTCTATTAATAATACAGCTCCAAGTATGATACTAAAATAAATAATCATTTTAATTAACGAAAATTCTAATGTTTTGCTAATTGCTGTAACATTTGCTAACCAAATTAACCAAATAGTTGGGTTAAAAAAATTAAATATAAAACCCTTCAAAATCATTTTCCATTTAGATGGTACATGTTCTATTGTTTCACCTTCATGATTTAATTGAGGCTGATGTTTAAAATAAAATAACCCAAACACAATAAGAATACTACCACCCACAATGCTTAATGCTGTTTGAATATTGGGTTGATCTAAAAAGCTATCCATACCAAACCGCACTATAATGCATGAAAATACGGCTAATAAATAATCGCTTAACACAACGCCAAAAGCTACGTACATACCAACTTTTTGTCCGTATTTAATAGCAGTGTTTATTAAAGAAAAAAAAGCAGGGCCAAACGAAAAACTTAAAAACAGAATTAACAATATAGCTTGATATATGAGATTTAAATTCAACTTATTAAAATAATAATGAGCTCTAAAATTAATTAAATAACTGGAATTTTGGCTTGTTATATTTTAAACAATTTAACATAATATATATTATAAGACAAATTTAATTTGTCAAAAAATCAATGATTTTTACAAAGATTTAAAAAATATTGAAGACTTTCCTGTTTCTTAATATCAAATTGATATGAAATTTTATTAGTTAAATAATCTTTTTTATCAATTATTAAATTAGAGTTTGAGTCATCTAATAAAGCCGCATTTATATGCTGTATTCCATAACTAAATGCATTATTTAAAGCGTTTATAAAATAGTTTTCAATTACAGTTTGTGAAACCCAGCAAGCAAATACAAATGGTAAATTTGTGTGTTTAAACCACTCTTCAGATAAATCATACTTATATTGATAGTTAGAAATTTCAAAAGCCCTATCTCCTATAACCAAAGCTGCTGTTGTACCATTTATACTATTTTCAAATCCTGGTTTAGACATGGTAAATTGTATTGGCAAATGCCAAAAATGTTTATTTAAAATTTGAATTAATACATTAGATGTATTTGATTGATAATCTAACAACACCACTTCTATTTTATCTAATGGCACTTGGCTAAACAATGCCACGCTATCCACCTTACCAAATGCACCAATGCAGTAATTTGTAATTATATACGCTTTGGGTAATTTTAATAAAGTAGTAACGGGCACTAAACCAATATCTACCGTTTTGTTTATGAGTTTTAATGCGCAATCTGAGGGATGATCATGATGTACTTGTATATCATTAATTAGTGAACTTTGTTGTAATCCATATCTAAATGGTAAGGCGTTTAAATAATTTACAATTGAAATTGACAGCATTTAATTACCTTGTTTTTTTGATGTATTCCAATGGAGTGTGTTTATCATATGTATCACATCTTGCTTAATGTAATTAATTACCACACTTTGAGAATCTTCATTAGGTACAGAATTAAAGTACAATGAACCTCTTAAAAAATGGGTTAAACTATCTGTTAAATAAAATTGTAAACATGATGCTGCATTGCCTTTAATTTCATAAATTAAACCGTATACTTTTGTTTTACTTTTTACAACAGGTATTTCCTTTATACCTGTAGCTTTTATTTGGTGTTTAATGGCAAAATTTCTGCTTTGAAGTAAAAACGTGTCTAATAAATGATGCTTTACTTGTTTGTAACTTAAATGTATTTTGGCATGATATTTTATAAAGTCGATATTAAGCCAGCAGGGTTCGTTTATTGTTTTTATATCTTTTACAATTTTTGAATATACAGGGTATTCAAACTGATAAGCGCATTCTGATTGAAATACTTGATATACTTTTTTAGGAAAATCAATTCTAAAATAACCTTTGGGTTTGGGGATATTTATTTCATCATCTTCATCATAAGATGTACAAGAAGTTAGATTACCTAAAACTATAACCAACATAATATATTGTAATGCTTTCATAAATTATTCTTCTATACTATAAACTAATAAGCCACTTCTTAGCTTAGGCTCTATCCATGTAGATTTGGGAGGCATAATCTCATTATTATCTGCAATGTTAATGAGTTGTTCCATTGTTACCGCATTTACATGTATAGCCATAGCGCCTTTACTTTTATTTACTATGCTTTCCAGTACCTCTTTACCTTGTGTACCATTAATAAAGGTTACGCGTTTGTCTGTTTTTAAATCTTGTATATTAAATATGGGTGCTAAAATGTAGTTTGTAACTATTGATACATCAAGGCTTTGAACAAGAGTTAATTTTTTAAAAAAAGTTTCTTTTAACTTCACGTGATGCCATTTTTTTTCAAAATACAACGAAATTTTATGAGGTTCAAGTTCAGTTACAAAATCAAAATTGGTTTGGAGTTTAGTTAGTACTTCTTGTTTTGTTAAATTATTTAAATCTGTTACAATTCTATTGTAATTAAAAATCTTTAGTTGAGATGATGCAAAAAAAGCACCTAAATAATAATTAAATTGCGCATTGGTTTCTTTTGTGTTTAATTTTTCTCTTCTATTTTTAGCTAATAAAACGGATGATGCCGAGCGATGATGGCCATCGGCAATATAAATTTTATTCATTTTACCAAACTGTTTTTCTATTAATTTTACATCTGTTATTTTCCAAACTTCATGCTGCAATAAATCACTGGTTGTAAAATTATATATTGGCTGCTGTGTTGCTATAGTTGTATTTATAAACTGATTGATAATTTGATCGTCTTGATAAAAAAACAAAACAGGCTCTGCATTAAATTCACAATAATCTAGGTATTGCATCAATTTTTCTTCTTTTTTAGTAAGGGTTTGCTCGTGTATTTTAATAGTTCCATTGGTGTAATCATCAACACTAATACTTGCTATTATGCCGGTGCAGTGAACATTTTTACCCGTTTGGCGGTATAAATAAAAGCTTGGTTTTTCTTCTTTTAAAAATATATTTTCTTTAATAAATTTTTTAAACTTATTCTTTACTTTTCTTAATCGTTCTATAGAGCTTGACTTGGTGGTTTGTCCATCTTCAAAATCAGGATTTATAATGTGTAAAAACGACAAAGGGTTTGATTGTAATTTTTGATTAAGTTCTTGTTTGTTGTATCTATCTACACTTCTTGAGGCCACCAAATGTGCTTTATCCACTGTTGGTCTGATTGCTTTAAAGGGCTTAATATTAGCCATGTTTACTTTAAGCTTAGTTGTTTAATTTTAACACTGCCATAAAAGCGCTTTGTGGAATTTCAACATTACCAACAGCTTTCATTCGTTTTTTACCTTCTTTTTGTTTTTCTAAAAGCTTACGTTTTCTACTTATATCGCCGCCATAACACTTGGCTGTTACGTCCTTTCGCATGGCGCTTATAGTTTCGCGAGATATAATTTTAGCGCCAATGGCTGCTTGAATTGGAATTTCAAATTGTTGTTTGGGGATGAGTTCTTTTAATTTTTCACATATTTTTTTTCCAAATGTGTAAGAATTGCTTCTGTGAATAAGGCACGATAAGGCATCTACAGGCTCACTTTTTAATAGTATATCAAGCTTCACTAAGTCAGATTGGCGCATGCCTATTGGGTGATAATCAAACGATGCGTAGCCTTTTGAAATGGATTTTAATCTATCAAAGAAATCAAATACTACCTCACCTAAGGGCATTTCAAACACTAACTCTACTCTATCGGCAGTTAAATAATTTTGATTTACGATGCTGCCGCGCTTTTCAATACACAAACTCATTACAGGGCCAATAAATTCTGATTTGGTAATAATATTTGCCTTAATATAAGGTTCTTCTATATAGTTAATGGTAGCGGGGTCTGGTAAATCTGATGGATTGTTAACTGTAATAACATCGCCGTTAGTTTTAAAGGCAATGTAAGATACGTTTGGTACGGTAGTAATTACAGTCATGTTAAATTCTCTTTCCAATCGTTCTTGAATTATTTCCATGTGCAGCATTCCTAAAAACCCGCATCTAAATCCAAAACCCAATGCTAATGATGATTCTGGCTCCCAAGTTAAAGAGGCATCATTGAGTCTTAATTTTTCCATACTGTACCTAAGCTCTTCAAAATCTTCAGTGTCTATAGGATAAATACCGGCAAATACCATTGGCTTAACCTCTTCAAATCCGTGTATACCTTCTAAGCATGGTGTAATGGCTGAGGTAAGGGTATCCCCTACTTTCACTTCGCTAGCTTCTTTTATTCCAGAAATGATATAACCTACATCACCTGTTTCTACTGTATCTCTAGGCTCTGGCTTTAGGCGCAGCACCCCTACTTCATCGGCCAAGTATTCTTGACCGGTATTAAAAAATTTAACCTTTTCGCCTTTTTTAATTTGTCCGTTATAAATTCTAAAATAGGCAATAATGCCTCTAAACGAATTAAAAACCGAATCAAATATAAGGGCTTGTAAAGGCTCATTAGCATTGCCGTTGGGTGGTGGAATGCGGTTAACAATCTCTTCTAAAATTTGGTGCACCCCCATTCCAGTTTTACCCGATGCCGACATAATTTCAGATCTATCGCAGCCAAGTAAATCTACTATTTGATCTTTAACCACTTCAGGCTCTGCGCTAGGTAAATCTATTTTATTAAGTATTGGAATAATTTTTAAGTTGTGTTCTAAAGCTAAGTATAAGTTTGAAATTGTTTGCGCTTGTATTCCCTGTGCCGCATCAACTATAAGCAAGGCGCCTTCGCAGGCGGCTATAGATCGAGATACTTCATAACTAAAATCTACATGACCTGGCGTATCAATTAAATTAAGCACATACTTGTTATTATTGTATGTATAGTCCATTTGTATGGCGTGACTTTTGATGGTAATGCCACGTTCTTTTTCTAAATCCATATCATCAAGCACTTGAGCTTGCATTTCGCGCTTAGATATGGTATTGGTGTATTCTAAGAGTCTATCGGCAAGGGTAGATTTGCCATGATCTATATGCGCTATAATGCAAAAATTACGAATGTGTTTCATGATTGTAAAATGTTGATTTTACTACATAATGTGTAAAATACAAGTTTACAAATTTAAAGGTATTTTACAATAAAATAGAAAGTATAAAATTAAAAAAGAAGAGATTTGTTGGATTTTTACTTAATTTGGGTTAATCATACAAGTAAATACAAACAATTATAAACTGCTGCTATTTATATAAAAGTAATTAATAGAAAATAGACACTGTAAACAAACTTTGTAACCTAAATATTGAATTTAAACAAACAACCTTATTAATAATTGTTAATAACTTTTTTAGCTTTATTTGAAATATTTTATAAAATTTGTTAAAGTACCTAAATATATCTATTAAAATATTATGGAACAAAATACAGCGATACAGCGATACAGCGATACAGCGATACAGCGATACAGCGAT
>JAVKLI010000004.1:0-13237 GCA_031539425.1 Bacteroidia bacterium
AAGAGCAAATACAAGTAGTAGAAGCTAAATTAAACAACAGGCCACGAAAAAGATTTGGATATTTAACCCCTAAAGAAGTATATTTACAAACAATTAAAAACAAAGGACGAAAAGTTGCATTTATAACTTGAATCCGCCAATAAAATATAATGAAACTGATTGCCTGTTTATATTCCCTCTTGGTTTATAGCTCATTACTGAAATCACAGGTAGTTAATGAATTTATGTCCTCTCAAATTTCAAAACAAAATGTTGGTGCCATAATAAATTACGAAGTAGGAAGTTCAGGATTTAGTAATGCTTTTATAAACAAATTTATATTTGGCGGAAATATTGATTCCAAATTTAAGCAAGACAATGCGTCAAAAATAAATACAAATAATAATTTTGGTTATAACTATCAATATGGCATGCACGCATTAATTGGTAAAAATGATAAATACAGCTACTTAATTAGTGTTAATCAATATAATTTTATAAATGCTGTTTACATAAAAGATGCTTATGATTTGATTTTAAATGGGAATCAACCCTATGTAGATAAACTTAAAGTATTAAGTGGAACAAAGTTTACCCAATTACAATTTCAAGCGTATAAGTTTGGCATATTGTGTCATAATGTTGATTCAAGCGCTAATATTGGAGTATCGGTAGCCTTATTAAATGGACAAAATTCTATGAATTTTGAATTGAAAAAGCATACAAGCATTTATACAAATATCAATGCAAGCGAAATACAATTAACCGCCAATGGTCAATTAAATTATATCAGTCAAGCTAAACAAAACTTATTAGAATTTAATGGAGTAGGGGGTAGTATAGATTTATACTTTGAAGGTCATTATAAAACAAAAAAAAAACATTATAAAAATTCGTTAATTATTTCGGTTACCAATCTTGGTTTTATAAATTGGATTAATAATACTAAAAATATTTCTGTAGATACTACAGTTTATTTTAGAGGGTATACCATCAAAAGTACTTTAGATTTAACAGATTCTGCTTTAGCTAAAATAAATGGTGATACGGTTTTAAAAAAAATAACCAAATCAAATAAAAATAATTTTTATACTACGTTGCCTGTAAATGTTTTAGTTATGCATAAATTTAATTGGTTTAAAAATGTAGTATTTTATGCTGGCGGACGATATATGTTTCATTCAAATTACAATTTGTATGTGTTTGCAGAAAGTGAATTTAAAATAAATAATCAACTTTCTATTTCAACACAAATAGGTTATGGTGGTTTTTCTTATGGAAATATAAACATAGGATGTAGCTACAATTCTCAAAAATGGTATGCTAAAATTTGCTCAAGTAATTTACAAAGTTTACTGTTGCCAGATTATACATATTACCAAAATGTGTTTATGCAGTTGGGTTATAAATTTTAATTTATCTTGAGTGTTATTTTAACAAAAGAAAAAATGATTTTTTTTATCAACTAAACTCAAGTTTACAGATTTTAATATATATATAAGATTGCAAAATAATTGTAAAATTGAATTTCAACATTAACGTATGAAAACATATAAAATAGAAATAAAATGGCGCCTTATATTTTCCTTTGTAGGCTTAGTTTGGATGTACCTTGAAACACTCATAGGACTCGATAGTGATGGGAATTGTTACAACAACTATTGTGATGATTTTTATTAGAACTAAAAACAAATAAACTAAACATAATGACCACTGATATAGAACAATATCATTTAAAACAAACCAATGTAGATTTACAAATTTGCAATTTGTTACATGTTATCATCAACACCTATTTAACCCAAGCAGAAAACAAATTATGGCATGGGCACCCAGTGTGGTTTATTAATGGCAACCCCATAGTGGGCTATAGTAAACAAAAAAACGGTATCAAATTACTATTTTGGAGCGGTGCCGACTTTGAAGAACCGCACCTAAGCCCAGGTTCTGGAAAATTTAAAGATGCCGGTATTTTTTATAATACCATAGAGGGAGTGAAAGAATCAGATGTGAAACGCTGGCTTCAAAAATCAAAAACTATACAGTGGGATTATAAAAACATTGTAAAACGTAAAGGACAGCTCATTAAATTAGAACTATAAACTATGAGTTTACTTTTAAAAGACATTTATACTAAATCGTTTTACAATGATTTTTTATTAAGGATTAAATTCATATTACCAAACATAAACCAACAGCAATTTATCAATTTAATTTTTGATAAAGATTGGCTTAACAAAGAACTTAAAGCCAGAATAAGGCACACCACATTGGTATTACACCAATTTATGCCAAGTAATTATGCCCAAGCTTCTATAAAAATTATTGAAATAGTTAAACACTTACAAAAAAATAACATTAAACTATCACATATAGAGTATTCATTTTTATCAGATTATATTGAAGTATTTGGGTTAGATTATTTACCAGAATCTATAGTAGCAATAGAGGTTGTAAGTCCTTATTCTAGTTGCGAATTTTGTATCCGCCCGTTTATTATAAAGTATCCAAAACAAATAATGGAACAATTATTAATATGGTCTCAACACCCAAACGAACATATTAGACGATTAGCAAGCGAAGGCTGTAGGCCTCGTTTACCTTGGGCTATAGCCTTGACCGAGTTTAAAAAAAATCCAAAACCAATATTACCCATATTAGAAAATTTAAAAAATGATCCTTCAGAATATGTTAGACGAAGTGTGGCTAATAATTTAAACGACATCACTAAAGATTATCCTGAACTGGTAATAACAATAGCCAAACAATGGAAGGGATTAAGCAAACAAACAGATGCTATTATAAAACATGCCTGCAGAAACCTTTTAAAGCAAGGTTACCCAGAGATTTTAAAATATTACAACTTACATAAAAATGACAATATAAAAATTGACAATTTTAATTTACACACCCCTTATGTAATAATTGGAAATAATTTAAACTTTTCATTTACCATTACAAATAGCACTAAACAACAACAGCAAATTAGATTAGAATATGCCATTTATTACTTAAGACAAAATGGGCACCACAATAAAAAAGTGTTTAAAATAAGCGAACGAATACTTGAGCCAAATCAATCCGTAGATATAACTAAAAATCAAAGTTTTAAAATTATAACCACACGCCAGTTTTATCAAGGTATACAGCATTTAGCAATACACCTAAACGGACAGGAACAACAAAAAGTAAGTTTTGAATTGATTAAATAAGTTACATTGCGTCAACAACATGATTTTTAAAAAGAAATATTTTTTGTTTTTTGTTTTTACTTTTCTAGCATTATATACGCCTGTTTTTGCTTGTAAATCTGAAGTAAAAAAAGAAAATTGTTGTTCAAAAAAAGGAATTAAAGCAGAAGAGAAAAAATTGTGCTGTAAAAAAGATAAAATACAATCTTCTAAAAAAAGTAAATGTACGGGCACTTGTAGCGAAAAAGGTTGCAAATGTAAGTGCACCCATACTAATTGTAATTACTCGTTTTTTACTATTCCTTCACAGCATTTTCAATTTTATAACACTCAAACTACTTTTTTTAATAGCAACAATACTAAAACCTCTAAAGGGTTTTACAGTTTGTTTTTAATTCCTAAAATAGCTTAAAATCAATGTATAACAGCCACAAGTATGGGCTGTTATGTTTTTATTCTCTCAATATTCAAATTTTTAAGCCGGTTTAAATGTCATTTAAACCCTCAATTATTATTTTAACAAATTATATCTTATTATGAAAAACATATTTTTAATAATCCTAACGATGTTGTTAGGTTTTCAATCTCAATCTCAAATTAATACCTTAACCCTACAAGCCGGCGGACTTACCTGCAGTATGTGCAACTTAACTATCATGAAACGGCTTCAAAAAATAGATTTTATAGACTCTATTCAACCAAATGTAGAAACAGCTTCGTATATCATTCAATTAAAACCAAACGTTAATTTAAATGTAATTAAAATAAAAGATGCCTTAGTTGATGCGGGTTTTTCTGTAGCCAAATTGATTTTTTCGCCAAATGGTATCGTAAATGAAACGGAAAATTCTTTTAAATATCAAGGCTACACATACAATATAATTGATGGGTTGTTTGTATCTCAAGATACAAAGGCTGTTTATATGGTTATTAATCAAGATTTTTTATCAAATAAAAATTACAAAAAATATAAACAGAAAAATAAAATTTCTACAAACAACTCGATTATTAACCTTGTAAAATTTTAAAACAATGAAACTTATTTTTTCTTTTTTACTCTTGCTAATAGGGCTATTTGGTGTTAGTCAAGAATTATTTGTGTACACAGAGTCTGCCAGTAATATGGCAAAGGGTAATTTAATGTTACGCTGCATGACCTCTGTAATGAAAGAAAGTAAAGGGGATGCTTACAATAACCATTTGATGCCAGAATTGATGTATGGAATTAACAGCAAATGGATGGTAAACCTTGCCGCGTTTATTAGTAATAGAAGCACTGAACTAGTAACAGAAGGAGGAATGGCTTATATTAAATATAAATTTTTTAATAATGATGATGTGCAAAAACACTTTAGAATGGCTGCATTTACAAGGTATAGCAATAATAACGCCAGCATACATCAAGAAGAAATAAATTTAATTGGCCATAACACTGGTGCTGAATTTGGACTTGTAGCTACACAATTATTACATAAATTAGCCATAAGTTCTGGCTTAAGTTTTATTCAAGCATTTGATAATGATAAAAATGAATTTCCTAAACAGCAAGCTAATAGTGCTTTGTATGGCACCTTATCTTTTGGACAGTTGATTTTTCCATTAAAATACACCAGTTATAAGCAAACAAACTTAAATGTGATGTGTGAGTTTATAGGAGAAAAATTACTTTCAAATGATAAATATTTTATAGATGCTGCACCTTCTATTCAGTTTATATTTAATAGTACCATGCGTTTAGATTTTGCTTATCGGTTTCAATTATCAAGCAATATGGTACGCACGGCTTCGAATGGTTTTTTAATTAGATTTGAATACAATTTTTATAATTTATTTTAAAATGTTAGATACCGAAATAGAATTATTTTATCCTAAAAGTGTTGATGAATGGCGCAAAATGGCTTCATAACCACCATCATAAAAAACAAATAATTTGGTTAAAATATTAAAAAAAAATAGCTAAAAAGCCATCCATAACATGGAGTGAAGCTGTAGATCAAGCCCTTTGTTATGGTTGGATTGACAGCACCGCAAAACCAATTGACCAAGACAGTTACATGTAACGATTTACAAAACGTAAACCAAAAAATGTGTGGAGTAAAGTAAATAAAAATAAAATTATAGAGCTTACCAAACAAGGACTCATGCACCCTGCTGGGTTAGAAATTATAAATATAGCCAAACAAAATGGCTCATGGATTATATTAGACGAAGTAGAAGATTTAATTGTGTCAAAAGATTTAGATGCAGCATTTAAAAAAAATAAAACCGCTAACACTAAATATCAAACTTTAAGTCCGTCTAATAAAAAAATGTTGCTATACAAACTAGTGCTTGCAAAAACAGAAACCACAAGGCAAAAAAGGATTGAAGAGATAATTGCAGAGTTAATCACTAAATAACTTATTTTAAAATTTATAAAGTACTCCTAAACTATAATAGTAAACATAATAATTATTAAATGAAGAGTAATTATTTAATACATTATTGTAACCTAATTCTAAAAAGGCCCCAATTTTGTTAAAAAATAATACCCTTGTACCTAAGTAAAGCGAAGAGTTGAATTGGGGATTACTAAAATAACTAACACTACTAGAGGTATAAAATGACGGAAAATCAACTCCTATATTGGTGCCAAGATATATATCAAATTTTTTATCTTTTTTCTTTGCTATGTTTAAAAAATGGAATTGAGAAAACAAACCTGTATGTATATCTGTGTAATTATAGGTTTGAATGTTTTGTGCAGTATTTATAAATTGGTTTATAGAGAATCTATAATAGCCCGCCTTAAAACCAGCACTAAATAAATCTGTTAAAAAGTATTCGTACTTAGCATGAATAGGTGTTCCTAAATTAAATAATCTAGTAAATCCATTTTGTTCTATGCCAGCACTGATGATATGTGCTTTTTTGCTAAACCCTATTACTTGTGCATGTATTGTATTACTAAGTATTATAGTAGCTAATAGGTAGGTGTAAATTTTTTTCATGTTGATTATTTTTTTTATTAAACATTTTTTTTTAATGATAAAAAATCGAAACTAGTTAAAAATACTAAATCAAAATAAAAGTAAATGTTAAAAAAATAACCTACAATAAATTGTGCAAATTATACAGCAAGCCATCTTCAATTTGCTTGATTTGCGAGTTATTTAAATTCATTACTGGTGCAGCAATACCTACATTAAAATTTATTGTTTCAGATTTGTACACCCTTGCCTCGTCCCACATATTATGATTTATAAACTGTTGCAATGTTTTGGCACCGCCTTCTATAATGATGCTGCTAATGTTTTGTTTATAGAGTTGATGTAGCAATTGTTCTAATAAATGATCAAAATCGATTTTTATAAATTGAATATGATTTTGAGTTTTGTTAATTAAAGCGTTAAACACAATGGTTTTACTTTCGGTATTAAAAATAGTTAAGTGTTTAGGCAACGTATTATGTTTATCTATCACCACACGTATTGGATTGTTTCCTTCTACCAATCTAGTAGTTAAGTTAGGGTTATCAAGCAAAGCTGTTTGATAACCAACTAAAATAGCCATTTCATGGCTACGCCATGTGTGCGAAATTATTTGATGCTCTTTTGAGCTGATACTATTTTCAGATTTATTGATTGGTACAGGTAATTTGCTTATAAATCCATCTTGTGTTTGCGCCCATTTTAAAATAATATAAGGGCGTTGTTTTTTAATAAACGTAAAAAATCGTTTATTAAGTTCCAATCCTTGTTGCTCTAAAATTCCTGTTATTACTTCAATTTTGGCTTGTTGTAATAGCTGTATACCCTTACCTTGCACCAGCGGATTGGGGTCTATATTGCTTATAACTACTTTTTTAATGCCGCTATTAATAATAGCATTTACGCACGGATGTGTTTTCCCTTGGTGCGCACAGGGTTCAAGGTTAACGTATAAGATAGCGTTTGATAAATCTGTAGTATTAATTTTTTGTAAAGCATCAACCTCGGCGTGTGGTCCACCATAGTATTGATGGTAACCTTCCGCAATTATTGTATTGTTATTTACAATAACGCAACCTACTAATGGGTTGGATAATACTTTACCTAAACCCTTTTGGGCTAAATTAAAGCATTGTTGTATGTAATACTCGTGCAATTTATTGTAAAGATTTTTTAATTATTTCAAAGTTAAATGTATGAATTTGAATGAATTTAAAAATTAAAAAAATACTACACTGTTTAATATAGCAACACTTATTTCTTAAAGTTTTAAACATTTTTAAAATAAATTCTAATAATTATTTTCAAAATCAAAAATTTTAACAAATGAAATTGATATTTTTGAACTCTCAATTTTTTAATATTATATAATGAGTCAAATTAAATCTGTATTAGCTCGACAAATTCTTGATTCTCGTGGAAACCCTACTGTAGAGGTAGATCTATTTACAACAGACGGAATTTTAGGCCGAGCTGCAGTTCCTTCTGGAGCCTCTACTGGCACACATGAGGCTGTAGAGCTTAGAGATAATGACAAAACAAAGTACTTAGGTAAAGGCGTTTTAAATGCCGTTAAAAATGTTAACGATACCATAGCTAAAGCTATTATAGGCAAATCCGTTATGGATCAAACCGCATTAGATAATCTATTATTACAATTAGATGGCACCCCTAACAAATCTAACTTGGGAGCTAATGCCATTTTAGGTGTTTCTTTAGCGGCAGCTAAAGCGGCAGCTAAAGTTCAAAAATTACCTTTATATAAGCACATTGGTGGGGCATATGCTAATGTATTGCCGATACCCATGATGAATATATTAAATGGCGGATCTCATGCTGATAATGGAATTGATTTTCAGGAATTTATGATTATGCCCATTGGTGCTACTAGCTTTAGTGAAGGTTTAAGAATGGGTACAGAAATATTCCATCATTTAAAAACCGTTCTTAAATCAAAAGGATTAGCAACCAATGTAGGCGATGAAGGTGGGTTTGCCCCTAATTTTAAAAACAATGAAGAGGCTATTATAGCTGTAATGCATGCTATAGAAAAAGCAGGTTATAAACCTGGCGAAGAAATAGCCATAGCAATGGATGTAGCTTCATCAGAATTTTATGTTTCCGACGAAAAAAAATACCATTTTAAAAAATCTACCGGAGACAAATTATCTTCATCAGAAATGGTAGATTTTTTATGTAGTTGGCAAAAAAAATACCCTATCATATCAATAGAAGATGGCTTAGCGGAAGATGATTGGGGAGGCTGGAAGCTACTAACAGAAAAATTAGGTACAAAAACACAATTAGTAGGAGATGATTTATTTGTAACTAACGTTACATTTTTAACAAAAGGAATTGATACCAAAGTGGCAAACTCTATTTTAATTAAAGTAAACCAAATAGGTACACTTACAGAAACTATGCAAGCGGTACAATTAGCGCATAAAAACAACTATACCTCTGTAATGAGCCACAGAAGTGGAGAAACAGAAGATTACACTATAGCAGATTTAGCCGTAGCCTTACAATGTGGGCAAATCAAAACAGGCTCTGCATCTCGTAGCGATAGGATTGCTAAATACAATCAATTACTTAGAATAGAAGAAGAACTAGGCACTCAAGCACAATATATAGGCAAAAATTTTAAATATAAATACACAAAATAAAAATCAAAAATATGGCACTCGAAATAACAGACTCTAACTTTGAAGAACTCGTATTAAAATCAACAAAACCAGTATTGGTAGATTTTTGGGCCGAATGGTGTGGCCCTTGTCGCATGGTAGGACCAATTGTAGATGAATTACATACAGAATATGAATCTAAAGCTATTGTAGGAAAAGTAAATGTTGATTTACATGCGGGTATATCTACCCAGTATGGCATCAGAAATATACCTACACTTTTAATATTTAAAAACGGACAAGTAGTTGATAAACATGTTGGAGTAGCTACTAAAAGTGCTTTACAAGACAAACTAAACGCCCAACTTTAATAAAAACATACTATATAAATGCATACTTGGTCTAACGACGTAACCGCACTATTTACAATTGCCGGTTTAATTAGTTTATTTACCTTAACTGTTCTCGAGCTAATTTTAGGAATTGATAATATCATTTTTATATCAATTATTGTTGATAGACTCCCTAAAAATCAACAAAAAAGTGGCAGAACAATAGGCTTGCTATTTGCCTTATTAGTTCGTATTATATTATTATTTTTTGTTGGTTGGCTTGTTAAGCTTACTACCCCTATGTTTGCAATTTTAAATTATGGGGTAACAGGGAAATCACTTATCTTATTTGGAGGAGGCTTGTTTTTAATTTATAAATCGTGGCTTGAAATATTACAAAAAATAAAAACAGATCAATCTAAAAAAACATTAAAAGGAAAATCAAGTTTTAATAGTGTCATTTTTCAAATTGTATTAATAGATTTTGTTTTTTCATTTGACAGTGTATTAACCGCTGTTGGGCTTTCAGGTGTTATTTTAATTATGATTTTATCTGTTGTTATTTCTATGATTTTAATGATGTTGATGGCAGAAAAAATAGCCAACTTTATTAATAAATATTCAGGCATAAAAATGATAGCCCTTTTCTTTTTGCTTGTAATAGGCTTTATGCTTGCTATAGAAGCCGTTTTAATTTGTTACAATACATCATTACCGCACGAACAACATATAGAATTTAATAAAAACTGCGTTTATGTAGCTTTAGCATTTGCCCTAGCTATAGAGTATTTTAACATTAAAGAAAGAAGAAATAAGAAACTATAATAATCTAACAGCCATTCTAAAATGAGTGATATAATAAAACATGAATGCGGAATTGCTTTAGTAAGGTTATTAAAGCCCTTACAATTTTATAAAGATAAATACGGCAGTAGCCGCTATGGGTTGCATAAAACCAACCAACTAATGGGTAAGATGGTGAATAGAGGACAAGATGGTGCAGGTATTGCAACCATCAAATTGGATGCACCAGCAGGAACTACTTACATCAATAGATTACGAACAACAGAATTTAATGCCACTCAAGATATTTTTTCTAAAATAAATGATTTGTTTTTAAATGCTCAAAAACAAAACCCTACCAATTATAATGATATCAATTGGCAAAAAAATAATATTCCATTTTTAGGAGAATTAATGTTAGGGCATTTGCGCTATGGCACATTTGGTAGCAATACCGTACAAAGCTGCCACCCATTTAAACGCCAAAATAATTGGCAATCAAGAAACTTAGTAGTGGCAGGAAATTTTAATTTAACCAATGTTGATGAGCTATTAGAACAGTTAATTGAATTAGGTCAACATCCTACAGAGCGAGCAGATGCATTTATTTTGATGGAAAAAATTGGTCATTTTTTAGATAAAAATAATGATGAGCTTTTTAAAAAATTTAAAGAACAGGGCGTATCATCAGCAGATATGTCTACTACTATACAAAACAATTTAGATATAGTTAAAATATTAAAAGAAAGCAGCAAACGATGGGATGGTGGTTATGTAATGGCTGGAATGGTAGGTCATGGCGATGCCTTTGTAATGAGAGATCCCCACGGAATAAGACCTGCATTTATATATCAAGACGATGAAATAGTAGTAATTGCCAGTGAACGACCAGTTATACAAACAGTATTTAATGTACCTATAGAACAGATAAAAGAAGTAACCCCTGGAAACGCAATTATTATTAAAAAAAATGGAACAGTACTAGATGAAAACATTACCCCACAGCAGCAATCATTAACTAAATGCTCATTTGAACGCATCTATTTTAGTAGAGGAAATGATTATGATATTTATAAAGAACGTCAAGATTTAGGAAGACACTTGGCGCCTTCTATTTTAAAAGCCATTAACTATGATTTAAATAATACCGTATTTAGTTATATCCCAAATACTGCAGAAATAGCATTTGGCGGTCTCATTGAGGGTTTAGATCAATATGTTTTAAATAAAAAACAGGAAGAGATTATAAAAATAAAAAATAATTTTACTGATCAAAATATCAAAGACATACTTTCAATTCAACCTCGCATACATAAAGTAGTCATAAAAGATGTTCGCCAGCGTACATTTATTACTGCTGATGAATTGCGTGATAGCATGGTAAATTTAGTTTATGACATAACCTATGGTACAGTAAATAAAAAAGTCGATACCTTAGTTGTAATTGATGATAGTATAGTAAGAGGGACTACTTTACAGCAAAGCATTTTAAAAATTTTAGATAGATTGGAGCCAAAAAAAATCATCATTTGCTCGTCAGCCCCACAAATTCGTTATCCCGATTGTTATGGTATAGATATGTCTGTATTAGAAAAGTTTGTAGCCTTTAATGCAGCCATAGAACTTAATAAAGAAAAAGATAGAAATAGTTTAAATAATATTTTTGAAAAAGCAAAACTAGAACTTCAGAAATCAAAAGAAGAACAGATAAATGTTGTAAAAGAAATTTATAATTCATTTACTGACGAGCAAATTTCTGATAAAATAGCTCAGCTCATTAAACCAAAAGATTTAAAAGCAGAGCTTCAAATCATATACCAAACCGTAGAAAATCTCCATCAATCATGCCCAAATAATACTGGCGATTGGTACTTTACAGGGAACTACCCAACACCTGGAGGCGTAAGGGTATCAAACAAAGCTTTTGTAAACTATATGGAAGGAAAATCAGGAAGAGCTTATTAATACAGAAACTTATATTAAACCTCTTCGTTTTGTTTTAATTTTGTCCAATACGAAAGCTTTACATCTTGTAAAATAATAAACGCTAACAATGGAAACGCTATAAACGACATTTTATTATAGTGCCAAGCTGTTTCAAAATCTAAGTGAATGATATGTTGAAAAGCTCTTGTCATACCGCAACCATAACATTCTCTATCGAGTAATAATACAGAAACGCAAATAGATTTACCTTGATCAAAAAAAGTAGCTGGTAAAACTACCAAGGTTATAAAAGCTAAACTAATTAAAAGATATAAAACAGTTTTTTGCTTTTGCGTTTTAGTTAGTAGCATTTAGTTTTTATTTAATTGAATAAAAGTAGTTTCTCCTTTTTTTAATTGAGACATAACAGGTATTAATTTTCCCCCATCTTTTAATGTAAATGATGCGGTATTGGGTGGTTGAATTCCCTCATCAATAGCTTTAATGGTAATGGTACATGTATTATTAACAAAAGGTATTGTAAGAGTTTTAATTGTTTGAGTAACTAAATAATTTTCTAACACTGGTACGTCGTCAATAAATATGGATACTTGGTCGTTGTCCGGTTTTTGAGTATCAACTATTTCAATTTCAATTTTATTAGATATCCAATTTACTTTATACACATCATTTGTTTTAAGTATTGTTTTTTGACTGCTTTGTAAAAGCGTATTGTATTTTTCAATGAGCATATTAGCAGTATCTTTATTTTTTATCAAATTTGACTTGGTTATTTCTTGAAACGCCTCATTTAAATCATCGGCGGCTATCATATAAAGTTTACCTGCTATACAGTTTCTACCATCGGCGTATTTGGCTACAAAATTGCCGCTAAGTATGGTTTTATCCATTTGTTTTTTTATAGCCGCATTTTCAACATTTAAAAAACAAAAGGCTTTAGTTTTAAGGGTAGATTTGGTAGATAAATTATCAACTTCTTTAAATGAAATGGTATTTTTTTTGGCATTAAATGTACCTTCAATAGTAGAGGTGGTATTATCTTTTCCATTAAAATCCGTTATTGTGGTACCTTCAATTTTACCTTTAGATAGTAAAGTATAATTGAGTTTGTAGGTAATAATTTGTCCATTAGCTAATTTTAATGAACCCAAAAATTCAATAGAAAATAAGTTATTATAAAATAGTGTTAATAAAAAAAAATAAAAAAAACGGGTACAATAATTCATGGGTTAAAAATATTTAATATTTTCCAATCATTAACAATTAAAAACAACGGCGGATTCAAGTTATAAATGCAACTTTTCGTCCTTTGTTTTTAATTGTTTGTAAATATACTTCTTTAGGGGTTAAATATCCAAATCTTTTTCGTGGCCTGTTGTTTAATTTAGCTTCTACTACTTGTATTTGCTCTT
>JAVKLI010000045.1:0-15911 GCA_031539425.1 Bacteroidia bacterium
CTATGATATAAATAACAAAGACCTTTTTAACGCAAGTTAAAAGGGTTTTAAATTATATTAAAGGGTATTAAAATTTAAAGCCTAAAAATTGTACTTTTCTATTTGAAAAAGTGTATTTTTCTATTTGCGGATTATACAAAGCATCGCTATGATTCCCAGCAATAGGGTTTTACTACAGTATTTACTCACTTAAAACATTAAGCAGAAATAACTATCAAATTAGAAAAGTTATAAAACAGTAGATATTATTTAAAATTATCTAGAGAAATTTAGAGTTGATATAATTTAAAAGAAAATCTATTAAACAATTAAGTACTAATTTTATTGCAATAGCAAATAAGTAAATGAAAATTATCTGTTTATTTACTAAATTATTATAAAAGTACTTAGAACAAAATTGATATGCAATCACAAGAAGAGCAAATAGAAATTATAGGCGCCAGGGTACACAATTTAAAAAATATTAGTTTAAACATCCCACGTAATAAGTTAGTAGTACTTACTGGTTTAAGCGGTAGCGGCAAATCATCCTTAGCCTTTGATACAATTTATGCAGAAGGGCAGCGCCGTTATATAGAAACGTTTTCGAGCTATGCACGTCAATTTATTGGTAATATGGAACGCCCAGATGTAGATAAAATATCTGGCTTAAGCCCCGTAATATCAATTGAACAAAAAACAGTAAACAAAAATCCACGCTCTACAGTTGGAACTATCACTGAAATTTATGATTTTTTACGTTTGTTATTTGCAAGAGCAGGAGATGCCTACTCGCATGCTACGGGCGAAAAAATGGTGAAATATACCAACGAACAAATTGTAAAATTAATTTTAGAAAAATATAACTATCAAAAAATAATTTTACTAGCCCCCATTATAAAAGGTCGAAAAGGCCATTATAGTGAACTATTTGAAAGTTATTTAAAAAAAGGGTACTCTAAAATGCGTATAGATGGGGAAGTAAAAGACCTGATAAAAGGTATGAAGCTTCAACGCTACCAAGTGCACGATATAGAATTAGTTGTTGATAGATTAGAAATTAGTAAAGGAGTAGAAGAAAGACTTTCAAAATCATTGCAAGTAGCTATGAAAGAAGGGGAAGGCACGGTGATGATATTATTACATGAAAGCGTACCAGTAACTTCAAACAAAAAAAATAAAGCAACAATTTCCAAAACAAAATCTAATCATCAAGCCCAAGTGGCACTATTTTCAAAGCATTTAATGTGCCCAACAACAGGAATAGCATACATAGACCCTGCCCCAAATTTATTTTCATTTAATTCGCCATATGGCGCTTGCCCTAACTGCAGCGGCTTAGGTGTGGTGTCAGAAATTAGTATTGATAAAATAGTTCCAAACGCAACTCTATCTATTAGAAAAGGCGCCATAGCCCCAATTGGAATATATAAATCTAACCTTATATTTAAAAAAATTGAAGCTCTTGCAAATGAATTCAAATTTACATTAGACACACCTTTTGAAAAAATTCCAAAACAAGCAGTAAACGTTTTATTTAACGGTAGCAATGAGTCGTTTAATATGCAAATAGGAGAGTATGGGTTTTCAACCCCAACAACATTTGATGGAATTGTAACTTATTTAACCAAACAAGCTGAAGAAGATTTTTCGCCATCCATACAAAAATGGATAGAAGGATTTTCAAATAAAATAAATTGTAAAGATTGTAATGGAACACGTTTAAAAAAAGAAGCCCTTTATTATAAAATAGATTCTAAAAACATTGCCCAACTTTCTAATATGGATATTATTCAATTAGCACATTGGTTTGAAGGCATAGAAAAACGATTAACAAAAAATCAATTACTTATTGCTACAGAAATTATTAAGGAAATTAAAACACGTATTCAATTTTTACTTGATGTAGGATTAACCTACTTAACATTAAATCGAACATCTAAAGCCTTAAGCGGTGGTGAAGCGCAACGCATTAGATTAGCAACACAAATAGGAACCCAATTGGTTGGTGTATTATACATTTTAGATGAACCGAGCATTGGCTTACATCAAAGAGACAACATAAGACTAATTAATTCATTACAAAAATTACGAGATATAGGGAATAGCGTTTTAGTAGTAGAACACGATAAAGATATGATTATGGCAAGTGATTATGTGATTGATATAGGACCAGGTGCAGGCATACATGGAGGAACAGTGGTTGCGGCAGATCATCCACTTAAAATGATACAATCTAATACTGTAACCGCCAATTATCTTAATAATATTACAACAATTACAATTCCTACTAGCATTAGAAAAGGAAATAATAAATCAATAAAAATAATTGGAGCAACAGGAAATAATTTAAAAAACATTTCTGTAGAATTTCCACTTGCAAAAATGATATGCGTTACAGGTGTTAGTGGTAGCGGTAAATCATCACTTATAAATGAAACTTTATATCCTATTTTAAGTAAACATTTTTATAAATCTGAAAAAAACTCATTGCCTTATAAAAAAATTGAAGGTTTAGAACATATAGATAAAGTTATTAATATAGATCAATCACCTATTGGTCGCACACCAAGAAGCAATCCAGCCACCTACACCAACGTATTTACAGATATTAGAAATTTATTTGCAGACATTACAGAATCAAAAATTAGAGGTTATAAAAGTGGTCGATTTTCATTTAACGTAAAAGGTGGCAGATGCGAAACTTGCATGGGAGGCGGTGTAAGAACAATTGAAATGAATTTTTTACCAGATGTATATGTAAATTGTGATGCCTGTAATGGCAAAAGATACAATAGAGAAACCCTTGAAATAAGATACAAAAACAAATCTATCTCGGATATTTTAAATATGACGATTTCACAAGCCTGTGAATTTTTTGAGCATTTACCACGTATATACAACCAGATAAAAACTATAAAAGAAGTAGGGTTAGGGTATGTTACACTTGGTCAACAAGCTACAACACTAAGTGGTGGAGAAGCACAACGCATAAAATTAGCAACCGAACTTGCCAAAAAAGGAACTGGTAATACATTTTACATCCTTGATGAACCTACCACAGGATTACATTTTGAAGATATAAACGTACTACTTCAAGTATTAAATAAACTGGTAAATTCCGGCAATACGGTACTCATTATAGAACATAATATGGACATGATTAGAAGTGCTGATTTTATTATAGACATAGGCCCAGAAGGTGGATCAGGCGGCGGTGAAGTCTTATTTACAGGTACATTAAAAGAATTATTAAAGCATAAAACAAGCTACACAGCTCATTATTTAAAAAAAGAATTAGAGTAAAATTTAACCACCAAATTGATATATCTTATTTTAAATTTTGATTTAAAAATGCCCTATTGTTTTTTACAAATTCATTATTAGAGTCAAGTGCAAGTATTTTATTAAATAGCTCATCAGCTTCTTTCCATTTTTGTAAGTTTATTTTGCAAATGGCCGCATTAACATGTACATTAATTATAAATGGTTTGTTGTTTTCGTTAAATGGAATTTTAGTAAAATTTGTAATAACGTTATTAAAATATAGTACGGCTTTTGTAAAATCTTTTTGATTTAAATAGTTTGAAGCAATAGCATTGTTAATATTTAAACTTTGAATTAATGCCGGTTGATTATTATGTTGTAATTTTAATAGGCGTTGATTTACAGAAAAAGCTGAGTCTAATTGATTTGTAGCTGCATATAGTTCAGAAATTTTATTTAATAAATGTAATCTTAAAGGGTTTAAATAATATGCTTTTGAATATAAACTTATAGCCTTATTAGTTTCATTTACTGCTGTTGCCTGTTCGGCTTCATTTACTATATCTTTGTATATATTATTTGCTTTGGTTACTTTAAAGCTATAAAATCCACAAAGGCTCATTAAACAAAAAATTAAAATAACATATTTTATATCTGCTTTTAATGCCAACAAATGTGCTTTAATTTGAGTATTAAAAAATTTAAAATTTATCTTTTGTATTTTAATTCCATGTTTTATTAATATGTAAATGAGATACAACATAATAAGTGGATTTATAATATTAGAAATTGGTATGTCGGGTTTATTAGATGAAATACTAATTAATTTATCGAAGTATATGTATGACTTTGGAATTATTAAAATACCTAGTAATACAGAGATTAATTTATAATTAATGCGTGAAACGGATTGAACATTATCTTCTATTAAATAAAGTAATATACATGGGATTAATAAAATTAGTTTGTAATCTCCAGAAATATGTGGTAATAAAATAACTAGTAAAGTAATAATTGTGGCTTTTACCCATAATTTTTGTTCAATAAAAATAATGTATATGCTAGCAATAAGCGTTATAATAATTGTAATGTTTATATATGTACTATAAATGTCTTTAATGTTAATTCTACATTTTATGAGTAGTATTTTAAAAGCATTAAATAAACTACTTCCTTGAATAAAATAATTATTATTTTCTAAAGGAAGGTTAGAAAGTTGAGAATTTTTTAATTCAAATCCATTTAAAACATGTATCAAATTAAGTTCAAACCCCTGTTTAAATAGTAATAAAGAAATACATGTAAATAATATAAAGTAAAATATAGTATAAGCTAATTCCTTATACTTTTTTTCTGATATAAATAATAGTATAAATAATAATGGATACAATTTAAATGCCGATGCAATAGCTAAATATAAAGCTGCTAAATGATATTTTTTATTATTATACGCATATAAAAATAGCCCAACAAATAAAAACAAATACAATTCGCTATTTCCTCTATCTAAAGCAAATAAAAAGCCATAGTTTAGAAATAGTAAAATAAAAACAGTTTTATGTAATTCTATTTTATTTTTAAACTTATTTATTAAAAAGTTAGAACATAATTTCCAAGCTACTATCACAAAACATACTAAGAATAAAAAAAAGGCAAAATCTTTATTGAATAAAGAAAACATCCAAAATAGTACATTTAATAATGGGAAATAATTACTTGTAAAAAAATGAACGGTTTCAAAATAAGGGTTTAGTTTTCTACATATCGGAAGCATATTATAGAAGTCATTAAATCTATCTTGTGATAAAAACAAAAATGTATTGTGAGGATATTCTTTATGTAATAAAAAACCTTGTATAAAAAAATGATAAACAACCGCAATAATAAAACCCCATAAAATAATTGAAATGATGTTTTTTAATTTGGCTTCAAAAGTATGCTGCATATTATTATTATCTAAATTATTAATTAGTCCCATATTTAATAAATATTACGATGCTTTTATATTTTTTTATTTGCAGTTAACAATTAGTTTCTTGAATTAAATATAAGGGTCTATTAATTATGTTTTTATTAATTCTGCTAATATATAAACCAATAATACCAACTGATATAAGTTGTACACCTCCTAAAAACAAAACACTTATAATTATTGACGTCCAACCGGTAATATTTTTACCATTTATATAATATCCATATAAAGAATATATAATTACGATAAAAGAAAGTAGGCTAACAACAATACCTGCTTGAGTAACAAAATTTAAAGGCTTATCAGAAAATGAGGTAATTCCATCCAATGCAAACTTTAACATTTTGCTAAAAGGATAACCTGTTGTACCACGTTTTCTTTCTTCCCTTTCAAATTCAATAAAGGTTTGTTTAAATCCTAACCAAGCTATTTGACCTCTCAAAAATTTATTTTGTTCTGGCATTTGTTTTAAACAATCTACAATTTTTCGATTGATTAATCTAAAATCTCCTGTATCTACTGGTATATTTATAGAAGTAATTTTTTTCAAGATTCTGTAAAAAATTTTGGCTGTCATTTTTTTAAACCATGATTCACCTTTACGTTTAATTCGCTTTGCATAAACCACATCATACCCTTCATGATATTTCTTCATCATGTCCTTAATTAATTCTGGCGGGTCTTGCAAATCTGCGTCTATAATTACTACTGCATTTCCCTTACATAAATCTAAACCAGCCGAAACTGCTATTTGATGGCCAAAGTTTCTTGATAAATTAATAAATTTGATGTTTTTATTTTCAATACTTAATTGTTTTATTATCATTAATGAATTGTCTTTACTACCATCATTAATAAAAATTAATTCGTTGGTTTTAGATACTAAGTTTACAATTTTATTTAAGCGATTATATAATTCAGGAATGTTATCTACTTCGTTATATATTGGAATAATTACTGATAATTCTATATCTGAAATATTTTGCATTATTAAAATGGCTTAGTTGATTTTTTTTGGAAAATGTAATCAAAATTTTTAGATTAAATATTATGTAATTTAAATTTTATTGCAGACTTAAAAACTAAACTTTTTTAATCCGGTACAAAAAAGCCAATTGGCATAAAACTGACTCATGTCGTTCACATTTAAAATTGCTAAATATTACTCTAATTAGATGTTTTTTTATTTATTAAAAAAATATAAAATAAATTTCTAATAATTTGTAAAATAAAAGAATTAATAGTTGCAGTAATTACCCAAAAAAATGATAATTTATATCTTTTATCTCTATAAATATTTAAAGCATATTGTCTAAATAATTTTGCTTGTTGAAACCTAAGCTCTTTATTACTAGTTGATTGTGCTGAAATTCTGAATCCACCTAAAATTTCATTTATCATATAGGAATCGCCGTGTAATAACAGCTCTAGTTTAATATCTAAATCTATTACCCACATATTGGCATTTTTAAAATCAGAAATCAAAACTTTATCAAATATTTCTTTTTTAAAAAAAGATCCATTTGGCTCTCCAATGATATTTGAACCGTATAAAAAATTAGATCTAATACTCCAAAATTTTGAAATTTTTCCAGAAAATCCAAAGAATGTTTTAACAAAAACTTGTTCGCCTACATCATTAATAACTTTTATATACGTATTAGTTAAAACAACATTTTGATTTTCACTACTTTCAAAAACTTTAACTGATTTTTCAACTGCTAAATTATCTACCCAATCATCCGCTCCTAAAAAGCCAATATATTTTCCTGTTGCTAAACTTAAAACTTTTATGAAATTTGCTTTTAAGCCTATGTTCGTATTATTTTTAGAAACCTTTATTCTATGGTCAGAATTTAAATTTATAATATCTAATGTTCTATCAGTAGAATTATTATCACAAATTATAATTTCTATATTTTTATATGTTTGATTTAAACAACAGTCAATGGTCTCTTGAATATACTTTTCACCATTATAAACAGGAATGCATATACTTACAAGTGGATTTTCTATCATAAATTATTGCACTCTTTTCAAATAACCATCTGGTGCTACACTAATTAATAGTTTGTTATCTATACTTTTATCTATCTTAAAATTAGAATTGGTTTTTAAAAATTCAAAAACAGCAGTTTTTGGATTGTTACCTACATCCCAATTTCTATCATACATGCCTTTTGGCATATCTTCTACAATGGTATCAAATACTACACAATACGAACCAACAGAAGTAAACTGTGCATATAGTTTTAATTCTTCTAATACATGGTCGTGGGTGTGATTTGAATCAAGGCATACCATCACTGTTTTTTTACCTTCTACATGTTTTGCTACTTGGTCTACAATATTTTTATCTATTGCAGATCCTTGAATCATTTTAATTCGTTTTGACATTGGGTGTGCTTCAATTTCTTTTTTATTATGCTCTCTAATATCAATATCAATACCTAACACTTCACCTTTGCCAATTAATTCCATTATAGATGCATAATAAATTAATGATCCTCCGTGTGCAATTCCTGTTTCTACAATTAAATCTGGCTTTATGTCCCATATTAATTCTTGCATCATTACCATATCTTGTGGATATTGAATGATGGGTCTGCCCATCCATGAAAAATTATAGGAGTACTTTTCTTTATTAGAAATAATATTAAATTGTTCAGCTGCTTGTTTTAACTCCTTATTATTTGCGTAACTGTCAATTAATAATTCTTTATCTTTTTTAAATTGTTCAATTGGATTCATTTTTATATTTAGATTTAATTTGTTTATTTTTTCAGCATTTCCCCAAAATTGTTTCGGTTCATAATCTGGGTATGGGTAAAACCCCAAATTTAATTTTATTTTTTTATTATCTGTTACTAAATAATTTTCAACGAGCTGTTTAACACTAATTGGCTGACCACTTGAACAGTTAAAAATACCATTAATATTATGTTTTAAGGCCATTTTTATTATTTTTTCAGCAACTTCTTCTACTGGTAAATAGTCTCTTAATTGATCGCCTTGACTCATATTAAAAGTTTCTTCATTATTATCTAAAGCTTTTTGAAGTTGTATTAAAATAGATTTTGGATTTTGCCCTTTACCAAACATATAAAATAGTCTCAACCATTTAAAATCAAATGTGTGTTTATTCTGTAATTTTTCAATGTTTATCCTTAGTTGATTTTTTGCTATTGGGTACGCAAATACTGGGGTTGACTCCATTGTTTCAAAAAGTTCACCTTCTTTCATTCCATATTCAATGCATGTACCTACACAGGTTAAACTTTTAAGTCCGTTTTGAATTAAATTACTTAAAAATGCTTGATGTTTGGGTAACTCTTCATATATATGTTTATCACTTTTAAAATTATCTAATCCGCCCCATGCCAAATGGATACAAATATTGGGGTTATTAAATTTTTTAAATAAATTTTTTTCTTGATCATTTCCAATGGTGTGTTTTACTAAAGTAACTTTTGAAAACCATGGTTTTACTTCAGTATTTTCGGCATCTCTAACCATTGCAATTATTTCAAAATTGCTATGTAATAATTGATTAATAACATGGTTCCCGATAAATCCAGTAGATCCTGTGATTAATATTTTCATTAATTGCATTTTTAAATCACAATTAATTCTGGAATTGGAATCACAAAACGCCCCCCCCACTCTTTGATATAGTTAAGTTGAGAAACTATTTCATCTTTAATGTTCCAAGGTAAAATAATTATAAAATCAGGCTTTTCTTTTTTAATTTGTTCTTCTGTTACAACGGGTATATGACTTGCGGGTAAAAATCTGTTCTGTTTTGCAGGGTTAGCGTCAACCACAAATTGTATCATATCTTTTTTAATTCCACAATAATTTATTAAAGTATTTCCTTTTGCAGCAGCTCCATAAGCAGCCAGCTTTTTATTGGCTTTTTTTTGTATGATTAAAAATTCCCAAAAATCATTTTTAATTTTTTCAATAATAGGTTGAAAGTTTAAATAATAGTTTATATCAAGTAAGCCAGCATTTTTTTCTTTTTCTAATAAATTAACAACATTAGCAGTTATAGTTTTAGTATTATCTAAATCATGTTTTGCATAAATTCTTAATGAGCCACCGTGTGTAGGTATTTCTTCAACATCAAACATACTTAATTGATGGGCTTTAAAAATATTGTAAACTGTAGTAAATGATAAATAAGAATAATGTTCGTGATAAATTGTATCAAATTGGTTATTTAATATGAGTTGGTATAAATGGGGAAATTCCATTGTAATAACTCCTTTTTCATTTAATAAAATTTTCATTCCCACTACAAAGTCCATTATATCGGGCACATGCGCTAAAACATTATTCCCCAAAAGCAAATCTGCCTTTTTATTTTCGGCTGCAAGTTTTTTAGCTAAGTTTACTCCAAAAAAATCTATAACAGTTGAAATTCCTTTATTAATAGCCACAGCGGCAGTATTAGAAGTTGGTTCAATACCTAATACAGGTATGTTTTTTTCTTTAAAATATTGCAATAAATAACCATCGTTTGACGCTACTTCTATTACTAATGAATTATGGTTAAATCCAAACTTAGATAACATGGTGTCGGTATATTTTTTACAATGATTTAACCAGCTACTTGAATATGAAGAAAAATAGGCATAATCGTCATTAAAAATATCCGATGATTTTTTAAATTCATCTATTTGGACTAAAAAACATTTTTCGCATACCATCACTTTTAATGGGAAAAACATTTCTGGCTTGCTTAATTGCTCAAATGTTAAATAAGAGTTGGAAGCTGGACTGTTTGTTAAATCAGCAAATTGATGCGTTATTTTGTTTTGACAAAATCTACAATTCATTTAAATTTTATTTTATGTTAAATTTGGTTTTTTAAAGGGGTTATGTTTTACTTATTTAACGCCTTAACCTTTCAAAGATAGTGTTTTTTTTTACTTATTTTACTAAGAGTTTAGTGTCAAAATTTAATTAGTATAGCCAAAAAAGTGTTCATTAATAAAAGGATGTGTGCTATCTCTATCTGATATAATATTAACCGGTAAGGGGAATTTAATTTTTAATGAGGGGTCTTGAAAATTTAAAGCACAATCTAATGTTTTATCATAAAAATCTGAATGGTGGTATATAATTATTGAGTTATCTTCCAATGTTTGAAAACCATGTGCAAAACCGGCAGGCACATATAAAGCTATATTTTCATTTGCTGATAATTCAATTTTAAAATGTTGTAAATATGTTTTTGAATTTGGCCTTATGTCTATAACAACATCATGAATTTTGCCTTGAATACATTTTATCATTTTAATTTCTTTACTAGGATAACACTGGTAATGCATTCCTCTTACAGTTCCTTTTGTTAAATTAAATGAAGTGTTTATCTGAACCCATGAAGTTGCAAGTTCTAGCTTTTTAAATTCTTTTTCACAGTACAATCTTGTAAATCTACCTCTAGAATCTTCTAATAGATTTGCTTCAATTATAAATAAACCTTCAAAATTTGTTTTAACTATCTGCATGGTAAAATACGCATCAAAAATTAATCCGTTCTTTTTCCACCACCAATGGGCGTTTTTTTACTTGAGTATAAATAGCACCAATGTACTCTCCAATTATTCCTATAAAAAATAATTGAACCGATGAAAAGAAAAATACGCCTATTACTAAAGGTGCCATTCCGGATTGAAATTCGTGCCAAAAAATTAATTTGTATGCAAAATAAATAAGTGCCACTAAAAAACTAACTACTGATGTAAAAAAACCTATAAATGCTGCCATTCGCAATGGTATTTTAGAGTGATTAACAAAACCCAACATAGCCATATCATAAAGTGTAAAAAAATTATTATTGCTTTTTCCACCATGTCTTGCAGCTTGCGTGTACTCTAATCTGTAAATATTGTGTCCAAAATCAGATACAAGCCCACGGAAGTAAGGATATGGGTCATCTAATTTTCTAACAACATCTAAAAATGATTTATCATATAAACCAAACCCTGTAAATTGTTGAATAATATCGCTGCCTTTGGGCGAAAACTTTTTTAATAACTTATAAAATAAACCTCTTAGTTGGTACATTAAAAAATTTTCTTCGCTTTTTGTTTTAACACAGGCTACAATTTTATGCCCCTCTTCCCATTTTTTAAACATTTCGGGTAATACGTGGGGGGGGTCTTGCAAATCGGCAACTAACGCAACGGAGGCATCGCCTGTACACTGCATTAAGCCATGGTAAGGTGATTTGATGTGTCCAAAATTTTTAACATTAACAATTATTTTAATGTATTTTTTTGTTGCAGCATGTTTTTTTAATAATTCTACAGTATTATCTGTTGAGTGGTTATCTATAAAAACGTGTTCGTATTCATACTGAGGTAATTTAGAAAATTCATACTCTACAGCAGCAATGAGTTTGTCTACATTTTCTGCTTCGTTGTAGCAGGCTGTCATTATGGATATTTTCTTTTTTATCATAGTTACGTTGATGTCTATTGAACAAAAATAAACGAATTTATAAACGAACTACTATATTTTTTTAAATTGAAGGGTAGCCCAATCATTTTTAATATCTTCTAATACATAAGTAAAACCAACTGTTTCAAATGCAATACGTAGTTCTAAAATATCAAATTTAAAAAATCCACTTATAAATAATAAACCTTCATTTTTTAAAATATTATAATAATGTTGTTTTTCTTTAAGTAATGTGTTTTTATTAATGTTGGCTAATGCTACATCAAAAGAGGTGTTTTGCTGAATATGAGTTTCAATAGTTTCTAATTTAAAAGTAATATTTGATGTATTGTTTAATTGTGCGTTTTCTTTAGCATTTTCGATGCTCCATTCGTCAATATCTATACCTACTATGTGGGAAGCTTTGAGTTTATGAGCCAAAATGGCTAAAATGCCTGTTCCAGATCCTATGTCTATAACATTTTTATTTTGCACATTACTCTTTAATAAATGATAACACATAAGCCAGGTGGTATCATGATGACCAGTGCCAAAACTCATTTTTGGGGTTATAATAATTTGATGTTTAAAGGCTGAATTTGATTGATGAAACTGTGCACGTATTAATAAATCTGAATTAACTTCTACAGGGTTAAAACTCTCTTCCCACAAGGCATTCCAATTCTGTTGTTCTATTTCCTTTCGGGTATAGGTATAATTAAATGCTTCAAATTGTAAATTTTGTACTGCTTGTTCATTTTCGTTTTGCTTTTGAATGTATGCTTCAAAGCCTGTTTCTGTATTTACAAAGCTTTCAAAATTTAATTCGGATAAATGAGCTATTAATATTTCAGATCCTGGGTTAACGGGGGTTACCAAAAATATATATTGTATATAATTCATGCTAGTGGGTAATAAGTTGAGGAATATTATTTAAAAGCGTTTTAATGGTATCTATTTCATTGGTAGTTACCAATTCTATTCGTATACTTTTAAAATTGGGAATTCCTTTAAAATAATTGGAATAATGGGGTCTCATTTCTAAAACCCCTAATTTAGGGCCTTTCCATTGTATTGATTTTTCAAAATGGGCTAAACACACTTCTATTCTTTGCTGTAAGGTTGGCGCATCTATTAGTTTTTTATGCGTTACAAAAGATTTAATCTCATTAAATATCCAAGGGTTACCAATGCTAGCGCGGCCTATCATGATACCATCTACGCCATATTTATTTTTATATTCTAATGCTTTTTGTGGGGTATCAATATCTCCGTTGCCAAATATGGGAATTTTAATGCGTTGATTATTTTTTACACGGGCTATAGGTTCCCAATTGGCATGGCCTTTATACATTTGCGTGCGGGTTCTACCATGTATAGAAAGGGCTTGAATACCAACATCTTGAAGCCTTTCGGCTACCTCCATAATATTAATACTGCTATCATCCCAGCCTAATCGGGTTTTAACAGTTACAGGTAGTTTGGTTGATTTTACAACAGCTTTGGTTAGTTTTATCATTAGTGGAATATCTTTAAGTACGCCAGCGCCAGCGCCTTTACAAACTACTTTTTTTACAGGGCAACCAAAGTTTATATCTAACAAATCTGGGTTTACGGCATCTACAATTTGTGCCGACATGGCCATCGCTTCTTCATCGCCACCAAATATTTGAATACCAATAGGACGCTCATATTCAAAAATATCTAGTTTTTTTTTACTTTTTATGGCATCTCTAATTAGTCCTTCGCTACTAATAAATTCGGTATACATCACATCGGCCCCATGCATTTTACAAACATATCTAAATGGTGGATCGCTTACATCTTCCATGGGCGCTAATAAAACAGAAAAATCGCCTAATTCAATATTTCCTATTTTAATCATAACTTCTTTAGTGGTTTAAAAGATAGCTTCAAATTTAGTTTATTTAATAGCAAACAAGATATGAGTACATAAATAATATTTTTGCTTGATAGGTTTAATCGGTTATTTTTGTTTTTTTTAATTGAAACTTGGAAATATGGCTCAGTATGAAATTTTATTACCTAAAATGGGTGAAAGTGTTGCAGAAGCAACCATTATAAAATGGCTTAAAAATGAAGGTGATTTTGTAAAATTAGATGAAACCGTTTTAGAAATAGCAACAGATAAGGTAGATACCGAAGTACCATCTCCATTTGAAGGAACATTAGTTAAAAGATTATTTAATGAAAATGATGTAGTGCAAGTAGGCACAGTAATAGCCGTTATATCATCAGATGCAGCAGCTGTTACAAAAGTAGAGCCAGTAGCCGCACCATCTTCAGTTATAGCAAAGCCAGAACCTGTAATGGTGAGCCAAGTTATTAGTACTCCTGCATCTCAAAATAATTATTCAGAATCAAATAAATTTTATTCGCCACTTGTAAAAAATATTGCCAAAGAAGAGGGGATTAGCGTGGCTGAACTAGAAGCTATTACCGGAACTGGTTCAGAAAATAGAGTTACTAAAAACGATATTTTAAACTACCTTAAAAATAAAAGCACCACCACATCAAATACACCCAGCCAACCAACAACATCAGCATCTGTGGCACCTTCAGCAGCAGCTCCTAAAGTCCCATATGTATCTATTAGCGGTGGTGATGAAATTATAGAAATGGACCGTATGCGTAAAATTATAGCTGAAAACATGGTACTCAGCAAACGCACCTCACCGCACGTAACCTCATTTGTTGAAGCAGACGTAACCAATCTAGTTAACTGGAGAGAGAAAAATAAAAAATCTTTTGAAAAACAAGAAGGTGAAAAAATCACTTTTACGCCTATGTTTATTATGGCTGTAACCAAGGCTATTAAGGATTTTCCAATGATTAACGTTTCGGTAGATCCATCAGGTACAAAAATTATAAAACGTAAAAATATAAACATAGGTATGGCTACAGCCTTACCAACAGGCAATTTAATAGTACCTGTAATAAAAAATGCTGATCAAAAAAACTTAGTGGGACTTACAAAATCGGTTAATGATTTGGCAGCCAGAGCACGCATCAATAAATTAACACCAGATGAAATTCAAGATGGTACCTTTACACTTACGAATGTGGGCGGCTTTGGAAATGTAATGGGAACCCCAATTATATTACAACCCCAAGTGGCCATTTTAGCTGTTGGTACTATTAAGAAAAAACCAGCTGTAATAGAAACTCCCGATGGCGATATGATAGGCATTAGGCATTTTATGTTTTTGAGTTTATCATATGACCACCGTGTAGTAGACGGCTCTTTAGGCGGTTCATTTTTAAGAAAAGTAGCCGATTATATGGAACAATGGAGTGCTCAATAAAATTTAATAACCCGAATTAAATCATACATTTTATGGAAGATCAAAATCAAGATAACCAATTAAATATAGAGCTTACCGAAGAAATTGCTGAAGGTATTTATTCTAACCTTGCTATTATAACCCACTCGCCAGCAGAGTTTATTGTAGATTTTATAAAAGTAGTTCCTGGAGTAGCAAAGGCCAAAGTAAAATCTCGTATTATACTTACGCCACAACACGCTAAAAGATTGATGAAAGCCCTTACAGAAAATGTATTACGATTTGAGCAAGCTCATGGTAAAATAAAAGATACAGAAGTAAACGCCCTCCCACTAAGCTTTGGCGGGCCAACGGCTCAGGCGTAAAATAATAAAATATACTTTTTTTTTAATTTATTACTCCCTCAATACCTTTTGCGTAATAGTAGCTCCATTTTTAAGCTGCACCTTTAAAAAGTACATACCGCTTGGCAAGTTGGGTTCGGTTAAATATAACATTACCTTGCACCTCAATATTTATTTTTTTGCCCAGCACATCAAATAACTGCAAGATTTTTACCTCTTGCATGTTACTTACAAAGAGCTGATTGGTAAAAGGGTTGGGGTACACGGAGAGGGTTGTATTATCATTGTTAATGGAATTAATTGTAAGTATTTCATTTAATTACATATAATCAACAGAGTTGCTATTGAGATACCCAGTCTCTTTTGAAAATTTTATAATATAAGGTCTAAAATTTGAATACCCTGTTTTTCTAGAATTACTTAATATATATAGGGGAGTTCTATAAATTAAATATTGATAAATTCGGTAATCATATATTAATTTAATTATATGAATGTCAGGTAGTTAATTTTATATTTGCACTATAAATACATCAATAAAATGAAGGCATGTTACTATAAATCTAAAGGGAAAAAAGGATTGTTTGACGATGA
>JAVKLI010000046.1:0-18741 GCA_031539425.1 Bacteroidia bacterium
GACGGTGTAGAACTCCAACTATAGGCACCACCAATACTATTAGTGGAGGCACTTAAACTAGTAGTATTACCAATACAAATAGATGTAGTAACAGGACTTAAACCAAGCGTCATTTGATTAACAGAAACAGTGCTAGTAGCGGTTCTTATACAACCATTATAAGTATAATTAACAGTATAAGTGGTTGAGCTATTTGGACTTACAATAGCAGATGGGTTATTTCCAACAGCGTTAACTGTACTTGCTGGCGTAGAACTCCAACTATATATACCACCAATACTATTAGTAGAAGCACTTAAACTAGTAGTATTACCAATACAAATTGAAGGCGAACTTGGCAAAATACCAACTGTCATTTGATTAACTGTTACTAAACTTGTTGCAGTTTTTATACAACCAGCAATATTATATGATACTGTATAGGTTGTTGTTATAGAGGGATTCACTACCACCATACTTGTGGTTAAACCTGAAGGACTCCAACTATAGATTCCGCCAATAGAGTTAGTAAAAGCCGATAAAGTAACTGAATTACCTAAACATATGGTTGCGGTGTTTGGAGAAATAGCTACTGTTGTAGCAACTAAAACATTTAATGTTTTGGTTTTGGAAGTACTACATCCTAACGAGCTTGTAACAATTAAACTAATTGTTTTAGTAGCTGGGCTAGTAGTATAAATATAAGTTGCTGGATTGGTTGCAGTTGATGTACCCCCAACTTCACCGTAATCCCATTGATAGGTAGGTGGCATGTTAGCTACAGTACTTGAATTGGTTATATTTAATTCATTACCACAAGTTAAGGTTTCCGTAAATTCCGCATAGGGGTTTTCGTTACAACTAAACATTAAGGTGGTTGAAGTCATCGCACCATAACCATTTTTGGCTATAATAGAATATGTTGTTAAGGGCGCAAAAACGGTAGGAGTACCTGAGATTACTCCTGTGATAGGGTCTAAAACTATACCTGCTGGTAAGTTAGGATTAGCTGTATAGGTAATTTTTGGGGTTATCATCCTAATAGAACTATTGCCAACATCACTAATAAATAAAACACCATTGTCATCCATAGTCATAAAATAGGGGGTATTAAACCGAGCATCAGTTGCAATTCCATTAGCTGTACCAGGATTAACATCGCCAGCAGGCGGGCCAGCAAAAATAGAGAGTATATTGCTTGTTAGGTTTAGACTTTTAATTTTATGTGTAACGTGATCTACAAATAAAAGTGAATTTGTTAATTTATCATACACATTACTGGTGGGTAAACCAAATTTTACAGTTGCTGCTGGCCCTACCTGGTCACCATCACCATTAGTTTTTAATAATGTAGACATTACTCCAGTAGGTGTAATTTTTACAATAGATGCATTTAGTGGAGAATCACCACAAGAAACATATAGATTCCCTACAGAATCCTTTGATATTCCTCTAGGACTATTTAGATTGGTAGGTGGGAAACCTGAAAGCCCTGGATTACCTGTAAAAAGGGTAACATCACCACTAAGAGTGATTTTTCTAATAACGTGATTATTGCCATCGGCTAAATAAAGATTACCATCTATATTTTTCATTAAATCGTAAGGGACGTTGAGTCGTGCGACATTTCCATTGCCATTCATATATCCACTACCATTTGTCTCATCACCAGCAAGTAGACTTACACTACCTGTAGGGGATACTTTTTTTATTATATGCGTTTGATCCTCAACTACCAATAAATTTCCTAATCCGTCTAATTCCATATAAGTTGGCTTATTAAATCTCGCATCTTCAGCTCTATTAAAAGATCCCCCAAATCCGCCACCTGAAAAAAGAGTGACGAAACCTTCAGGTGTAATTTTTTTAATTTTGTTGGTACCAGCATCTGTTATAAAGATATTTCCATATGGGTCTGGTTTTATTCCTATGGGCCTATTAAATAGTGCATCTTTCAAGAGGCCAACTACATCACCACTAATTCCATTTTTTCCTGCAAAAGTACTCACATAAGGGCTAGGAGAGAATGAAAAAACTGATATTGTAGGAAATTTTTGCCCAACACAATATACAGATTGCGAAAAAATTGGATATGAAATAGAGCCTAACACATTTATCCTTTTTACTTTACGTGTGGTGCAACCTAATGAATTTGTTACAGATAACATCATGGTTTTTAACCCAGAAGCAGTATAGGTATAAACAGGATTTGGATCAGTTGATGTAGCATCACCTTCCCCAAAACTCCATAAATAGCTTAGCGGAGCACCCACAACTGCACCCGAAATACTGGCAGATACATTTTTATCAATCGAATAAGTAAAATCTGGCATGGCATTAGGAAACGCATAGACACCAAATGCAATAGTAAACGTTTGAACTACTGTAGATGAAACCATATTGTTTACTTGAATTGTATAAGTTGTATGAGGGGTTGGATTTGTTGGAATACCCAATATATTACCATTAAGAAAATTCATAGTAACACCTGTTGGTAAAGTTGGTGAAATAGTTAAACGTTGAATTGTTGGTATAAGTGAGGTCATCACTAAATCTATAGGGTAATTTGTACAATATGAGGCTGTTGGTGCTGGCGAATAAGGTGCATTTGTTGTTTGAGCAACAACACTAGTTTTTAAAAAAACAGTTGTGAAAACAAAAAACAAAAAACAATTAAATTTAGTAAGCACGTTAAGTAATTTGGTTATGATGAATAAACGACAAAGTTATGTTTTTTTTATTAAAAACAGTACCTCTAATTATTAACACTACAATGCTAACTTGTTTTAATATATGCCTTTAATCTATTCATACAGACAAGTAGATTTTAACCTAAACATTTTTACTTACTTCTTTAAAAAACTTATAATTTGTTAAAAACACTTTTGATGTAATACGCAACAGCGTATAAACAGGTATTGCAATAATCATTCCAAAAATACCACCTATTTTACCCGCCATAATAGTTACCACAAAAAGCTCTAACGGATGCGCTTTAACAGTATTTGAAAATATATAAGGTTGAACTATAATAGCATCTATGAGATATACGGAAGCAATAATAGTTGTCGTAATTATTACAGTATGTGGCACTTGTTCAAATTGATTGGCAACAATTAAATTACAAATAGATAACATCACTCCAGTTATAATAGATATACAAGGCCCAATGTATGGTATAATATTTAATAAGCCAGCTATAGTGCCAATTAATAGAGCGTGTTTAATACCGGCAACCCATAATGATGATCCAACAACAAATCCTACAAAAAAAACGTCAATTAACAATCCTATAAAATAACGACTCATCATCGCTTTAGATGTGATAATTAATTTATTCATTTGAATGGTATAGTTTGTTGGTGTAAACAGTAAGATGCTTTGTGAAATTAATTTTTGATCTTTTATAAAAAAAAAAGTAATAAAACAAACTGAAAAAATACCACCTACCAAACTGCCCATAATAGAATAGGTATTATTAATTATATAAGTTAAATTGTTGTAGTTTGAAAGTTTAGAGAAATTTTTTTCTATTAAAGCAATAAGTTCCTTTTCGTTTCCGTATTGTAACAACAACTTACTTATTGAAGCGTTTGAAGTAAATAGTTCATGAATTAAATCTTTGTAACTTAACTCTAATATGATTGATAGTTCATTAAACAAAGATGGAATACAAATTATAGCAAAAATATATACAATAAAAAACAACAGCAACATCACTATAAATGCCGTTAAACCTGACGATAGTTTTTGATTTTTAAACTTTAGTTTTTTTACAAGAGTAACTATTGGGCTAGCAATTAGGGTTAAAATCATCGAAATAACTAGGTAAACGCATAAAGTTGTAAACACATAAATTAATCCTACAACAACACTTATTGACAAAATAGTGATAATATGATTTTTGTATTTGAGTGCTAACATGCTTGTAATATTACAATTAAAAAATTACGTAAGGGGGCTTTTTAAAAATTTACTTAAGAGTTAATTTATTGTGATAATTATTTTATTTTTTTGTCCCGTCTCATTTTTAAGCAATCTAACTTTAGGTGGGTTCTAAAAATTAGTTTTTAGAGATCGGTTTTTGGTGGTGTTTATAATACAGAATTTGAAGAGGAAATACTTCAACTATTTGAACGTTTGTTAGCCTATTTTCAAAAACTAAATCTTTACAACCTCACCAAATTTACAAATGGTTACATTCAGCAAATGATAGACGCTTTACAATTCGCAGAAAATGCTGAAAAATTGAAAGTTAGTGAATTGTAATAAAGCACTGAAAAAAAACAATAATTTAAGCTCCATTATAGCCAAATTAAAGCAAAAAAAATCGTTTTTTTATCTTTTTATTGCAAAAAAGTAATATTTGCCTCAATATTATAATACATTTGTTTCTCAAAAATTTAATTTATTCAAAAAATGAAATTAGCAGAAATTCAAGATTTAATAAAGTTTGTATCAAAAAGTGGTGTAAACGAAGTTGAGTTAGAAACTAAAGAGGTTAAAATCGTTATTCGTACCGGCAATAAACAGCAGGGTACTTTTTTGACGCAACAACCGCCTATGGCAATACCTCAGCAAACTCTAGTTTCTGCTCCAGTTGCAACTGTTGCCCCAACTACATCTCAAACAGCAACACCAACAACAGAAGGAAGCAACCCAAATCATATAACTATAAAATCACCTATGATAGGTACATTTTATAGCTCATCTAGTCCAGATAAACCTGCATTTGTAAAAGAAGGCGATTCTATAACAGTTGGAAAACCAATTTGCATTATTGAAGCCATGAAATTATTTAACGAAATTGAAAGCGAAGTAAAAGGTAAAGTAGTTAAAATTTTAGTAAATAATGCCACCCCTGTAGAGTACGATCAACCATTGTTTATAATAGATCCTAGCTAAATTTTTTAACCATTTAAATTAGCATCTAAAATATGTTTAAAAAAATTTTAATAGCCAATAGAGGCGAAATAGCCCTCAGAATAATAAGAACCTGCAAAGAAATGGGTATCAAAACGGTGGCTGTTTATTCTACTGCGGATAAAGAATCCTTGCACGTTAAATTTTCAGATGAGGCTGTTTGTATTGGTCCACCACCCAGCAAAGACAGTTACTTAAGCATGCCCAATATTATTGCAGCTGCCGAAATTACCAATGCTGATGCTATTCACCCTGGTTACGGATTTTTGAGTGAAAATGCCAAGTTTTCTCAAATTTGTAAAGAAAATCAAATCAAATTTATTGGCGCATCGCCCGAAATGATTAACCAAATGGGGGATAAGAGTAATGCTAAAGATACCATGAAAAAATGTGGTGTGCCTTGTGTACCAGGCTCTGATGGCTTGTTAGAAAATGCAGAACAAGGTAAAAAACTAGCTAAAATAATAAAATATCCTGTTATCATTAAAGCTACAGCTGGCGGCGGCGGGCGAGGGATGCGTATTATTTGGAAAGATGAAGATTTTGATGCAGCTTGGAGCAGCGCCACTCAAGAGGCAAAAGCAGCCTTTGGAAACGATGGCATGTATTTAGAAAAATACATAGAAGACCCCAGACATATTGAAATTCAAATAGTAGGCGATGCCCACGGAAAGGTATGTCATTTAAGCGAAAGAGATTGTTCTATACAACGCCGTCATCAAAAATTAATGGAAGAAACTCCTTCGCCATTTATGACTGACGAATTACGAGATGCTATGGGGGCAGCAGCCATTAAAGCAGCCGCAGCAATCAGCTACGAAGGCGTTGGCACCGTTGAGTTTTTGGTTGATAAACACCGCAATTTTTACTTTATGGAAATGAATACCCGTATTCAAGTTGAGCATCCAATTACCGAAGAAGTAATTGACTATGACTTGATACGTGAGCAAATACTAGTAGCGGCAGGCGTTCCTATTAGCGGTAAAAATTATTTTCCGCAATTACACTCAATAGAATGTAGGATTAATGCCGAAAATCCATTTGACAACTTTAAACCATCGCCCGGAAAAATAACCAATTTACATACACCTGGTGGGCATGGCATTAGGGTAGATTCGCACGTGTACAGCGGTTATACCATACCTCCAAACTATGATAGTATGATTGGAAAGTTAATTACCGTTGCTCAAACACGTGAAGAGGCTATCTCTAAAATGAAACGAGCTTTAAGCGAATACGTTATTGAAGGAATAAAAACCACCATTCCATTTCATTTAAAGTTAATGAATAACCCCGATTTTATTGCTGGTAAATACACTACCAAATTTATGGAAACTTGGGATTACAATAAGTAATGTCACTTAAAAATAAAGTAATATCAGATTATGTCTATCATAGTTAATGGCGTATCTAAATTTTATGGAGCTCAACAGGCTTTAAATAACGTTTCATTAGAAGTAAAAAATAAAGAAATAGTAGGTTTTTTAGGTCCTAACGGTGCGGGTAAAAGCACTTTAATGAAAATAATTACCACCTACATTCCTCCTACAAGTGGATCTGTTAGTGTGTGTGGCATTGATATATTGGAAGATAGTTTGGAGGTACGAAAACTGATAGGTTATTTACCCGAACACAACCCACTGTATTTAGATATGTATGTTAAAGAGTTTTTAACCTTTACATGTAATTTATATAAATTAAAAAATGCGTCTCAAAGACTAAAAGATGTAATACACATGACTGGCCTTACCTTAGAGCAAAATAAAAAAATAGGGGCCCTATCAAAAGGATACCGTCAAAGGGTAGGCATAGCGCAGGCTATTATTCACGATCCAAAGGTTTTAATTTTAGATGAGCCCACCTCAGGCTTAGATCCTAATCAATTAGAAGAAATACGAAAATTGATCTTAACTTTAGGGTCAGAAAAAACAGTGATGTTAAGCACCCACATTATGCAAGAGGTGGAAGCCGTTTGCGATAGGGTTATGATCATAAACAAAGGACACATTGTGGCTAATGACCAAACTAAGCAATTACAATCACGGAATCAAAAAATAAAAATTCAATTTAACAGCCAAGCACCATTAAATTTAATAGAAAAATTACCCTCTGTAGTAGCCATTAAAACTATTGAAAACAATATCTACATGGTTACTGCGGCAACAAATAACAACCTTCAAAAAGAATTATTTGATTTTGCTATTCAACATAACCTTACCATTTTAACCTTACAAAAGGTAGAAGAAAGTATAGAAGAATTATTTAAATCAATTACAAAACCAATTTAATTTTAAAAAAATGGTAAGTATCATCATGGGAAGCAAACGCGATTTACCAGTAATGGAAGCAGCTTCTACAGTATTAAAACAACTAAATGTTCCGTATCAAATTACTATAGTATCTGCTCACCGAACACCAGAGCGTATGGTAGATTTTGCTAAAACTGCTTATCAAAATGGCATAAAAGTAATTATTGCAGGTGCTGGTGGCGCAGCGCATTTACCAGGAATGGTAGCATCATTAACGGCATTACCAGTAATTGGCGTACCTATCAAATCATCAAATTCTATAGATGGGTGGGATTCTTTATTATCTATTGTGCAAATGCCAAATGGTGTACCAGTAGCAACGGTAGCTTTAAATGCCGCTCAAAACGCTGGAATACTAGCGGCACAAATTTTAGGTGTACATGATGAAATTATTTATAACGCTTTAGTTCAATTTAAAACTGATTTAAAAAATAAAGTGTTGCAAGACGTAACAGACCTTTTAAAATAACCCATGACAAAACCTAGTTTTGATACCATTTACATGGATTTGGCTGAAAAAATAGCTTTAAAGTCTCATTGTGTAAAAGCTCAAGTTGGGGCGGTATTAGCAAAAGATACCCGTATCATTTCGTTAGGTTACAATGGGCCACCATCTGGTACTCATAATTGCGATGAAGAGTTTGCAGAACATGGTTGCCCCAGAGATAGCAAAGGAAGCTGCTCTTTAGCCTTACATGCCGAACAAAATGCTATTCTTTATGCCGCAAAGCATAAAGGATCTATAGAAGGATCTACTTTATATGTAACTCTATCGCCTTGTATAGCTTGCGCTAGAGTAATATTTACAGCGGGTATAAAAACTGTGTTTTATAAACATAGTTATGCCGATTACAAAAAACTACCAACAGACGAAGGGGTAGAGTTTTTAAAAAAATTTGGCGTAGATGTAAAGCAAATGAGTTAAACTGTAACAAATGCTTCTTGTTAAAAAGAAAACCTTATTTCAATTATATGAATTGATCCATAAAATACAACATTTCAAATACTGGTTATAAACCAAAGTATCTGTAAAAAAGTAAAGTCTAATAAATTTAATAAGATATAATCCTTATTGAATGATTAATTTACGTACCATTTTTTCCTGACCAATACTTATTGTAACAAAGTAAACGCCAGCTTGCATCATATTATTTTGATTAATAGTATGTGATACTTTAACTCCAGCATTGGCTTGTAAAGTGGTGTTTTCAATAATTCTCCCTACTACATCATGAACCAAAATAGTAGCTGTTCTATTAAGTGGTGAAGTAAATTCAATGATAGATTGATTTTGAGTTGGGTTTGGGTACATATTAAATTTAAGTGCTTCTGATAATTCTCCCAAACTCACCACACCAGTAATGTTTATATTATCTATATATACATTTTGACCTGTAAGAGGATTTATAGTAGACCAAATTCTTAAAATTACGTTTTCTTGATTTTCTACAAAGCCAGCATTTCCAACGGTTAAAGTTCTCCAATCTGAAGCATTAAAAGGAATGGCAGGGCCAGAATTTATATATCCAAATGTGTTGCCCATCGTAAGTTCAGCAGGAAAATTAACAGGAAACGCCTGCCAAGAACCAGCGCAATCTCTTGAAAACTCTAATTTTAAAGTTGTAGCGCTTAATGCTGTAGCCGCATTGGTACCCTTTTTTGGAGCATAATAATCTACCGTTATGCCTATATTAGAAATATATTTAAAATTGTATTTTGGAGATTCTATAACATCTTCTGTATTTTGCATTCCCGTTGGGTTATACCCTTCTAATACCATCGATTTGCTTGAATTTTTAGAACCATAATTACTTAGTTTCCATTCTATAGATCCAGATTCTTTATTACGAATATTCCATCCATCTAAGCCATTTTCAAAACCTTGATTGTATGGTATGCTTGGTGTATACCAAGAAGCTTGATCAATATTTACATATTGAGTTTTTGAAGTGGTGTGATTACCTGAGCTGTTAGCAACCGTTAAACTTGCACTATATAAACCAGGTGCGTTATAAGTTACAGATACATTTTGTAAATTAGATATTGAAGGAGTACCGGCAGGAAAGTTCCAGGTATAAGTTGTTGCAGTTCCACCCGACACATCACTTAAATAATTCACTGTTTGCCCCATGCAATAAGTTGTTTTATTTGCATAAAAATCTGAAGTTGGTGCGCAAGCAGCTACAACTGTAGCTGGGCTATAATTCCAAGTAGTGTCAGTTCCTATATGACTTTGGTAGGTTCTATTTAACAAGCCTGTTTGAAACAAATTGTTCATACTTACAATGTTTTTACGACCTGTAGTTACTATTTCTAAAGCCGTACGCATTTTATTGGTTTGGCCTTTTGTAAAATTGATTGGACATTCAGCATAATCCATAATATTTTCAATATTTGGCCTAATAGAATCACAAGAACGTAAGCCTGCAGTTAAGATATAATCTTCAATTTCACCACTATTAATGTCAGTTGTAGAAGTTAAAATAACACTGTTCGATATAATAACTCTCATTTTTAAAAATTGACCTTTAGCAGGTGTATTAAAGCTGCCCGTAAAAGTTTGGGTACCAAGTAGGGTGGTTGTAGGTGGCGATGCAAAAGCTAAATCGGTTGGATTTTCAAAAGTCCCATCATTATCATAATCTATAAAAATTTTGGCAAAGTTTGGCTTACCAACACCTTGATTAGCTGTTAATGTAAAATTTGTTTGAGCTGTTTTAAAAATTGAAACATTAATTTCAACCGGATATGTTTCCATAAAATTAGAATAAGCCCCTGCAATACCTCTTACATTAACTGTTTTATTAGCAAGTGCAGGTGAATTTGAATAAGAAACACTTATAGTAGCCGTGTTTAATGAATTGATATCTGTTTTGCTAGAATAAGCACCAGCGCCATTTGTTTGAGAATTGGTAGCAGCTAAATTAAAACCTGTAATTTCTAATTCATCGTTTTTAATATCAACGTTTGGTACAACAGGGAATATATAAGAAAGTTTTGGGCAGGTGCTAAAAAAACCAGTGGTGCGAGGCGTATCATCCACGTCATCATTACCGCAAAGTATTGGGTTAGGCGCGTTATTATCACCAAAAGTGTGTCCTAAACTTAACCAGTGCCCTATTTCGTGACTCATAGTTCTACTTATGCCATTTACTTCTTGAGCTAAACAAACAACAGCATCTGCTGATTTAGAGGGGCTTTGGCCTGGTTTATAAGTATAACCTAATATGGTACCTTTGTTGTTGGGCGCTACAATTTCCTTAACTACATAAATGTTTAGATACTTGTTAGGGTGCCAAAAACCAGGTATAGCAGGGTTAGAATACTTATAATTATACGTAGCGTTATTTTGATTCCAAATTGTATTAGGATCATAATGGTAAATTACACCATCAGTACATCTACCTGCTGGGTCTTTTTGAGCTAATTTAAATATGATATTAGAGTTGATATATAACTTATTAAAATAAGGGTCCATTTTATTAGTATCAATTGTTTTTTTAAGATAATCTTGGTTTAATCTATCTATCAATGCTTGGCATTGCGCTTTGGTAACCTTGCTCCCAGTATGTAACACATGAAATACAACAGGAATAGTATAATTTACTTGCGCCACAGATGCTGTTTTTAATAAAGATGAGCTGTTACGTTGTTCTATTAGTTTTAATTCGTTTGCAATTTTTTGCTCATTTTCTTTAAGCATATCTGCATAACCAGGTATGGTTTGTTTATTGTACTCTATCATATCGTACATACCGCAAGGCTGAACTTGGGCTTGTGTTACAAACGTAAGTGAAGAAATATAAATTGTTGCTAAAAATAATTTTTTCATGTTTTTGTGTTTTTTTATTAGAACAATATAATTAAAAAAACAGAAACTGCTTTTTTTTATGAAAAAAAATTAGAATTTAAACTGGTGTGCTATTTTTATTGTTATTAGGTAACAAAAAGTAACTAAAACTCCGATTTGGTATGAAACTGAATTTCGGGATATTTTTCTTGAGCCATTTGCAGTAGCCAGGCAGATTCTGCTAAAAAAACAGTTTTACCTTCTTTATCGAGTGCTATGTGAGAAGATTTATCTAATATAAAATTTTGCAACAGTTTTTTGTCATCACAGGCTATCCATAATGCTTTGTATAAGCTAATATTGTCAAACCCACAAGAGGCATTATATTCGGCCTTAAGGCGATGCTGAATAACTTCAAACTGTAAAGCCCCCACAGTTCCTAATACCTTTCGGTTATCCGCTTTTTTAGTAAATAATTGAGCCACGCCTTCGTCTGTAAGTTGCTCCAAACCTTGCTGTAATTGCTTGGTTTTCATAGGGTCTAAGTTTTGTACGTATCTAAATATTTCTGGCGAAAAATTAGGAATACCTTTAAACTGAAAGCGCTCTCCTTCTGTTAGAGTATCTCCAATTTTAAAATTACCGGCATCGTACAATCCAATTACATCTCCCGGAAATGACTCGTCTATTAAAGATTTTTGCTGAGCCATAAAAGCTGTAGGGTTACTAAAACGCACCTGTTTATTATCACGCACATGATGGTAATATCGGTTACGTTCAAATTTACCAGATACCACGCGCATAAAGGCTATTCGTCCACGGTGTTTGGGATCAAGGTTGGCATGGATTTTAAAAACAAAGCCGCTAAATTTTTCGTCGGTTGATTGGATATACCCTTTTACATCAGTATCTCTACCTACTGGAACGGGCGCTATTTGCGTAAAAGCATCTAATAATTCTTTTATTCCAAAATTATTTACGGCTGATCCAAAAAATACAGGGCTAATTTTCCCTTCTAAATAGGCACTTTTATCGAGTGGGTCGTACACGCCATCTATCAGCTCAATATCTGCTCTTAGCTGGGTTACAAAATCTTCGGGAATGTATTGGTTAATTTCATTATCAAATATATTTTTAATTTCTACACAACTGTCAACGGTTGTTTTACTTTCGCCAGAATACAATACCAATTGTTTTTGATGTAAATCATACACCCCTTTAAATGATTTACCAATACCTATGGGCCATGTAAGGGGACGCACTTTTATTTTTAATTCCTTTTCTATTTCATCTAATAAATCAAACGGGTTTTGTCCTTCTCTATCTAATTTGTTAATGAATACAATAACAGGCGTGTTACGCATGCGGCACACTTCCAGGAGTTTTCGGGTTTGTGGCTCTACACCTTTTACACAATCTATTACCAATATAACGCTGTCTACAGCAGATAAGGTACGGTAGGTGTCTTCTGCAAAGTCTTCGTGGCCGGGTGTGTCTAGTATATTTATTTTAAGTCCGTTATATTCAAAAGCCATCACTGAAGTAGATACAGAAATACCTCTTTGTTTTTCTATTTCCATAAAATCGGAAGTAGTGGTTTTTTGAATTTTATTAGACTTTACAGCTCCCGCCGATTGGATTGCGCCTCCAAATAATAATAATTTTTCGGTAAGTGTTGTTTTGCCAGCATCTGGGTGGGCAATAATAGCAAAGGTTTTACGCTTTTTAATTTCTTCTAATAATGACATAAAAAGTTACAATGATGGGTTACGAAAAAACATATTATTAATAATACTTAGTACAATATATAAAATGATAATAAGTGGAATAACTGCTAATTGGAAACAGATTAAACCCACTAAACTTAAGCTAAGTAAAAGCCATTTAAACTGATTGCCCTGCCAACCAAAGGTTTTAAACTTTAAGGATAACATCGGTATTTCTGAAACTAATAATAATGCACTGAGTATAGATAGTATACACAAATTAATTGGATTTAAAATAATGTGTGATAATACTGATTCTGGGTAGGTTAAGTTATTTTGTAATTGAATAATAAATGGTAAAGAGGCTATTAAAAAAGTATTAGATGGGGTGTTAAGCCCTATAAAATATTCCATTTGACGAGTATCGTTATTAAATTTGGCTAAACGTACGGCAGATAAGGCTGCAATAATTAAAGGTATGTACATTAAAATGGGGTACTTAATAAATAGCATATTTTCTGTAGAATTAGAAAATACTGCTATTTTAATTAACAGATACATTACCAAACTGGGTACTATTCCAAATGTAACCATATCGGCTAGGCTATCTAAATCTTTACCAATTACACTATGTACTTTAAGCATGCGGGCTGCAAAGCCATCAAAAAAATCAAATACCCCTGCTATTAATATTAAGTAAAAAGCAATCGTAAACTCATTTTGAAATAAATGAATAATAGCCAACACCCCGCATAATAAATTACAACACGTAAGCAAATTTGGTATATGATGTTTGATAGTCATTATTGTTTTTTGTTAAGATAATCATAAATAGAATGAGCCACTTTTTTTGATGCGCCACTGTTTCCGAGTAATTCAATTAATTGATCATACTTATTTAATATTTCATTTCTGTTTTTTTCTTCAAGTAATAGGTTTATTTCTAAAATTAATCTTTCGGAGGTAAAGTCTTCTTGCAATAATTCTGTTACAATTGGTTCATTCATTATTAAGTTAGGAAGTCCAATATACTTTACACGATTGCCTACCAGCAGCCTTGCAATTTTAATTGATAAAGCCCCTGCTTTATAACATATTACTTGGGGGAGTTTAAATATAGCGCTTTCTAAGGTTGAAGTTCCAGATTTTATTAAACCAATATGCGCATGTTGCATTAAAGCATAGGTTTGATTGTAAATTACTTTTACATTTTGTTGATGCGCTAAATTGTAAGCGCTAGGCGATAAATTGTGTGTGCCAGCTATAACAAATTGGTAATGGGGAAAATGATGAACCACTGATAGCATCACTTTCAACATTTTTTTAATTTCTTGTTTACGGCTACCTGGTAGTAGGGCTACAATTTTTTTATTGGTTAATTGATTTGTTTTTTTAAAAATTTCAAAATTGAGTAGTTCATTTTTTTTATCTGCTATGGCATCAAGCAAAGGATGCCCCACATATTCAGCAGTGTAATTATGCTTAGCGTACACCTCTGGTTCAAAAGGGAGTATCACATACATTTTATCACACACTCTTTTTATAGTGTTTACACGGCTTTCATGCCATGCCCAAATTGTGGGCGAAATGTAATAGATAATTATAAAGCCTTGTTTTTTTGCCCAATCGGCTATGCGTAGGTTAAAGCCTGGAAAATCAACTAAAATTAAAATATCTGGCTTATATTCTAAAATATCTTTTTTGCAAAATGCAATATTTTTAAAAATAGTTCTAATGTTTTTAAGCACATCTACAAATCCCATAAAAGATAAATCTTTAATGTGTTTTATGGGTAATTTGCCAGTAATTTTGCTCATCATATCGCCACCCCAAAATCGAAAATTAATCTTGCTATCAATATCCAACAAATGCTTCATCATGTTGGAAGCATGAATATCACCTGATAATTCGCCTGCTATTACATAATATTTTGCCATAATTTATTGAATAGAAATGTAAAATATAAACCCAACATACATAAAACAGGCTATGAGTAAGCCTTTACAAAGTGGATTTAATTTTTTATTTAAAAAATAATAAAACAAAAGGGCATTGGCACACACGCTCAATATTAAATACTCTTGAAGCATATCACCATTTTTTAAATATCGCCAAAAGCCTTTAGGGAAGCTCATATATGAATATATAAACAACCATGTACAAAAAAAAGTGAAAAGGGGTAGTATAAGCCCAATAATAATACCGAATGTAATTTGATTAATTTTTTGAAGCATAATTTTAGTTTTTAAATATATTATGAAAAAACTAAACTTTAGACATTCATTTACATTCTGATAAAACGAGTTTAAACACTAAATTATCCTGCCGTTTCTGGCTTAGGTAATAATACTTTGCGAGATAGCTTGGCTTTTCCATTTTTAGGATCGGTACCAATATATTTTACTTGTATCACTTCCCCTTCTTTAATTACACCTTCTAATGTATCTAAACGTTTCCAATCAATTTCGCTTATATGTAATAAGCCTTCTTTACCAGGCATAAACTCTACAAAGGCGCCATATGGCATAATAGATTTTACAGTAGCCTCGTATATTTCTCCTATTTCAGGTATAGCAACTATTGATTTAATCCGCATTACAGCTGCTTTTAGGTCTTCTAATTTTTCTGCAAATATTTCAATTTTACCCGTATTATCAACTTCTGTAATTGAAATGGTAGCATTAGTTTTCTTTTGAATATCTTGTATAACCTTACCTCCTGGACCTATTACGGCACCTATAAATTCTTGAGGAATAGTAAGTGTTTCAAAGCGAGGTACACGTTCGTTATAATCTGCTCTTGGAGCATCTAAGGTTTTAGTTATTTCGTTTAATATATGTAAACGGCCGTCTTTAGCTTGAATTAAAGCTTTTTCCATAACTTCATAAGGAAGGCCATTCACTTTTAAATCCATTTGTACAGCAGTAATTCCATCTTTTGTCCCACACACTTTAAAATCCATATCACCTAAATGGTCTTCATCCCCTAATATATCAGATAAGATAGCGTAGTTTTTATTATCAGCCGATGTAATTAAACCCATGGCAATACCAGTTACAGGTTTAGATATTTTTAAACCAGCATCCATTAATGCTAAAGTGCCTGCGCAAACGGTAGCCATTGATGATGAACCGTTAGATTCTAAAATGTCAGAAACAACACGTATGGTGTAAGGTGTATTGGTAGGCACTACTTTTGATAAAGCACGTAAAGCTAAGTTTCCATGCCCTACCTCCCTGCGTCCTGGTCCGCGATTTGGCTTTGCCTCACCAGTAGAAAACCCAGGAAAGTTATAGTGTAAAATAAATTTGGTTTCGCCTTTAAAAAAAGCTCCATCTATTAATTGCGCATCTTTATTAGTGCCAAGGGTTACTGAAGTTAACGACTGCGTTTCACCACGTTGAAATATTGCCGATCCATGTGCACCTGGCAAGTAAGATACCTCGCTCCATATAGGTCGTATTTGATTGGTTTTACGACCATCCAAACGCACTTGCGTATCTAATGTAGCTTGACGAACAGCATCGTACTCTACGCCATGGTAGTAAGTGTTAATGAGTTTTTCTTTTTCTTTTAACTCTTCAGGGGTAAACGTTTCTTTAAATGCTTTTAAAACTGCTTTAAATGCTTCTTTGCGCTCATTTTTGTTTGGATTACCTTGTTTTGCTACAGCATATACTTTATCATAAGTAGCTTTTGAAACAGCTGTTTTAAGTTCTAAATCATGCGTTTCATGGTTATAAACACGTTTAGTTTTAACTCCTGCTTTAGCTACAAAATCTTTGATGGCTTTAATTTGTATTTTAATAGCGGTATGCGCAAATTTAATAGCTTCAAGCATTTCAGTTTCGCTAACTTCGCTCATTTCACCTTCTACCATTGTAATATCTGTTTCAGAAGCAGCCACTATCATATCTATGGTAGATATTGCTAATTGCTCAACATCAGGGTTAATTACAAGCGCTCCGTTTACTTTACCAACCCTTACTTCAGAAATTGGTCCATTAAATGGAATATCAGATACAGCAACCGCCGCAGAGGCTGCTAAACCTACTAAGGCATCAGGCATTGTTTTTCTATCTGAAGAAATTAATGAAATCATGATTTGAGTATCTGCATGGTAATCATCAGGAAATAAAGGTCTCATGGCTCTATCTACAATTCGGCTAATAAGCACTTCATAATCTGATAACTTAGCTTCTCGGCGCAAAAACCCACCAGGAAAGCGGCCCGAAGCTGCGTATTTTTCTTGATAATCTACAGTAAGCGGTAAAAAATCTACCCCTTCTTTTGCTTCTGGCGAGCTAACCACTGTAGCTAAAATCATGGTAGCGCCCATTTTTACTACCACAGCGCCATCGGCTTGTTTGGCTAATTTTCCTGTTTCTAATGTTATTTCTCTTCCATCGTCTAACTTAAACGTATGTTGTATTCCTATTTGTGACATATTATTGTGAATTAATTTTATACCAAGGTATTTGATATAAATTGTTTTTTTTTTTTTAATTTGTACGTAAATAAAAAAAGCATTCTATATTTTAAGAATGCTTTTTATAAACTCTGAAATTACTTACGGAGTTCAAGCGTTTTAATAATAGCTCTGTAACGCAATACATCTACATGTTTTACGTAATCTAACAAAGCGCGGCGCTTCCCTACTAAATTTAATAATGCACGCTGTGTGCCAAAATCTTTTTTATTTACTTTTAAATGCCCTGTTAAATGGTCAATACGAGCGGTGAATAAAGCTATTTGAGATTCGCTGCTACCTGTGTTAGTTTCGCTACCTCCGTGTTTTTTAAAAATTTCTTTTTTTACTTTCGACGTCAAATACATATTTTATACTTTTATTTTTTGAGCGCCAAATATATATAATTTAAGTGGATAACCTCTAAATTGTGTTTTAGAAATTTTAACTATTTTTGTAAAAAAAAAATAACTTTATGAAAAACTTTTATATTAAATCGTGTGTCTTATTATCAATTGCATTTATGTTAAGCAATTGTATGTCTATTGCCACTTTACAAACAGCAAAAACCACACCTAAAGGTACTGGCTTAATAACTACTTCTTTTGGCTTACCTATACAAGCAGCAGCAGCGGTTGTAACCTCTACAGTTACTACTGGGTCTGGCTATTCACGTTTATCTTTATTTTCATTAGAAGCAGCAGGTAGGGTAGGAGTAACGAATAATTTAGATTTAGGGTTAAGATTTAATTTATTGGGTGATGCTGGAGGGGATGTAAAATATAATTTTTTTCAATCGCCTAATAAAAAGATGTTTTTAAGCACTGGGATAGCTATTAATTATATGTTTCATTTTGTGTCTGTAAACTATGGAGGTTCATTGGCATCACTTGGTAGTGGTGTAGGTGATGCTTATGATGTTGTATTACCCCTTTATGCTTCATATCATGTAAGTGGTGACATCTTAGCAGTATACTCGGCATTAAAATATGTGTACAGATTTGGTACATTAAAATATTCAACACTATTTGCAAGTGATAATACGCTTAACTTTAGCACTAGTTGTTTAAATACATGTATAGGTATGAAATTAGGAAGAAAAAATGCGTTTATTATGGAATTTGCAACTAATGCTAGTTTACATAATTTAAATGTTAGCCAAAATATGTTTACAGTTGGTTTTGTAGCAGCGCTTGAATAAATTAGAAGGTACTTTGTGATATTTTTATGCTTTTATTTTGATAAAGTATATTTACTTAATTGAATAAGTTTATTTTATGTTTATTGATATAGTATTTAATAAATAGTGTAACTCAAGCATTAATATATACTTAATTATAAGGTTTTGTTATTACGCTTATATAAACCCTTTTACATCAAATTTTTGAAGTAAAATATAGTATATTGGTTTTTAAATAATTTATTATAATATTATAGTCTAAATTTATAAGGCATTTTTAATATGTTACAAATATCAATTGTTATTCCTGTTTTTAATGAGCAAGATTCTTTACAAGAACTGCATCAATGGATAACTACAGTACTTGAAAAGCATACATTTTTATA
>JAVKLI010000047.1:0-28022 GCA_031539425.1 Bacteroidia bacterium
AATATTTCTAAACAATTTAATAAAACATAAAAATAAAATCTATTTTTAGCCTCATTATGATGGATCATTTTGTAGTATCTGCCCGAAAGTATAGACCACAAAACTTTGACACAGTTGTTGGTCAGTTGCACATTACTAGTACCCTTAAGCAGGCTATTCAAAATAATAAAGTTGCGCAAGCCTATCTTTTTTGTGGGCCACGTGGGGTTGGTAAAACCACCTGTGCACGTATTTTTGCTAAAACCATAAATTGCTTTAATAGATTGGCCACTAGCGATGCTTGTGATGCCTGTGAATCATGCATTTCCTTTAATTCAGGAGCTTCACTTAACGTATTTGAGTTAGATGCAGCCTCTAACAATTCTGTTGAAGACATCAGAAATTTAGTTGATCAAGTACGCTATGCGCCGCAACTAGGACAGTATAAGGTGTACGTAGTAGATGAGGTTCATATGTTGTCAAATGCTGCTTTTAACGCATTTTTAAAAACACTTGAAGAGCCTCCAAAACATGCCAAATTTATTTTAGCTACTACCGAAAAACAAAAAATAATCCCAACCATATTATCTCGCTGTCAAATATTTAATTTCAATAGAATTAAAACTGAAGACATTACCTTTCAGCTAGAAACCATTGCAAAACAAGAAAAAGTAAAATTTGAACCCGAAGCGCTAACGATGATAGCTCTCAAATCGGACGGCGGAATGCGCGATGCTTGCTCAATTTTTGACCAAATGGTAACCTTTACCAACAATCATTTAACTTACAAAGCCATTTTAGAAAACTTACACATTTTAGATTATGAACAGTTTTTTAAACTAACCGATTTTATAATTAATGGAAATAACGCCCAGGTAATGTTACTGTTTGATGAAGTTCTTAATAAGGGCTTTGACGGGCATCATTTTATATTAAGCTTTGGCGAACATTTAAGGCAATTAATGATATGTAAAGATGAGCAAACTATTTCACTTTTAGATGTAAGTCAGCAATTAAAAGCAAAGTATCAAGAGCAAGCACGTAATAGTAGTTTGCCATTTTTACTAAAATGTTTGTCTATTGTAAATAAATGCGATGTGCAGTATAAACAAGCTAAAAACCCTCGTTTACATACAGAAATAGCGCTTATGCAAATGGCCTATTTAAAGCAAGCAGCCGAAGAGGCTGAAAAAAAAAAGTAGCTAGTGCACTGGAAACGGAAACCAACGCTACTATAACAACAGAAAGCAGAACAGTAATTCAACAAACATTGGCTACAATGCCAATTGTTCAAACAAACAATAAAACCAGTATAAATAACAAAGATATCGTACTTAAATCTGCTTTTTCGTTAAAAGAAGTGGGTAATATATCTTCAAAATTAGAAACTGCAGCCGCAGCACCTATTGTGTTAGATAAACCTATTTCAATAGATATAGTAATTTTAGCTATTAAAATGTATGCCGAACAAAAGCTAAACGCTGGGTTAAAGCTCCTTCATGTAACATTTAATACTTGCCATATTAACTTATTTGAAAACCAAGTTATACTTAAAGTTGCTAATGAAATGCAACGCGAGGTTTGTAAAAATGTACACCAAGATTTGTTAGAGTTTCTATATACAGAACTGCAAAATAACCAAATTAAATTGCAATTTGAAGTAACCATGAATGCAATAAATACCTTAAAACCCTATTTGACAAACGAAAAATTAGAGGCTTTGGTTAAAAAAAACCCAAAAGTTGAAGATCTTAAAAACAAACTTGAATTAATTGTAAATTTTTAATTTTAATCATTTTTTTTTAACATTTTTTTAAAATAATTGTAATTTTGAAATCAATCTCAATTAATTTGAGGTAATTTGACCACTTTAGATATATACCCTATGCTTAATTTAATTTTATTTGGCCCTCCTGGTTCTGGTAAAGGAACACAGTCACAATATTTAGTTTCAAAATATAACTTAATTCATCTTTCAACAGGTGATATATTACGTTCTGAAATTCAAAATAATACACCACTTGGTAATGAAGCACAGCAAATAATGAATAGCGGTGGGCTTGTAGGTGATGATATTGTTATCAAAATGATTGAAAATAAAATTGATGAAAACACTAATGCTAATGGATTTATTTTTGACGGGTTTCCAAGAACCATAACGCAGGCAGAAGCTTTAGATGATGTGCTTCAAAAAAAGCGTACTTATATTTCTGGCATGATAGCCCTTGAGGTACCTAATGATATTTTGATAGAACGTATTTTATTAAGAGGTAAAGACTCTGGCCGACCAGACGACCAAAATTATGAAATTATACGAAATCGAATTTATGAATACAACAGTAAAACCCTTCCTTTAAAGAATTATTACGCTGCGCAACATAAATTTCACGCTGTAAAAGGTGTAGGCTCAATTAATTCTATTACAAATAATTTAATAAACACAGTTCAATTTATTCAAAACGAACAAGAATTAACTCAATTAGAAAATGAAATAGAAAATTTGAATTTAACGGTAAAAGATTTTGAACCCCTAAACTCAAATTCTAATCATAAGAAACAAAACAAACCTACAGCTGTAAAAACAAAAAAAGCTTTAAAAAAAACAGCTCAAAAGCTAATTAAAAAAGCTGTTGTAAAGAAAATTGCTTCAAAAAAAGCGGTAAAAAAAGAAGTTGCAAAAAAGGTTGTAAAAAAAATAGCACCTAAAAAAGTGCTAAAAAAAGCAGTTGCAAAAAAGGTTGTAAAAAAAATAGCACCTAAAAAAGTGCTAAAAAAAGCAGTTGCAAAAAGGGTTGTAAAAAAAATAGCACCTAAAAAAGTGCTAAAAAAAGCAGTTGCTAAAAAAATAACAAAAAAGAAGAATAGATAAATAGAGACAAATAGAAAATTCTATTTTTTTCTAAAATTCATTAAAACTCTAATAGTAATTTACTGTGGAAAATAATTTTGTAGATTACGTTAAAATAAGCTGTAAAAGCGGTAAGGGAGGATCAGGCTCCATACATTTACATAGAGATATACTCACTGCATTTGGTGGACCAGATGGCGGAGATGGCGGTCGTGGAGGGCATATTATATTAAAGGGTAATAAGCAATTTTGGACGCTAATCCATTTAAAATACACCAAACATATAAAAGCACCAGATGGTGCTAATGGCGGCTCATCTAACAAATCAGGCAAAGAAGGAGAAGACCAGTTTTTAGAAGTGCCATTAGGAACAATTATACGAGACGCAGAAACAGGTGAATTTATCGATGAAATAACCGAAGACCAGCAACAAAAAATTATTTTAAAAGGCGGCCGTGGTGGGCTAGGTAATGCACACTTTAAAACAGCTACCAAACAAACCCCACGATATGCACAGCCTGGCGAAGAAGGTCAAACTCAATGGTTTATATTAGAGTTAAAAGTATTGGCAGATGTTGGACTTGTTGGATTTCCTAATACAGGCAAATCAACCCTATTGTCAGTTGTATCAGCCGCTAAACCAAAAATTGCAAACTATGCATTTACTACATTAACGCCTAATTTAGGTATTGTAAAATATAGAGATTACCAAAGTTTTGTAATGGCTGATATACCAGGCATTATAGAAGGTGCAAGTGAAGGTAAAGGTTTAGGGGTTCGATTTTTAAAACATATAGAACGAAACTCAACACTATTATTTATCATAAGCTGTCAAAGTAGCAGTATTTACAACGAGTATAAATTATTGCTAAAAGAATTAAAAAAATATAATGCCGAATTAATACTCAAAAATAAAATGATAGCCATTACCCAATGCGACACCATTGACGAACAGCTTATACAAGACTTAGAAGCAGAATTAAACAAAAGTTTAAAAGGAAAAAATAAAGTGCCTTATTTGTTCATATCCGCTCAATCAGGTTATAATGTTAGCAAATTAAAAGATATGCTTTGGAATATGTTAAACTAACACTTTATGAAATTGATATTTGCAACAAGCAATCAAAATAAAATAATAGAAGTTCAGTCGCTTTTACCCAAATCAATTAAATTACTGTCATTACTAGATATTAATTATACTAACGAAATAGAAGAAACCGGAATTACACTTGAAGAAAATGCTCAAATAAAATCAGATGCGATTTATAGTTCAACACTTCTTAATTGCTTTGCAGAAGATAGCGGTTTATTTGTTCATCAATTAAATGGTGAACCTGGTGTACACTCTGCCCGCTACGCCGCAATTAATAGCACAAGCCAAGAAAATACTTCAAAGCTATTAATTCAATTAAAAAATACAACCAATAGAGAGGCCTATTTTAAAACAGTTTTTTCATTATGCATTAATGGCGCCAGTACTTTATTTAGCGGCATCATTGAAGGAACAATAACAAAAGAATCGCAAGGTAACGGAGGCTTTGGGTACGATTCAGTATTTATTCCTAGAGGTTATACTAGCACATTTGCTCACATGACAAGAGCTCAAAAACAAGCTATATCTCACCGCAGTCTGGCACTTCATAAAATGATTCATTATTTAGGTTTATTATAAATATTAGAATATTTACTTTTTTTATTTACTGTCGTATTCAGTTGTTTCACATCCTTTTCATAAACCAGTTTATTATCAATTAGTTTAAAAGCATCATAACTACCATCCGGCCCATAAAACTGGTACTGGCCATCTAACAAACTGTTTTGAGCACTGGGTGCAAGATGATCTAATACAAAAGTATTTTTATCCTTAAAATATTTTAATGACATGGTAACATCTGTTGCATACTCAAATACAGCACGTTGTATTATTTTTTTAGTTGGAAATTGAAAAACATCTTTTCCAAATATAGGTGTGCCATCAGATTTAAAAGATAGAACATCAATAAACTTTTTTTGAGACGTTTTATTATTGCCGTCCCAACCTGTGAGTAAAAACGAGGTTTTATTCATTTTAACAATAACCCCAAAGTACAACATTCCATACCACTTTTGATGATCGTTTTTATATTGTTCAGGATTTTGAATTACATGAGATTTATCTGTAAGTTCAAATAACTGATATACTCCTTTTTGTTTTTGCTTTCTATTAATTTGTGAATTTGTAACCACTAAGTTATTATTAAAATTTTGAATAAATCCGTAGTAAACATGAGTTTCATCTTCGTTTCTAAAATCCCACGTAATAACCCTAAAAGATTTATCTGGTGAGGTTAGTATGGATATTTTGCTATCTTTTTTAATGCTATCAAATGGGTAATAGAAAGAATTCTCATTTTTTAAAATTGCCCCCCATTTTTCTAAAAATTTTTGATTACCCCACACTTTATTTTTAAAGTATTTACTGTTAAAGGCCCAATTTTGATAATATCTTAACGAATCTTCTATTTGACTAAAATAGATATAATCATTATTTAGTGTTTGAGCTAATCCAAGCACAGGAAATATTATAAGGAATAAATAAAATTTCATTTATAAAAAAAATAAAGGGTTAAAACCTAAATTAAAACATATTAAAAACTAAATATTGAATTATTTATTTTAATAGTTTGAAATTTAAAATAATTTTTTTTTAATTTTAATTACAGGCAATACTTTTTTTTTAAATAAATTAAGGTTAAAAACCACTCAAAATTTAAAAAGGATAAGTTTTTTATATTATTAAAAAAAAAATGTATCTTGCAAACCAAATTGAGTTCCGTTTAAAAAATGTTAATTAAAAAACATATAAAACTTTTAACACTAAATGTAGTTTGTTTACTACATTTATCCTTGAGCTATTCTCAAGTAGACCCTCAATTAACTCAGTTTATGTTAACAAGATTAGTTCATAATCCAGGTTACGCAGGTGTAAATGGTGCTATGTGTGGGCAGTTGCTTACTCGCCAACAATGGGTTAATTTCCCTGGAGCACCAAAAACATATTTACTAAATTTTGATATGGCAGTACCCGAATTGCCTATTGGAGTTGGATCAAATATTGTAATGGAGCAATTAGGTTTTACAAGAAATTTATTTTTAAAATTAGCCGCTGCTTATCAACATACGTTACCTAATGGCCATACAATAAGCGGAGGGATAGATTTGGGCATTATGCAGTCAGAAACTAATGGTACTTGGATACCAGGTTCCCCAGCACCAGATCCTAAAATTCCATCAGGTGTAGTAACAATGACACCGTTTGATATGGGGGTTGGATTATTTTATTTAGCGTCTACTTTCTATGTGGGGCTTTCATCAACTCATATAACAGCCCCTAATTCCACAGTTATAAATATTCCAAGGCATTATTATTTAATGGGCGGCTATTATTATAGTATTGATAAATTCAATGTTATAAATTCAAATATAAATATTAAGTCTGCAGGAACAGCCTTGCAATTTGATATTAATTGTATGTACTCTTATGATGCTACATACTCTGCGGGATTATCTTATAGAATGAATGATGCAGTTTCTGTACTTTTAGGTTATAAATTTACACAAGGTATAAAGATTACATATTCATATGATATTACAACTTCTGAATTAAGACAAAGTAGTGTTGGTTCTCACGAATTTTCAGTTTCTTATTGCTACAAACTCAAAAAGAAAAGAAAAACAACTTCGCACCAAAATCCGTTACTATTAAACTAAACTAAACTAAACTAAACTAACAAATAAATATATTACCTATGAAAAAAATCATCTTATTAGCAGCCTTTTTTGCAGTAATAACTGGTTGTAGTTCTGGCAGTGGAGCTGGAGGTGAGTTAAGCGGCGTAACTGGTAGACCATCTTGGTTTCAACCAGATCCTTATGGAACTATGTATATCCCAATGGGTTCATTTAATATGGGGCCCAATGACGAAGATGTATCTTTTGCCAACTCTAGTAAATCTAAGATGGTAAGTATACAATCATTTTATATAGATGATTCTGAAATTACTAATAATGAGTACCGTCAATTTGTATATTGGGTTAGAGATTCTATTGCGCGAAGATTACTTGCATCGAGTGATATTCAAAATGCAGCTGATTTTAAAATAGAACAAACAACATTTCTAGAAATGCACCCTTTATATACCGGTGATAATAATTTACAAGATCCATATATAAGTTGGGAACATCAAATAGAATGGAATAGTATAGATGAAACCTATAGATTAGCCTTACAACCATTATATATAGCAGAACCTGAGCGATTTTTTAACAGAAAAGTTATAGACTCTAGAAAATTAAATTTTGAGTATTTACGTTATGATATTAAAGCATCTGCAAGTAAAAAAAATCGCTTTATACCATCTAAATCACCAGACGTGCAAGAAGGTCTCAATGCTTATAAAAAGAAAGAATATATAAATGGCGTGCATAATAATGATGGTGTTAATGGAGCTCCAGGTACTATATCAACTGTGGTTGGAGACCCACAAAAAGATGGAAAATCATTGGGTGGCTATGACATCAGTACTTTAAAATCTGTAGGCCAAGGTAATTACGTTCCAGAACCAATTAAGAATGTTGATAGATCTGTATTTATAATTAAAGATATTATAAATGTATATCCAGATACGTTAGCTTGGGTGAGCGATTTTACTTATGCATACAATGAGCCATTAACTAATAATTATTTTTGGCATCCAGCTTATGATGATTACCCAGTAGTGGGAGTAACTTGGAAGCAAGCAAGAGCATTTAGCATATGGAGAACAAACTTATTGCATAACTATTTAATGGCAAATGGAGAAGTTAAAACTAACGATTTTAGATTACCAACCGAAGCTGAATGGGAATATGCAGCTAGAGGTGGTTTAGAAAATTCTCCTTACCCATGGGGTGGTCCTTACATTAGAAACGTTCAAGGTTGCTTTTTAGGTAATTTTAAACCTATGAGGGGATCTTATATTAACGATGGTGGTTTGCATACTGTATATGTACATTCATATAGCCCTAATGAATACGGTATATATTGTATGTCAGGGAATGTTGCAGAGTGGACTTCTGCTGCTTTTGACGAATCAGCTTATGATTTTTCACATGACTTAAATCCACATTATGAGTACGAAGCTCAAGATAAAGAAGATAATGTAATGAAAAGAAAAGTAGTTCGCGGTGGCTCTTGGAAAGATATAGGCTACTTCTTGCAAGTAGGTTCTAGATCTTATGAATATCAAGATACTGCAAAATGTTATATAGGTTTTAGAAACGTAATGACCTATATGGGAAGAAATAAAGATGACAAATTTTAACAGTAAAAAATAAATACTCAAATAAATAAACAGTAACAATAATTAATCAAATAATATGAGTCAATTACCTAAAGTATCCGGATTTAAGAAAAATTTACATTACGCTTCTTGCTTTGGAGCATCTATTGTAATTATTGGAGCATTATTTAAAATTCAGCATTGGCCGGGTTCAGATATTGCTATTATTGCAGGTTTAGGAACTGAAGCGGTGCTCTTTATATTGTTTGGTTTAGATGTGCCACATGAAGAGTTTGATTGGACAATTCCATACCCTGAATTATTAGCCAGCGGAAATACTCATGATGATCCTCATCATGTTCCAGAATTACCTGTAACCGAGCAATTAGATAATATGCTTACTGACGCACATATAGATTCAGCTCTTATTGAAAGATTAGGTACTGGCTTAAAATCTTTAAGCGATAGTACAAAAAACTTAAATGATATAGGTAATGCTGCAGTTGTAACCAATAAATATATAGATAAAATGGAGCTAGCTACAAATAATGTTTCTACTTTATCTGACAGTTTTGAACAAGCAAGTTCTTCTCTTACAAATATTGCTAAATCAGCAAATAATTCATCAAAAATTTCTGAACATGTGGAAAATATGTCTGTTTCATTAAATACATTAAATACAAGTTACGAATTACAACTACAATCGATTCAACAACAGGTTGATATTACTAAACAGTTTACAACAGGCATGCAGCAATTAACTACTAATATTAGTGCGTCAATAGAAGATACAGCAAAGTATCGTGAAGAGATGGCTGCCTTATCAAGTAATTTAACGGCATTAAATAATATTTATGGTAATATGTTAGGTGCCATGAATTTTAAAAAGTAAAATAATTTTAGACTATAATAAAATAAACTATGGGCGGTGGTAAAGAAACTCCTAGGCAGAAAATGATAGGTATGATGTACCTAGTACTTACTGCATTGTTGGCAATGAACGTATCTAAACAAGTATTAAAAGGGTACATTGCTGTTAATGACAGTATGGAGGCTTCTAAGAAAAATTTAACAGAAAATAATAAAAGAATATTTGAAGCTTTTAAAGCATCTATAAATGCAAATAAAGCAGCTCAACCATATTTAGAACAAGCAATTATTTCTCAAAAATCCATAAATGAAACGTATAAATACATTGATGATTTAAAAATTGAAATTATTAAAGCTACTGAGGGATATGACAATGCAACTGCAGATACTGCCAAATTAAAAAGTATGGAAAAAATGTCGGATTATGACATGGCATCTCATATATTAATAGGTAGTGATGTAGCAAACCTTAGTACAGGTAAGTGGTCTGCTAAGGAGTTAAGAGGGAAGCTAGATGAGTTGAGTGATAAATTAGTAAAGCAACTAGATGGTATGCAAAAATCACCAGAAACAAAGCTGTTAGACGATGATTACAATGCTTTAAAAAAGAAGTTAATTTCTATTAAACCAGTTGATACGGGTGAACAAGATAATGGTATTACTTTAGGATGGGAAGCTGCTAATTTTTACCACTTACCAGAGGCGGCTATTATTACCAATTTTAATAAAACACAATCAGATTTAAAAAACGTTGAAGCTGAAATTTTAAACTACTTTTCGGCAGCAAGTGGTAAATTAGCCATTAAGTTTGACCAAATTGTAGCAAGGGTTATTGCCCCTTCCTCTTATATTCAATCTGGTCAATCATATGAAGCTAACATTTTCTTAGCTGCATCTTCTTCTAGGTTAAGTGATGGGGATATGAATATATATTTAGGCGTTGATTCCTTACAGGCATCTAAAGGCTCAACAGGTTCTAATAAGGTTGAAATTATTGCAGGTGAAGGGCAATTTAAAGTTGTTACAAGTGCTGTTGGTGAACAAAAACAACATGGAGTTATAAAATACAAAAACCCTGACGGTACATTTAAATTTTATCCATTTGAATTTACTTATATGGTAGCTCCGCCATCTGTAGCTATAGAACCAGAAAAGATGAATGTATTTTATATTGGTGTTCCAAATCCAATTAATATTTCGGCAGCTGGAGTAGCTCCAACAGAGTTAGTTGTAACCGCATCTGGCGCTGGATCTTCAATATCTGGTGGTGTTGGTGGTAAGTATGAATTAACATGTACTACTCAAGGAGAATGTTTGATTTCAGTATCTGCAAAAACAAAAGATGGGGTTAAACCTCAAGGGTCACCTAAAAAGTTTAGAGTAAAAAAAATACCGGATCCAGTTGCTAAAGTTGGCGGTAAAACTGGCGATGCAATTTTTAAAAAAGCAGAGTTATCCACAATTGGTGGCGTAGGCACAGATTTAGGTCAGTTTGATTTTGATGTTAAGTTTGTAGTGGTGTCGTTTGATGTGTCTGCTGTTATAAAAGGCGGTATTAAAATAGAATCATGCACAGGAAATAGTTTAAATAGTGGTGCTCAAGATATTTTGAGACAAGCTCAAGTAGGAGCAAAAATTTGGTTTGACAATGTAAAATGTAAAGGTCCAGATGGGCTAATTAGGTCTATAAATGGGGTAACTATTAAAGTAAAATAATAATTTAAAAAAATAACACAATGAAAGTACTATCAATTGCAATAATTTTATGTTTAGGGGTGCAAAATTTAATTGCACAACAGCAAGGGGTTTTTCAACCTGGTCAATATAGAGATGGTGTATTTGAAATTGAAAATATACCAAAAAAGCGTGTTATACCTTATACGCACTTAAGACAAGCAGATGTATTTTGGAAAAAGCGCTTATGGAGAGAATTAGACTTACGTGAAAAACAAAATCATTCTTTTTACTTTCCAATAGAAATTCAAGTTAGTAGAATATCTTTATTACAATTATTAACCAAATACATTTTAACTGGCGAAATTTATTCTTTTAAAGAAGAGGAGTTTTTGATGCCATATACGGTAGATGAAGTTAGAAAAAAACTAATTAAGGTAGATACTGTTAATAAAGAAATCATTTTGGAAGATGGATCAACTAAAGAAGAAAGAGTAGCTACAGTTGATTCAACATCTATTTACAGGAATTTTAGAAAAGTAAGATTGAAAGAGGATTGGTTTTTTGATAAACAAAAATCTACCCTAGAAACTCGAATTATTGGTATGGGTATTTACACATACAATGAAGAAAAAGATGCTCCAATTGAACAGTTTTGGGTTTATTATGATGCTTGTAGACCATACTTAGCTAAGCATGAAGTATTTAATACCAAAAACGATACGGAAGGAAGAAGTTTTGATGAAGTGTTTATTAAAAGAATGTTTTCTAGCGTAATTATTAAAGAATCTAACGATTATGATAGAAACATTGCAGAATACAAAAAAGGTATTGATGCCTTGCTAGAAGCTGAAAGAATTAAATTGGAAGTGTTTAATAATGAACACGATTATTGGCATTTTTAATTGCAAGATAATTTATTTTTTTTTGAACTTATTTAAGGTAAAAAAATAACTCATTTTAAAACTGTTGTTTGAATGAATTATACAGAAACAATAGACTATTTGTTAACTAAACTCCCTATTTATCAAAGAGTTGGAGCTGTTGCATATAAAACTGATTTGAAAAACACATTACAAATTTGTAAAATAATCGGTAATCCTGAAAAAAAGCTCAAATTTATACACATTGCAGGTACCAACGGGAAAGGCTCTAGCTCCCACATGATTGCAAGTGTATTACAAGAATCGGGGTATAAAACTGGATTGTATACATCGCCACATTTATTAGATTTTAGAGAAAGAATTAAAGTAAATGGAAATATGATTGGTAAAACAGATGTTTTAGATTTTGTAAAACAATATCAAGAACATATTGAACCAATTAATGCCTCGTTTTTTGAATGGACTGTAGGCTTAGCCTTTGATTATTTTGCTAAATCAAAGGTTGATATTGTAGTTTTAGAAACTGGACTTGGAGGAAGACTTGATTCTACTAATGTTGTAAAGCCATTATTAAGCTTAATTACAAATATATCAATTGATCATGCTAATTTATTAGGTAATGATATTTTGCAAATTGCCGAAGAAAAAGCAGGTATTATAAAAACTAAAGTTCCAGTGGTAGTAAGTGAGTCTCAACCTGGGTGTATTACTGTTTTCAGAAAAAAAGCATTAGAAACAAAATCTGTTATTGATTTCGCTGATAAGCTTTATAAAATTAACGCTTTTAAACACAATAAAAATTTGTTAGAATTAGAAGTGTTAAAAAAAGAAACTGGAGAAATATTTTCTTACTCATTAGATATAGTTGGGTTATATCAATTAAAAAATATACTTGGGGTAATTAAATCTATAGAAATATTAAAACTAAAAGGTTTTTTTATAGAAGAGAAAGTAGTGCAAAAAGGATTAAGAAATGTGGTTAAAAACACAGGATTGATGGGACGTTGGCAGATACATTCTGAAAAACCTTTAGTTGTATTAGATACAGCGCATAATGCAGATGGGATTAAAGAAATGTTATTGAATTTAGAACGATATACATTTAATCAACTACATTTTGTATTAGGTGTAGTAAATGATAAAGAGATAAAATCTGTTTTGGAACAATTGCCAAAAAATGCCATTTATTATTTTTGTAAAGCCAATATACCACGGGCTATGAATGAAACTGAACTTTCTCAATTGGCGTTAAAATATAAATTAAATGGTAAAACATTTGTTAGCGTAGAAAAAGCATTGTTGGCAGCTAAAAAGGCATTTAAGGCAAAAGATTTAATTTTAGTTAGCGGTAGTACATTTACAGTAGCTGAAGTGCTTTAATTATTTAAATGCTATTCATTATAGCAATTATGCTTAATTAATAGTTGTATTTTTGTTTTATATGACTGATGATATTAATATCCATAACCAAGAGGAAACGCCGGCAGATAAAGATTACGAAAAAGCTTTACGCCCTCTTATGTTTGATGAGTTTAGTGGGCAACAAGCAGTTGTAGATAATTTAAGAGTGTTTGTTCAAGCGGCAAAAGCTCGTAAAGAAGCTCTAGATCATGTATTATTACACGGCCCTCCAGGATTAGGTAAAACTACTTTGGCCTATATTATTGCTAATGATTTGAATGTAAACGTAAGGGTAACTAGCGGCCCAGTTTTAGATAAACCTGGTGATTTGGCAGGTTTATTAACCAATTTGGAACCATTTGACGTTTTGTTTATTGATGAAATACACAGATTAAGTCCGGTAGTAGAAGAGTATTTATACTCCGCTATGGAAGATTATAAAATAGATATTATGATAGATAGTGGGCCAAATGCGCGCACGGTTCAAATAAAATTAAATCCGTTTACTTTAGTAGGTGCTACTACAAGAAGTGGGCTGCTAACAGCACCACTACGTGCACGCTTTGGCATTACATCTCGATTAAATTATTATGATAGCAAAGTATTGACATTAATTGTGCAACGAAGTGCAGATATACTAAAAGTACAAATATCTGATGAGGCAGCCTTTGAAATAGCCCGTAGGAGTAGGGGAACACCACGTATAACAAATGCCCTGTTACGAAGGGTAAGAGATTTTGCGCAAATAAAAGGTAATGGTTCTATTGATATTGAAATAGCATCATATAGCTTAACAGCACTTAATGTAGATAAATACGGCTTAGATGAAATGGATATTAGAATATTAGGCACTGTAATTGATAAATTTAAAGGGGGCCCTGTAGGTATTACCACCATTAGTACTGCAGTGGGTGAAGAGCCAGGAACAATTGAAGAGGTGTATGAACCATTTTTAATACAAGAAGGGTTTTTGGTAAGAACAGCCAGAGGCAGGGAGGTTACTGAGCAAGCGTATAAACATTTAGGTAAATCATTTAGAAAGTCTTTAGGAGGTTTGTTTGAATAAACAACAAATAAGCCATCAAACCGCAATTGTAAAACAAATAGCCAACAATTTGGGTTTTATGAGCTGCGGTATATCTAAAGCAGAATTTTTAGAAAAGGAGGCTACCCGTTTAGAACAGTGGCTAAAAAAAGGCATGCACGGCTCTATGAGCTATATGGAAAATTATTTTGACAAACGCTTAAATCCTACATTGCTTGTAGAAGGCGCTAAATCTGTAGTTACATTGTTATTAAATTATTATCCAGAACAAAAGCAAAATGCAACTTCTCCACAAATTTCCAAATACGCTTATGGTAACGATTATCATGAAGTGATAAAAGCAAAAACTAAAAAATTTATAGAACAAATTAGACAACAAATAGGAGAGGTACAGGGCAGGGCTTTTGTTGATTCGGCACCAGTAATGGATAAAGTTTGGGCTCAAAAAAGTGGGTTAGGGTGGATCGGCAAAAACTCTAATGTAATTCAAAAACAATCAGGCTCGTTTTTTTTTATTGCCCATTTAATTATTGATTTAGACTTAGATTATGAAAATATCACACATCAAGATTTTTGCGGTACTTGCACCAAATGCCTTGATGCTTGCCCTACACAGGCTATAGTAGCACCTTATATAGTAGATGGAAGCAAATGTATCAGTTATTTTACTATAGAATTAAAGGAGTCTATCCCTCAAGAGTATCAAAATAAACTTAGTAATTGGATATTTGGATGTGATATTTGCCAGGACGTTTGCCCGTGGAACAGGTTTAGTAAACCCCATCAAGAGCCTGATTTTATTAATACTACCGGGATATTAGATTTTGAAACTAAAGATTGGGCAGAAATAACAGAATCTACTTTTAGCACTTATTTTAAAAACAGTGCTATTAAAAGGCCTAAATTTAAAGGGCTTAAAAGGAATTTAGATTGTTATGTTAAAAACGTTGGTAATTAAAATTATATTTTTTAAAAATTTAATATCAAAATGAATCTTTTACAAGATTTAAAAAAAATACATATTTTAGCTAATATATTAACCACTTAATTTTTATTTTATGAATATTGTAGCAATTTTAATTACAGCCCTCATTCCTTTAGTTACTGGTTTTTTTTGGTATAACCCCAAAGTGTTTGGTAACGTTTGGATGACAGCTATCAATTTAAAAGTGGATGATATTGACAAATCTAAAATGCTGCGCACCATGCTTTTAACCTATGTTTTTAGTATTCTTATTGCCATGGCACTACCTTTAGTAGTGATACATCAAATTCATATTAAATCTGCATTTTTTGATTTTTTAAGCCAAATAAACGACCCTGCCACGTACGAAGGTAGTGTGTTTAAATCTGTAATGGATTTGGTTGGTAATGGCCATAGAACATTTGGACATGGAATGTTACATGGTATTTTGTTTGGAATTTTAATTATATTTCCATTAATCTCTATTAACGCATTGTATGAACAACGAGGTGTTAAGTATGTGTTTATAAACGCTGGCTATTGGACTATAAACTGCGCCTTAATGGGTGGGTTATTATCTGTAATATATTAACCAATTACTTAAAATAAGTCAATAAAATGACAATATTTTTATTTACTTTTTAAAGGGAATCAATTCAGCATAAAATGTAACTTGAATTATTTCAGCTATTTTATGAACGTATAAAGAAGGAACTTTAATTTTGTGATCAACTACTTTTACATCAAACTTTGATTCTAAAATAACCTTCCCATCTTGCACACTTACTGTTCCTGTTATGGTTCTTACTACATCTACACCGTGCATACTTAAGGTGCCTGTAATGTTAGCTTGTAGTTTTGCGTTTGTAGTAATATTTATTTTTTCATTAATTGTTCCTTTAAACGTAGCAAATGGGAACTTTTCACTTTCCATATAATTTTCATTATAATGCTCTTGCATAAAACTCGATTTAAAAGTAAAATCTGTTTGTTTGGCTTTAATAGCAAACACTCCCGATTGAATATCTAAAATAGGTTTTGCTATTTTATTTTCCGCATCAATGTTTTCTACTTTTGTTTCACTAAAAAACTTAATGCTGCTTTTATCACCAATAAATATTTGGCTTTGCAACACAAAAGATGAAAAAGTTAAGGTAAAAAATATAATATGTTTCATAATGAGCATTGGTTTGAGTAAAATTATTTTAAGATACTATTAAAAATAATATATTTGTTTGATAACCCTTTTAATTAAATTAATAATGTCTACTAAATTAACTAAAATTATATATTGGATTACAACTGGAATTATTTTTATTATGTTTGGTGTTACCAGCATGTTTATGGGTTTTTCAGAATCCACTGCTATAGCCTTTGCCCAGTTTGGCTACCCAGATTATTTTTGTTATGCATTATCTGTATTTAAAATATTAGGGACAATTGCCCTCATCCTTCCTTTTACCCCTAAGCTATTAAAAGAATGGGCTTATGCAGGTTTTATATTTGATTGTGTATTTGCATCTATAAGCACCGTGGCTATTAATGGCCTAAGTGTAATGGCTATTGTATTTCCATTATTATTTGTAGTGGTTATTATGGTATCATACTTCTGTAACAAAAAGTTACATCAAACGTATTAAAAATTTACATGTCCAATTCTGAAGTTTATCAAACCCAACTCATTCAATATTTAGAAGGGTTTGTAAATGACAGACGAAAAGAAAAACTTAAAAAAGTATTAACCCAGCGCACAAGGCATCTTACAGTAGTATTAGAAGACGTATATCAATCGCATAATTTTAGTGCAGTGTTGCGCAGTGCCGATATTTTTGGAATTCAAAATATTCATTTTATTGAAAATAGAAATTACTTAAAAATTAGCGAAGATGTTGCTATGGGCGCTCAAAAGTGGCTAACCATAGAGCGTTACAAACAACATGAAAATAATACATTAGCTTGTTTGCAAAAATTAAAAAAAGAAGGTTATCAAATAGTTGCTACATCGGTAGCACCTACAAGTATAAATTTAGAAGATTTAAATATAGACAAACCCACTGCTTTGGTTTTTGATACCGAACTAACAGGCATATCTAAAGATGTAGAAAATATGGCAGATACCTTTGTAACCATACCAATGGTGGGCTTCACGGAAAGTTTTAATATAAGTGTAACGGTGGCTTTGTGTTTATACGAGCTTTCTAAAAAATTAAAAAATAATAAATCCAATTATTCTATTACAGATATAGATAAACAAATGATATACCAAAATTGGCTGTTAGCTTCAATTCAAAACCCACAATCTATTTTAAAAACTTTTGAAAGTGTTACTTCTAAAATGGAATAATCAATTTGACGCTAAAAATCACTTAGCTAGTTAAAACGTAAGTTTTTTATTTTTAAGTTTTATATTAGACCTCTTTCATAATTGATAGTTATATATCCCTGCAATTAAGCTAAGTCTGAGGGTAAAGCGTTTTCTTCTGTTTCTATATTTTTCAGCCATTATTCTATAAATTTTAATTGACCTAATAATGTTTTCAATACTAACCCTGCTTTTTGATATTTTCTGGTTTCGTTGCTTATCTGTTTATGTTAGTGGATTTTTCTTGCTTCGTTTTTTTGGTATTTCCGTATTAGTGTGTATTTTTTGAAGTCCCATGTAGCCTGTATCTGCTTAAATTTTTGTAGCATGATGCACATACACTTTACTTTCTTTAAACACTCTATAATCGTGTTTTCTACCATCAGAGGGGGTAGGGGTGGTGTTACTTATTCTTTTTTGTTTTGTACTTCAGGACCATCTTTATCTACCTCGGTAACATCTATACCTCTCATTTGTAAAATTTTATCTCTAATTATAATTCCAAACAGCCTACCATAAATATCTATGGTATAGCCAGCATTAAAAGCAGATTTTTTTTAGTTTACTTAATTCTTCTTTAGTAAAATGGTGTAAGTAAATTCACGCCTAAATCAATTTTCAATCATTTAAAACCTTCATTAATTCATCTAATTTTGGTGTTAAAATAATTTCTGTTCGTCTGTTTTTCTTTTTTACGTCAGTACCTTTGCCTGTATCTAAAGGCAAAAATGAGGCACGCCCAGAGGCAATTATTCTATTAGGATTAATACGCGTGCCTTTTAAAAGTATTTTTGTTATGGCAGTGGCTCGCATTACACTTAAATCCCAATTATCTTTAATATCACCACTACCAACCATTGGTACATCATCTGTATGCCCTTCAATGGTTATACTAATGTCGGGATTGTCTTCTAACACTTTTGAAACAAATTTAAGTGCTTCAACCCCTTTCGATTCTACAGAGGTTTTACCACTTGCAAATAATAATGATTCGTCTAAACTTATATATACATTACCATTTTTTTGATTAATGCTTAGCCCTTTATTTTCAAGATGCAACAAGGCATCCTGTAGTTTTTTCTTTATATCGGCCAGTTTTTGATTTTTTTCATTAAGTAAAGTTTCTAGTTCATTTACACGTGCTTCACGCTCTTGTAATTTTGTAGATAATTCTGTTAAGTTTTTTTCTTGTTGAATTAGTTTTGTTTCTAGGGTTTTAAGTTCGTCTTCTTTTTTCAAAAATTGTTCTTGAGTTTTTTGTAATTCTTTACTTAGTTTACTGTTACTTTTGTCCGTTTCTTCAATCTTTTTAGCTGTTTCGTTAGATTGTTTGTTTAGTTTTGTTTTTAATTGATCGATTAAAAGTGTTAAATGTGCGGTATCTTGTTTTAATAAATTAATTACAAATTGATTGTCTAAAATATGCTTATTAAGATTGTTTATGTTAATGTCTGAAGTATCTAAAAGCGCTTTTATTTTAGTTAATTTTTTTTCACTAACATAAAGTTTGGCGTTTGATTCTATTAATAATTTTTTAGGCACACAGGCTGAAATTATAAATAGTAAAATAAGAAAATTTGAAATTATTTTTTTCATAAGTAAAATTTGTATCTATGCAAAAGTAGATGGTGTTATTGTTTGTAAAAACAAAAAATAGAATTGTTTTAAACAGAATGCTGCTCATATAACTTTATGTAATTTATGTTAAAATCATTTTATAATGCTCAATTAATAGAGGCAGGATGTGACGAAGCAGGCCGTGGATGCATTGCAGGCCCTGTTTTTGCTGCCGCAGTTATATTTGAAAAGGGGTATAAAAATCATTTATTAAATGATAGCAAAATATTATCACACAAAAAACGCTTGCAACTAAAAACAGATATAGAAAAAGATGCACTGGCATATGCAGTTTGTGTTGTTGATAATAATGAAATTGATAAAATCAACATTTTAAATGCTTCAATTTTAGCTATGCATAAGGCTATTGAAGCATTAAGGTTAAAACCACAACACTTAATAATTGATGGAAATAGATTTAAACCCTATCCATACATCCCACATCAATGTATAGTAAAAGGAGATGCAAAGTATTTAAGCATTGCTGCAGCCAGCATTTTGGCCAAAACCTATCGAGATGCTTACATGGAAACAATGGCACTAAAGTACCCCCACTATAATTGGATAAACAACAAAGGCTACCCTACCAAACAACACAAACAAGCCGTTGCCGTTTATGGTGTAACGCCCTTACATCGCTTAACGTTTAAGATGGATTAAATATAAGTACTCAGGTAGAAATTAAGGAATTGCGTCTAACAATTCATGAAGTTTATCGTCAGAATAATCACCTGACACCTCCATGAGTATTTTATTATCTGTGTCTAATAAATAAAAATAGGGTATCTTTTCATTAGCAGGTTTTAATAGCGCTTTTAAAGCTTTAATATCCGTATTGCAATCAATCACATACTTCCATAATTCTTTTTGGGTTGATTCTTTAAATTTATTTTTAACTGATTTTAAGCCACTTATTAATGGAACAAAACTAAAAGCTACATTTTCATAATTTGTCATACTATAAAAGTCGCCCTTACCTTTATTTCTAATAAAGGTTTGGTATATTGGTAAAATCCATTGTTTTAGTTGCTCTTCAGCCGAACGTTTATAACAAATGCCTATTAACTGAATGTTTTTATTCCCATCTTTAGAAATTATAAAAGGTTTATCATCCAAGGAAACACCCGTAATATCAGGAAAAATTAAACCTTTAGATTGTGAAAAACCATAAATAGTTAACAAAACTAAAATTAAAATAAAATATTTTTTCATAGCTATTTTTATTAATCTTTAAACATACTTAAAAAATAATTGACATTTTTTTAAAACCTATCAATTAATTAACATAATAGTTTATATATTTAAATTTTAAATTTTAAACATCATTTATCTTGCTTTCTGTTGCGAAATCCTCATCTAAGGTTTTTTTGTTCACTTTAACCCTTGTACTAATATTTATTAGTATTATAAATTTTTCTGTTTTAACTGCCTATAATGCGTCAAATGAACTACTTGAAAATGTTAAGTTTCAAGTATTTTTAACAGATTCTGTTAAACAAAATGAATTTAATGCTTTTGTAAATCAGCTCAAACATCAACCTTTTATAAAACACGTAAAGTTTACAAACAAATACGAAGCTGCAAAAAAATTACAAGAAGAATTACATGAAAACTTTACAACCTTTTTAGGTTACAACCCTTTATTAAATACGTTACATATAAAATTTTACAGCTATTTTATTCATTTAGATAGCTTAGAACAGTTTCAAAAACATCTAACTTCTTTTCCAATTGTTAGCGATGTTACTTATCATAAAGATTCGATGAAGCTTATGAGTAATCTATCAAAAAACGCACCATTTATTTTTATAGTAGGTATCGGTATTTTTTTAATTATTGGATTTAGTGTTATAAAAAATACCATTTTTTTATCTTTAAGTAATTTTACCGATTTTATAAAAATTTTGTCTATTTCAGGCGCTTCAAATTCTTATATTATAAAATATTTTTTAATTAAATATACTTACTACGCAGTTATTTCAAGCTTTATAAGTAGTCTTTTTATTTGTTCAGCAATTATAATTTTAAAATTATATGTTCCAATTTTTTCTAAATATGATATAGGTTTATATTTTATTATTTTAATTCCATCTACATTTATTATTGCATTATTAATAACCTCTTTTAGTACGTTTTTAAACACACGTCAAATTTTAAAAATCAAAAATTAAACATGCCAAAATCTCCAATACATTTAATATTTATTATTTTTAGTGTTGTTATGATTTGTATCACTCTAACGGGCAGCATTTTATTTATGTTTACAAATTTTATGGAACAGGATATTCCAAAATCTAACAGATCAATATTGGCAGTATTATTTTTAGGATATGCTGTATTTCGTTCGTTTAGATTAAAAAAGTTATACAAGAATACTGTATCTTAAACCTCTTTGAATTTAACATCGTGTTGTTTAAAACTTTGTTTGTTTCAGTTAATCACATTGACTAATTACCCTAGTTTTGACTAAAACATATATTACAAAACATGAAAAAAACTTTTTTAATAACCATCTTGATGTTTGGTTTTTCTATAAAATACTTTTCACAAGCCATAGAAGTATCTGAATCAAGAGCGAACTTTAGCACAGGATCTAACAATGCTTTAATAACTACAATTTTTAATGCCAATGTAGATGATGTAATTAAAGCTTGGAAAAAAACAATGAAAAATTATAAAAATGAAAAAATTAAAATAAACGATAAAGAAGTGTTTGCTGATAATGTTTTAATTAAAGATTGGGGCAATAACCCTGTAGATATATACGCTATGTTTGTTGAAAATAATAAACAAATAAAAATGAATGTTGCAGTTGATTTAGGGGGAGTATACTTAAAATCATCAGAGCAAAAAGATAAGTTTGAATATATGGAAGCAATGGTTAAAAACTTTGCTATAGAAATGACTAAAGAACCCTTAGTAGAAAATATTAAACGTCAAAATAAAGTACTTAAAGATTTAGAAGGTGATCAAAAAGATTTAGAAAAAGAAAATTCAAAATTAAGATCTGATATTGTTTCATACCAAGAACAAATTAAAAAAGCAGAAACTGCGTTGCAAAAAAATGATGAAAACCAAGTAAAGCAAAAAGTATTACTCGAAAAACAAAAACAAATTATAGAACAAGCTGAAAAAGATGTAGAAAGTGTAAATTAATTTACACTTATTTTTTTCTAATTTAAATTAAATTTAATATTTCTTCAAACTGATTAATGGTATAAGTTGGTTTTGCAACCTCTAGTTCATTTGCTAATTGATATCCATAGGTTACAGCTATAGTTTGCAATTGGTTTGCTTGCCCAGAGGTAATATCACCTACAGTATCGCCAACCATAAAAGCATAATTTGGAATATTAAATTTAGTAATAAGTATTTTTATCATTTCGGGTTTTGTAATGATTGTATTTTCTTGCATTTCTTGGGCTTGAACATCAATAAAAAAATGATTAATTCTTTTTTGCTTTAATATTCTCATTGTAGGTATATATCTTTTATTGGTAGCTATATACATTGCAATGTTTTTTGAGTTTAATGCCTTTAATACACTTTCAACTTTTGCAAAAAGGAGTGTTTGTTCAAAGTTGGAACGATCGTATATGTCTGAATAAAGTTGCTTCGCTTCATTTACTTTTTCAGTATTATTAGAATAAATAAAATTTAAAAGCTTTACTAAATTAGCCCCAAAATCTAAGCTTTCAAGGTCAAAGGTAATTTCTGGCTTTATTTTATGTAGCACTTTTTTAAACGTTTCAATAATTTCGGGTTTAGAATCTATAATAGTTCCATCTAAATCAAATATGATATGTTGTTTTGGGATGGTCATTTTTAATGTATTGGCTAATTTTTTATTTTAATGTTGCGCTTGGTTAGATATTAAAATATTTAGTTGAAATTAATTTTAATTCAGGTTACATTTTTTTGGCTCTATAACAAAAAAAAAGGGTAAGCACTTTTCATCGCAACGCTACAACTTTTTACCCTTGCTATGTCCCCATCCTGGGGGATTCAAAAGGAGCTGTTCGTGAAAAACTTACCCACTACAAAAGTAATTAATTAATGCTTTCATAAACACTTATTTGATTATTTTTTTAAACAAACTGTTTTTGCATGTATCAAAATAAAAGTAACACTACTACAGTTAACATATTATTGTTAAATATTTTATGCTGCATTAACTTTATAATCTAAGTTTAATATCAATCACATACGTATCTTTACATATTAAAAATATAAACATGAGCTAATGATTAAAGTAGGTATTTTATTTGGAGGACACTCACAAGAACGAGAAGTGTCTTTTGCTGGCGGTAGAACTATTTATGATAACTTAAATAAATCTATTTTTTTACCAGTACCTATTTTTATAGATTCTATAGGTAACTTTATTTTATTGAATTGGGAACATATTTATAAAGGAACTATTAGAGATTTTTACCCGCCCCCTCAATTTACTAAGTATTATAATAATTACAGCCCATATATTGAAAATTTAGGAAAATTAAGTACCGAAGAGCAAGATAACATGATGCTTTGTGTGGGTTCAAAAATTGAACTAAAAGACTTAAACCTTTTAATAGACTTTGCCTTTTTAACTTTACATGGAGCATATGGAGAAGACGGTAAAATTCAAGGATTATTAGAATATTTACAAATACCATATTCTGGAAGTGGCATTTTATCAAGTACCATAGGTATTGATAAAAACATTCAAAAAGAATTGATGGAACAAGCTGGTTTTAATATTGCTAAATATGTTGTTATTAAAAGAAAAGATTGGATAAATGGCCATTGTGGCAAAATTTATGAAGCGGTTAAAGAAAAAATTGGCTTTCCTTTTGTAGTTAAACCTGCTACACAAGGCTCTTCTATTGGTGTATCTGTTATTAAACAAAACGATAATTTAGCTTTTATGCTGGCTGTAGAAAAAGCCCTGTTTACCAAATGGATAGATAGCTCCCAATGGTTAAAATTAAATGATAAAGAAAAGGAAAGTCAAATTTTAAATTTATCAGACTTAAAAGAAAATTTAGGTTTACCAATAAATATTAACTATAACAATCAATTACACGCATTCTATTCAACTACCGAATTAATTCAGTTTCTTAATACGTATTCACAACAATGTGATGGATTTATTTTAGAATCTATAAATGCAGAGCATACGGTAATAGTAGAAGCATTTATAAACGGGAAAGAATTTTCATGTATTGTTATTGAAGATGTAGATGATCATAATAAACCTATTGCACTACCTCCAACAGAAATAATAAAAGGAGACGAAATTTTTGACTATCGAAGTAAATACTTACCCGGACTAGCACGCAAAATAACACCTATTGATACCCATGAAGAGAACTTAAAAAATATTAGACTCAATTGCGAACGTTTATTTAAACTACTACATTTTGATGTATATGCACGTATTGATGGCTTTTTATCAAATGATGGGCTAATATATTTAAATGATCCAAACACCACATCTGGCATGATGCCTTCATCATTCTTTTTTCATCAAGCTGCAGAAATTGGATTGAACCCATCTCAGTTTATTACTTTTATAATTCGTACATCATTATCTAAACGAATTGATCAAAATCCTGGTATTGCTTCTTATCAAAAAACGATAGTTGCATTAAATGTATTAATGCAAAACGAAAAAAAATCTACAAATTCTAAACAACCTGTGGCAGTTATTTTTGGAGGTTATTCATCAGAAAGGCACATATCTGTTGAAAGTGGCAGAAATATTTATGAAAAATTATTTTCATCAAAAAAATACCATCCGATACCAATTTTTTTAACTAGAAATAATCATGATTTACAATTTTTTCAAATCCCAATTAATCTATTGTTAAAAGACAATGCAGATGACATTGCTCATAAAATAAAAAAATGGCATCAAAATGTATTAATAGAAAAAATAATTGATGAAACGCAACACATTGTAAAGCTATATTCTAATAAAAATCAATTACTAGCGCCGCATCAAATTTCCTTGCAAGAACTTTCAAAACTAACTAACTTGGCATTTATTGCTCTACATGGGCGACCGGGAGAAGACGGGGTGTTACAACTAATGTTAGAAAAAGTAAATATCAAATATAATGGCTCAAATGCCACCACATCAGCACTCACTATAAATAAATTTAACACTAATAATTTATTACGAGAAAAAGGATTTTTTGTAGCTAAAAATTATTTAGTGCAAAAAACAAATTGGCAACAAAATCTATCAGGTGAATTAGAAAAAATTAAACAACAATTTACATTTCCACTTATAATTAAACCTACAGATGATGGCTGCAGTAGTGCTGTTAAAAAAATTGATAACGAAACAGACTTATTAACTTATGCTAAATTAATTTTTAGAGATACCGATGCTTTAGATAGCAGCTTAGCGGCACAATTACACATTCAACCTAAAGAGGAATTTCCATTAAAATTTGAATTTTTAATTGAAGAATTAATAACCAAAGGTAATGCCAAAAAAATGATTGAAATTACAGGAGGTATGTTAGTTTCAAAAGATAAACAAAACAAACCAACCTATATTATTTTTGAAGCTTCTGAAGCCCTTGCAAATAGTGCTATATTAAGCTTAGAAGAGAAATTTTTAGCAGGACAAGGTCAAAATATAACACCAGCTAGATATTCAACAACTGCAGATGCACAAAAACAAATTTCAAATGAAGTTAAAAAAGTTTTAGAAGCCGTTGCAAAGACTGTTAATATTAACGGTTACTGTCGAATTGATGCCTTTGTAAAAATATTTGATAATCACAAAATTGAAGTCGTTATCATTGAAATTAACACCCTACCCGGAATGACTCCTGCCACATGTATTTATCATCAAGCTGCTATTGAGGGTTTACAACCATATCAGTTTATTGATCAAATTTTAGAAATAGCGCAACTCAATTAAAAAAACAACAATAGCTGCAATAATAATATTGATTTTATCAATCAATACTGACATTGGTAGTTTATATATTATTCAAATATAATCACATGGCCACTTTCTACTTCGTACATGCCCCCCACTATTTTTAATTGACCCGATTGTTCTAATTCACTAATAATTGGGCTTTCTCTGCGTATTCTTTCAATGGTTAATTTAACATTTAAGCTAGTTACATTTTTTACAAACGTTTCATTAGATCTGGTTCTATCGTCTTTTGTTTCTTTTTCATTATAAATGGCTGGTTGAATTTTATTTAATAAGGTGGTTAAATTACCCATTTCTACATGGTTACATGCCCCCACAATAGCACCGCATTTAGTATGACCTAACACTACAATAATTTTTGTACCTACTATTTTAGTTGAAAATTCCATACTACCTAAAATATCTTCATTTAATATATTGCCTGCTATTCTAATACTAAATACATCCCCTAAACCTTGATCAAAAATTAATTCAGCTGAAGTGCGGCTATCTATACAACTTAAAATGGTTGCAAATGGAAATTGACCTGTTGATGTTTCGTTTACTTGTTGTAATAAATTTCTATTGGCTTTTAAATTGTTTACAAATCGGCTGTTACCTTCTTTTAATATTTGAAGGGCCGTATCTGGAGTTAAGTTTGTTTGCGTGTCTTTGGTGTGTGTTCTCATGTTTTTTTTGTTTTATTGATTAAAAAAATTAAGGTTATTAAATACCGCTATTTGAAATTGATTTCTGTTATTATTTTGTGTAGATTGAGCCATCATACCTAGCTCAACTCTTAAATCTTTTTTTATAACACAACCTAATGCTACATAGGCTCTGTTTCTATCAAATATTGATTGTTGCATATTTAAAAATACTTCGTTATAGGCAGATAAATAAAACACATTCCCATCCATACTTGGTTTATTTAAAGGAATATTTAACCCTAAAAAATATCTAGAGCGTAGTTGAATATAGCTTGGATGAAAATTATTTGTGAAAAAACGCTCTTCAAAACGGTATCTATGCTGCAGATAAATTCGATTGAATTGTTGTTTGGTTATAAATTGCTGAAACACCCGATGCTCATCAGTATTTACCTTTGTATCTTTATTAATATAATTTTGAGAATGAATAAATCCATAACCTAAAAGTAAGTTATTATTGTTTTCTGTAAGGTTATAACCTATTCCCGTTCTTAAAATTAATTGCTGCACGTCATCAACAATATTAAAGCTTCGATACTGTATCTCGTTATGTAAATTAAATGAATTAGAAATTTTTTGATTACCAAAATACATAAACCAATTACCCACATTGCTATTTTGACAATGTGTAATGCGAAAGCAAAACAGTAAAATAAATATGATACCTTGATGTTTCATTATAATGCCTAAAATGTGTTAGATTCAATAGGTTTTGGAAGGGTTGTTTCTCCTAATAATTGTTTGAGGTTAATTTCCACATTTCTAGCTATCTTTGTTATTGCAGTATCTGACGGCATATTGCTAAAAGGGTCCTGCATGTGCGTGGCTGATTTTTCTAAAAGAAAAAAGGCACTCGAAATTGCTAAAAGCAAAGGAAATTCAAAATAACTCTCAATACCCCTTAATGAAATTGATAGCGTAATAGTAAACAAATAAATAATTCCATATAAACATTTACGATAGGTAATAGGTAATACCGTTGATTTAATACGTTCACACATACCCATTTGATTTGAAAAATTAACCAACGTATTATTAAGTTGAATAAATGTAAATACATCTAAATACTCTTTTTCTTTTAATTTAGCTATATGCAAGGTGTTTAATTGTAAAATAGCCAAGGGTTTATTATTATGGCTTTTAATTTTTTCTAAATCATCTGCCGATAAATAATTTTATAAATTTTCAGTAGCGTTTAATCCTCTTAATGATTGCCCTAAGCTATAAAGCCAAGAAATGTGTCTATAGGTTATAGTTTGTATTTCGGCTGATTGTTTTTTATTAAAAAAAGATTGTAATTATAGGGGAGTTCTATAAATTAAATGTTGATAAATTCGGTAATTATATATTAATTTAATTATATGAATGTCAGGTAGTTAATTTTATATTTGCACTATAAATACATCAATAAAATGAAGGCAGGTTACTATAAATCTAAAGGGA
>JAVKLI010000048.1:0-46987 GCA_031539425.1 Bacteroidia bacterium
TCAATCAAACTAAATTAGACTTATTTGATACATAGGGGGGCTTCGCTTTCAGAAATTTAAATACTATTCAATAAAATCAACTTTCTTAAAGAGATAAAGTGCTAATTCGTATTTTTATCGGACAACAATGATTTTAAATATTTAGTTTTTATATTTGCCATACGGTATGCTAGTTTTGTAAGCTCTTTAAAAAAAAGTAAAGTTTAATAACAATCGAAAAAAAAGTGCCATTTATCAAATAATTTTCCAGATTAAAGCAATTAATAATGTCATTTAAGTTTCAATATATTAACAGAGAAAAAAGTTGGCTTGCATTTAACGAAAGAGTATTACAAGAAGCAGCAGATGTAACAACACCTTTGCTAGAACGCATTAAGTTTTTAGGCATTTTTAGTAGCAATCGTGATGAGTTTTATAAAGTAAGAATTGCCAGTATAAAAAAATTGGTTCAGCTAAAAAAAATAGACGAATCGGGGCAAAACCCAGTAGAACTATTACAAGAATTGCAAAACAAAGTAATTGAGCAGCAACTTAAATTTGAAACTATTTTTCAAAACCTATTAGCTGATTTAGAAAAAGAACATATTTATTTACTAAACGAAACCCAATATAATGATGATCAAAAAGCGTTTGTAAAACACTATTTTGAAACGCATATTAATTCAAATTTATTTCCTATTATAATTAATCAAAATCAACCATTTCCTTATTTAAAAGACAAATCGGGCTATTTATTTATTAAATTAGTTAACAAAGATAATTTAAACAAAGTATCCTATTCACTTATCGAATTGCCTCTATCTACCTGTTCAAGGATTATAGAATTACCAGCAATAGGAAATGATAAAAAACATTTTTCATTAATAGATGATGTGATAAGATTTAATATAGATAACATATTTGCCCGAATTGATTTAAAAGCTATTGAAATTATAAACATTAAACTCACCCGCGATGCCGAAATTCAAATAAACAAACAGGTATCATTAAATTTAATAAAAGAAATAGCTAATAGTATTCAAAAACGAAAAGAAGGCTTGCCTGTAAGGTTTGTGTATGATAAAAATATTAAGCCAGAAACATTGGCTTTTTTACTATTAAAACTAGGTATGTCTCAAAAAGATAGTGCTATACCTGGTGGTCGGTATCATAATTTTAAAGATTTTATAAATTTTCCAAAAGTTAATAATTCAAAATTATATTACCAACCCATTAACCCTATTATACATAAACAGTTTAATTCCATACGTCAATCTTTACTTAATGTATTAGAACAGCAAGATATTTTATTACACTTTCCTTACCATTCATTTGATCATATTATTTCTTTATTAAAAGAAGCCGCAATTTCACCTTATGTTGAAAGTATTAAAATTACATTATACAGAATTTCATCAACTTCAAAAGTGGCTAATGCTTTAATAAATGCCATGCGTAATAATAAAAAAGTAACTGTATTAATTGAACTTAAAGCCCGATTTGATGAAGCAAACAACATACACTGGGCTAATAAATTAAAAGAAGAAGGCGCTACAGTAATATATGGCGTATCCAATTTAAAAGTACATAGCAAAATGTTTTTAATTACGGCAAAAAAAAATAATACCACCACACACTATGGATACATAGGTACCGGAAATTTTAACGAAAATACTTCGGTTATTTATTCAGATTTAGCTTTGCTTACAACTAACACAAATATTACAAAAGATATTTTATCGGTATTTAATTATTACACCAATACTAAATTAAGGCCAAAGTTAAATCACTTGTTAATTGCACCTTATACACTTAGACAAACTTTAATAGAATTAATTGATAAAGAAATTATCAATGCCAAGACGCAAAAATTAGCATACATTATTTTAAAAATGAATAGTTTGGTAGATGTAACGATGATTAAAAAATTATATGAAGCGTCACAAGCTGGGGTACAAATTACTTTAATGATAAGAGGCATTTGTTGTTTAGTAGCTGGTGTAAAAGGATTAAGCGAAAATATAAAAGCTTACAGTATAATAGATAAATATTTAGAACACGCACGAGTTTTTATTTTTTGTAATAACGATAATGAAAAAATCTATTTAGCATCGGCAGATTGGATGGAGCGAAACCTCGATTTTAGAAGCGAAATTGCGGTACCTATTTTTAACAATGAAATAAAAAAACAAATTAGAACTATTATTAATATTCAATTATCAGGAAATTCAAGAGTTCGAATTATAGATGCCTTACAACAAAACGACTATAAGCAAAAAACTGAAACCGAATCGTTATTTAGAGTACAAGATGAAACCTACAATTATTTAAAACAATTAAATTCATAAAATGGTATTTGCAGCTATAGATATAGGAAGTAATGCTATTAGGTTATTATTTTGCAGAGTGTATGTTGTAAAAAACAAACCACACTTTGTAAATGAAGAACTTTTTAGGCTTCCGATAAGATTAGGAGATGATGTATTTTTACACGGATTTATATCAGAACCCAAAATTAAAAAACTCACCAGCGCCATGCGTAGTTTTTCAGAATTAATAAATGTGTATCAGGTAAACTCGTACCGGGCTGTAGCAACAAGCGCTATGCGTGATGCTAAAAATAGCGCAGAAATTGTAACCGCTATTAAAACAGAAACTGGAATTAATATAGAAATAATAGACGGGAAATTAGAGGCCAGTTTGGTGTTTTCGAATCATATAGAACAACTACTTAATCCAAATCACTCTTATTTATACATTGATGTTGGCGGCGGTAGCACAGAGTTAACCTTATATCAAAAAAATAATATGGTAGCCTCTAAATCTTTTAACATTGGTACCATTAGATTGCTCTACGATAAAGTAACCAAAACAGATTGGGATGAGATGCAAGCTTGGTTAATAGAAAAAACAACAGGTGTTAAACCTATTGATGCTATTGGATCTGGAGGCAACATTAATAAATTATTTAAAATGGCTAAAAAAAGTAATAAATATTTTAGCTATAACGATTTATTTGCTTTACATAACTTACTCAACTCCTATAGTTTGGAAGAAAAAATGAATACCCTTGGTTTAAAGCCAGATAGGGCAGATGTTATCTCTCATGCATCTAATATATTTACTACTGTAATGAAAACAGCTAACATAGGTTTAATACATGTGCCAAAAATTGGCTTATCTGATGGCATTGTGCATGAATTATACAATCAAGAAATCAAATTTAAATAATTACATAAATGTGGGAAGAGCGCACCAAGTTACTAGTAGGAGACGATAATTTAAAATTATTACAACAAGCGCATGTACTAGTAGTTGGGCTTGGTGGCGTTGGTAGCTATGCAGCCGAAGCTTTAGGTAGAGTAGGTATAGGGCAATTAACCATTGTAGATGGCGATATAGTTGATACTACTAACAGAAACAGGCAGCTACAAGCCCTTTCTTCAACTATAGGACAAAGTAAAGCCATATTAATAGAACAAAGGTTAAAAGATATTAATCCGGAAATTAAAATTACGGCCATTAATCAATTTCAAAAGCCAGAACAAATTGAACAATTGTGCGAAATAAAATATGATTATGTGATAGACGCCATAGACAGCATAACACCTAAAATTCATCTCATCAAAGCGGCATTAAAAAATAATCAAAAAATAATTTCATCAATGGGCGCTGGCGGAAAGCTAGACCCAATACAAATTAAAATTGACGATATATCAAAAACCTATCATTGCCCAATGGCTTATTACCTTCGCAAACGCCTTAAAATAGAGGGAATTAGAAAAGGATTTAAAGCTGTATTTTCATCCGAGCTGCCAGATAAAAAATCAATTATGACAACCAATGGCACTAATTTTAAAAAATCGGCTTATGGTACCATTTCGTATATACCAGCTATGTTTGGTATGACCTGTGCATCTGTTGTTATTAGAGACATCATTAATTGGAAAGAGATTAAATAATGCCTTTTATAAACCAACATATTTTTACTTTTACACTTTGTTTATTTTTTGGAATAAATACCATGCTGCATTCACAAAAAGTAGGGGTTGTATTTAGTGGCGGTGGCGCCTCTGGTTTATCATTTGTAGGTGCACTTAAAGCATTAGAGGAAAATCACATACCTATTCATTATTTTACCGGAACTTCAATTGGCAGTGTATTTGGTGGGCTTTACGCGATAGGATTATCACCTAAGCAAATTGATAGTTTGGTTAATACTAAAGATTTTTTAAAAATAATTAACGGCGAATTTTATTCTAACGAACTAAGCTACTTTAAAAATAGAGAAACCTATGCCAAGTGGTTAAGTTTAAAATTGAATTTAAACAATTCGTTCATGTCTAATTTACCATCCAATTTTATCAATTCTATACCAATAGATTATTTTATGATGAAAATGTTTTTAGGCGCCAATTTAGCCATAAAATCAAAATTTGATAACTTGTTTATCCCCTTCAGGTGCATAGGGTCTGATATTGCAACCAAACAAACTGTTATTTTTAAGCAAGGCGATTTAGCATCAAGTATAAGAGCTAGCATGAGTTATCCATTTTACTTACCGCCCATTTTTGTAAATAATTCGTTAATGTTAGATGGAGGCTTATATAATAATTTTCCGCTAAATATTATTGAAGAAGAGTTTCATCCCGATTTTATAATTGGAATTACCGCAGCTGATAGCTTTCCTACCCCAAAAGATGATGATTTGTCTTCTCAAATTAGAGCCATGCTTACTATCAATTCTAATAACACTATTCAAAATAAAACCCAACATGTTATTATAAAACCTTGGTCAGATTTAGGAGTTTTTAATTTTAATAATATTAAAGCCATTATTGATAGTGGTTATGTGGCCACCATGCGAATGATGCCCGAAATAAAAAAACACATCACACAATATGAAAATGAAATAGACTTAACAAAAAGAAGACAAACATTTTTAACCAAAACAGAAGTTACTAATTTTAAGTATGACAGTATAAATATTGTTGGTGGTTCTCTACAACTTCAAAACTATATTAAGCAGCATTTTTTAAAAAATGGGAATCAATTTACTTTACATCAATTTAAAAAATCCTATTACAATTTAATAAGTGATGAGTGTATAATTGGTACACGACCTACTTCCTATAAAGACACTTTAAAAAATAAAAAAATTTTACAATTATATGTAAAGCCTGAAAAACGATTTGTTGTTGATGTTGGTGGGTTTATTGTATCTAAACCAATTAGTACTGTTTTTTTAAATTTAAATTATACGTATATAAATAAAATAAAATACTCAGCTGCTATAAATGGTTTTGCAAGTAAGTTGTTGGTAAGCTCATTGGCAAATATAAAATTTGATTTTCCTACTCGCATACCTTTTTATATAGAAACACAAGCCAGCTTATCACGTTGGGATTATTTTAATAGTAGTTCTTTATTTTTAATTTTTGAACAACCCTCTTATATGATACAAGATGATAGATATTTAGAGTTAAATGCTAGCGTTCCGCTTGGTAATATTGGTAAATCTGTTTTGAGTATTGGTTCTGCAAATTTTGCAAGTAAGTATTTTCAAAATCAACATTACATAAATGTTGATTCTGCAGACATAACTACATGCGATTTTCAATACACACAGTTAGCCTTTGAGTTTACTACTTTAAATCAAAAACAATTTGCTACCAAAGGTTTTTATGCCTCTGCGTATTTTAAACAATTTTATGGATACGAATCGTACTTAGCAAACTCTAATAAAAATAATGTTTGGAACACGCCTATTAATAACCTAAAGCATAATTGGACCCAAATAAAGTTTAACATAGAAAGTTATATCCCCACGATTAAAAAAATAACTTTTGGATTACAACTAGATGGCGCTTTAAATAACCAAACGTTATTTAGTAATTTCACTTCTAGTATGCTTATGGCACCAGCTTATGAACCTATACCAGAAATGCAAACCATTATTCAAGAAAAATTTAGGTCTAATTCATTTATAGCTGGCGGAGTTAAATTGATTTTTGAACCACTTAAAAAATTTCAATTACGATTTGAAAACTATTTCTATCAACCTTTTGTATCCTTTGAAAAATTAGCTAACAATAAAGTAAAATATAGTACACCATTTGCCAATCAAAGTTATGTGAGTTCATTTAGTTTGGTGTATCAAACACCAATAGGGCCAATAGCCTTAAGTAATAATGTTTATAATTTTGATTTAAAAAATGCGACTATTTTTTTTCACATAGGTTATATCATATTTAATAAAAAATCAATTAAATAGTTTTTTGTTTTAAACAAATTACAACATATTAGGGCTCAACCATTTTCTCACCTCTTCATAAGGTAATTTTTTGCGTTGTGCATAATCTGAAACTTGCTCTTTGTTAATTTTACCTATGCCAAAATAGTGTGCTTGAGGGTGCGCAAAATATAAGCCAGATACTGCCGCCGTAGGGTACATGGCATAAGAGTCTGTTAATTGCAAACCAATATTTTTTTCTACATCTAATATTTCCCAAAGTGTTTTTTTCTCGGTATGGTCGGGTTGGGCTGGATAGCCTGCTGCAGGACGAATGCCTTGATATTTTTCTTGAATTAAATTTTGAATATCGTAATTTTCATTTTTACTATAACCCCACAATTCGGTTCTTACTTTATAATGCATTAATTCTGCAAAGGCTTCTGCTAACCTGTCTGCCAAGGATTTTAGCATAATAGCATTGTAATCGTCATTATTTTTTTCAAATTCAGAAACGTACTTTTCTATACCAAACCCTGTAGATAGGGCAAATAAGCCAATATAGTCTGATGATGTGTTAGATGATATTGGTTGTATAAAATCAGATAGTGCTACGTTATACTGCTTAATTGGTTTTTTTGTTTGTTGACGTAAGGTATGTAAAGTATATGTCTTATTGGTATCTAAATTTATAAGTTCTATATCATCGTCATTAATTGTAGCTGCAGAAAACAGACCTACTACAGCCTTTGCTTGAAGCCATTTTTCAGCTATAATTTGGTTTAATAATTTTTGAACATCGTTAAATAATTTGGTGGCTTCAACTCCTTTTTCAGGGTCGTTTAAAATTTTTGGATACGAGCCTTTCATTTCCCAACTATGAAAAAACGGTGTCCAGTCTATATATTCAGCTATTTTATCTAAATTGTAATCTGTATAAATAGTAATTCCTAATGTATTGGGTTTATAAATTTGAGTTTCATTCCAGTTGATGTTTAATTTATTTTGCCTTGCCTCTTGCAACGAAATAATTTTGTTTTGAGATTGCGCTTGTATGTTTTGTTCTCTAATACGGTTGTAATCTTTTTCTACCTCTGCTATAAAGTTTAATTTTAAATCGTTTGATAATAGACTGCTGACAGCCGGTACAGATTTACTAGCATCGTTAATATGTACTACCGAATGCTTATATTCAGGTGCTATTTTAACAGCAGTATGCACTCGAGATGTAGTAGCACCGCCTATAAGCAAAGGAATATTAAAATTTAATCGTTCCATTTCTTTTGCTACATGTATCATTTCATCTAGAGATGGGGTAATAAGTCCACTTAAACCAATCATATCTACTTGATGTTGTTTGGCTTCATTTAAAATTTTATCACACGATACCATGACACCTAAATCAATTATTTCATAGTTATTGCATGATAAAACAACGCCTACAATATTTTTACCAATATCATGCACATCGCCTTTTACAGTAGCTAATAAAATTTTTCCATTATTATTTTTTTGTTGTATCGCTATACCTAGTTTTTGATTTGCTTCTTTTTCTGCTATTAAGTAAGGCTCTAGGTATGCTACTGATTTTTTCATTACCCGTGCACTTTTAACTACTTGAGGTAAAAACATTTTGCCGTTTCCAAATAAATCGCCTACAATGTTCATCCCTTTCATTAATGGGCCTTCTATTACATGAAGTGGTTTGCCTAATATTTTCAAGGCTTCTGCGGTATCAATATCTATGTAATCTAAGTTTCCTTTTACTAAGGCATGGCTTAAACGATCTTCTACTGCCCATTCTCGCCACTCTTCTTGTTTGGTGTTTTTTTCTTTTGTGTTGCCTTTTAAAGATTCGGCGTAGGTAACCAATTTTTCGGTGGCTTCTGCATTTTTATTAAATAATACGTCTTCTATAAGTTCTAGCAATTGTTTATCTATTGTATCGTATACAACTAATTGAGAAGGGTTTACAATGCCCATATCCATACCGTGTTTTACGGCATGAAACAAAAAGGCGCTGTGGATGGCTTCTCTAACTGTATCATTACCTCTAAACGAAAAGGACACATTACTAACGCCTCCGCTTACTTTAGCTAATGGCAAATTTTCTTTAATCCATTGGGCGGCATTAAAAAAATCTAACGCATTAAGCCTGTGCTCTTCCATACCTGTGGCTATTGGAAAAATATTTGGGTCAAAAATAATATCATGAGCAGGAAACTGAACGGTATTTACAAGAATGTTATAGGCGCGTGTGCAAATATCAATTCTACGTTGTAATGTATCCGCTTGACCCTCTTCATCAAATGCCATTACAATAACTGCTGCTCCGTATTGCTTAACTTGTTGAGCTTGCTCTATAAATATTTTTTCGCCTTCTTTTAAAGATATTGAATTTACTATGGATTTGCCTTGTACGCATTTTAAACCTGCTTCTATAATAGACCACTTGGAAGAGTCTATCATAATAGGTATTTTGGATATATCTGGTTCTGCGGCTATCAAATTTAAAAAGGTTATCATACTTGCTTGTCCGTCAAGCATGGCTTCATCCATATTAATGTCAATTACTTGAGCGCCACCCTCTACTTGTTCTTTAGCTACAGTTAGGGCTTTTTCAAATTGATTTTCTTTAATAAGGGTTAAAAATTTTTTAGATCCTGTTACGTTTGTTCGTTCACCAATATTTAAAAAATTACTTTCGGGCTTTAAACTATAAGCCTCTAAACCGCTTAATTTTAGAAGGTTTTGATTGTTTGGTTTTTGGCGAGGCTTTACAGTTTGAGCTATTTCTGCAATGCGTTTAATGTGTTTTGGGGTAGTGCCGCAACAGCCGCCAACAATATTTAAAAAACCTGCTTTTAAAAAATCTTCTAGTTGGTGCCCCATTTCGTGTGCTTCTTGATCGTAAGCGCCAAATTGGTTGGGTAACCCAGCATTAGGGTAAGCACTTACAAAAAACGGCGCTTTGTTTGATAACTCCTCAATGTAAGGTCTCATATCTTTGGCGCCCAATGCGCAATTTAAACCCACGCTTAATAATTCGACATGAGACACAGAATTTAAAAAGGCTTCGGTTGTTTGTCCTGATAAAGTACGACCGCTAGCATCTGTAATGGTGGCCGATAGCATGATGGGCAACTTTCTATTTATTTTAATAAAATAATTTTCTGCTGCATACAAAGCTGCTTTGGCATTTAAAGTATCTGTAATGGTTTCTACTAAAAGTAAATCTACGCCGCCGTCTATAAGACCACGTATTTGTTCGGTATAAGCCGTTACTAAATCATCAAAGGTAACTGCTCTAAAGGCTGGGTCGTTTACATGAGGCGACATGGATGTAAGCTTAGTAGTAGGCCCTATAGAGCCTGCTACGTATTTTGATTGGACGCTTTTAGATTCACTAAAATATTCTGCAATGGCTTGTTTAGCTACTTTTGCCGATTCTAGATTGAGCTCATACACCAAGCTTTCCATATCATAATCTGCCATAGATACCGAATTGGCACTAAATGTATTGGTTTCTATAATATCAGCACCAGCGTGTAAATATTCTTTATGAATATCTTTAATAATATGTGGTTGGGTTATAGATAATAAATCGTTATTGCCTTTAATATCCTTATGCCAATTAGCAAAACGCTGAGTTCTAAAATCATTTTCTGTTAATTTGTGCTCTTGAATCATGGTACCCATGGCACCATCTATAACCAAGATGCGGTTTTGGAGATCTTGAAAAATTGTCATTTAGTTAAAAAAAAATAATATTTCAAATGTATTTGAAAATATAGATATTACAAACCTTAAATAAAAATTAATTTAAATTTAAAAAACAAACAAACTAATTTATTTAACACTACTTTTTATTTTGTTTCGAGGATGATAACTCAATAAATTTTCTCGTAAAAAACTTTGATCAAGATGGGTATAAATTTCTGTGGTGTTGATGCTTTCGTGCCCTAATAATTCTTGTACTACACGTAAATCTGCGCCTCCTTCTACTAAATGTGTTGCAAATGAATGTCTAAATGTATGAGGACTTAATGTTTTGTTAATATTACATTTTATAGCTAAATCTTTTATGATTAAAAACACCATTTGTCGAGACATAGGCTTGCCTCGGTTATTTAAAAAAACAGTGTCTTCATGTTGTTTTTTAATATTTAGTTGCGTTCGATGATTTGTTAAATAGTTTTGTAACAAACCTTTTGAATGGTTGCTAAGTGGAATCAATCGAGATTTATTTCCTTTACCTATTACGGTAATAAACTGTTCTTTAAAATTTATAGCACTTAATTTTAAGGTAATTAATTCACTCACTCTTAATCCGCAGCTATACAATGTTTCAAGCAAGGCAATGTTTCTATCGCCTTGTGTAGCACTTCTATCAATTGAATTTAGCATTAAATCAATCTCTTCAACAGATAAATAAGTTGGTAATTTTCTTTTAATACGAGGCATTTCAAGCATCAAAGCAGGGTTTAAATTGCTATTATTTTCAATATCAATAAACTTATAAAAATGCTTAATGCTAGAAATAATACGAGACTGTGTGGTTTCTGAAAAATGAAATTGACTAAGGTATTTTAAAAAATTTTGAAGCAATTGATAAGTAACATGTAAAGGTTTTGTGGACTTATTTAAGTTTTCAAAATATTTTTTTAGCTTAATAATATCTTGCCGATAAGCTTCAATAGTATTTACAGAGAAGTTTTTTTCTACTTTTAAATATTGCACAAAATCGATAATGTAATTATTCCAGTTATTCATTTTTTGATTAATTTTGAATGATGCAAAACGCCAAGTTAAAAATAGCAATTATAGATGGGCCAAATTTAAATTTTACAGGCATTAGAGAGCCTCATATTTATGGTAATAAAAATATGAAAGATTATTATTTAAACTTGCAAAGTAAAAATCAGGATATAGAATTAAGTTATTTTCAAAGCAATATAGAAGGAGAGCTTATTAATTATATTCAAAAAACAATGCACCAAGTAAACAGTATCATTATTAACGCTGGAGCCTATACACACACCTCCATAGCCATTGCCGATGCGCTTACTATGGTACAAATTCCAGTTATAGAAGTGCACATGTCTAATATATTTGCTCGAGAAAATTTTAGACACGTATCCTATATTGGTAGCAAATGCTTAGGCTGCATTAGCGGGTTTGGGCTAGAAAGTTATGGCTTAGCATTACAATATTTAACAGCAATAAAACAATAAAATATGAAACATGTAACTTTTGGATCCTTACTTTGTATAATAACCTTATCAAGCTGCTATTTAGATCGCAACGAAATTATAGTAACAACACGGTATTTTAATAATAAAACTACCTTTACAGTACCAGTTGTGCCATCGCAATACACTTTAACACAAGTTGGAAGCATAGGTTATACGGCTGAAATACCTAATGTCATTTTAAACGATTTTAAATTAACTCAGCATTTACAATCTATTGGAGTTGATACAGTAGATTCTAAAAAAATGAACGAATCTATTATAGAATTTGCTTTTGATTCGTTAAGTTTAGACGTAGTAAATAAACAAATTGCTGGGGCTAATTTTTCATATTACAAAAATATTTCGTTTAATATGAACGCTCAAGCGTTTGCTAGTTACACTTTAACTTCAAATGTACCTAAGCCGCAAACCATTTGGTTTCAAAATGCCATTAGTCTTAAAGATGTATTTTTAAGTAAGGGCGATAAAAAATTAACTGTGTTATTATATACACATGATAACAGCTTACCTACCAACGAATATTCGGTATTATTAGCATTGCGAATAAAATTAGTAGTTAAAGTACCCATTAAAACAAATTAAAAATGAGTTATATTAAGAAACATAACATAAAAAAATTAACCCTAATTTGTTTTAGTTTATTAAGCTCTTGTATTTTAGCTCAATCCAACAATGGTATTACGTTAAGTAATTATAGCGGCGTAAATGCGTTAGATGTAAACCCTGCAAAAATTAGTACAGATAAAGCAAAATTATCTATTGGGTTATTTAAATCCTCAACAGATTTTAATAATAATATTTTGACTTTTGGAAGTTTTTTTGATAAAAATAATCAATTCACTATACCTACTAACCTTACAGATTCAGCCTTTGTAAAAGGCATAAGTAGAGAAGAGGGTAAAACCTATAATGTGAGTTTAGGTACATCAGTGGCTACTCCTATAGCAAATTTTATGTTTAAGCTAGGTCGTTTTTCGTTTGGATTAACTTCAAAAACAAGAGTATTGGGGTCTATGGAAGGATTAAATTTAAATACATTGATTTATAATCCCAATAAAGTTTTTAATGATTTTATTGCCAATGGTGTAAATATTTATGTCGATAACTCAACTGTAAATGTACTATCCGAATTAAACACAAAAATTGATTTTCAAAAATTAGCTTTTAAAACAAACGTAATATCTCAAGTTGGGCTTACAGGTGCAATGAAATTAAATGTTGTAGGCAGGCATGATTTGCACGTGGGTATAACATTAAATTATATTAAAGGTATTTATGCTGCCGGTTTAGTGTCTAATGATGCTTCATTAGATTTTAATTTTAAATATCCTAGCGTATCATTAAAAGGAAACGGTAGTATAGAGGCATTTTATTCAAATCCCAATGACGCATTAAACTATAGCAAAAACTTTGGATTAGGTGCCGATTTGGGCGCTGTATTTGTATATAAAGGAAAAGATTCAATACCTAAGTTTAACATAGGCGTATCGGTAATGGATTTAGGTTATGTTAATTATACAACAAAGGTAAAAGGTGTAGATTTCTCTAACACTGTCATATCTTTACATAAAGATTCATTATCAAAAATAACCAGCATTATAAAAGATATTGATAAACTACAACAATATTCTGGCATTAAGTCTATTGATAGAATAGATGTTGTAACCTACGTGTTACCATCTGTAATTAATATATATGGCGATGTTAATTTATTATCTTTTATTTTTCCATTTAAAAAAGTTAAAAAATTGTATTTAGGCTTTGCCGCTATGGCTAACATAAATTTGTCAGAATTTATGTCTAGATATAGTACTCCTCAAAAAACAAACTTTGTATTTTGTCCTAAAATAGAAACCAAGTATTTAGAGTTTAGTTTACCATTAAAATACATAACCTCAAATAATCAATATAAAATTGGCGGTTGTTTTAGAGTTTTTGGCTTTTTTGTAGGTTCTGATAACGCGTTAGGGTTAATGCGTTTTATATCGTCCAGCTTTGATAGCGATGGTTTTAACATATATACTGGCTATAGAATTTCGTTTTAATTTAAAACTAACCAACAAACTCAACATAATATTGTTATTAACTACATTATTTTAATTCAAAACAGATATTGCATTTTTACTAAATTTAGCACTTGTTATTGAACAAAAAATGAATGCAGATAAAAATCAAATTGAATTAAAAGACACTCGCTCGGGTTTTGGTGCTGGGCTTCAACAGTTAGGAAAAACACACCCCAACGTGGTAGTCTTATGTGCTGATTTAACAGGCTCTTTAAAGATGGATGCCTTTAAAGCAGAAAACCCCGATAGATTTATACAAGTTGGTATTGCCGAAGCTAATATGATGGGTATAGCTGCAGGGCTTACCATTGGAGGAAAAATACCATTTACAGGCACTTTTGCTAATTTTAGTACCGGTAGAGTGTATGATCAAATAAGACAATCTATTGCTTACTCAGATAAAAACGTAAAAATTTGTGCTTCGCACGCAGGGCTTACCCTTGGCGAAGATGGCGCTACTCACCAAATATTAGAAGATATTGGGTTGATGAAAATGTTGCCAAATATGTGTGTAATAAATCCTTGCGATTATAACCAAACCAAAGCAGCTACCATAGCCATAGCTGATTATAAAGGCCCTGTTTATTTACGTTTTGGACGCCCAACTGTACCAAACTTTACACCAGCCGATCAAAAATTTGAAATAGGTAAAGCTGTTATGTTACAAGAAGGCACAGATGTAACCATTGTAGCCACAGGTCATCTTACATGGAAGGCGCTAAAAGCGGCGGAACAACTCAAATCTAAAGGAATTTCAGCAGAAGTGATAAACATACATACTATCAAACCATTAGATAGCGAAGCTATTTTAAACTCTGTAATTAAAACAAAACGCATTGTAACTGCCGAAGAACACCAAAAAAATGGCGGTTTAGGCGATAGTGTTGCTCAACTACTGTCGCAATGGCTACCAACCCCACAAGAATTTGTAGCTGTAAACGATAGCTTTGGAGAAAGCGGTACACCCGACGAATTAATGATTAAATATAAATTAGATACGATAGATATTGTAAACGCAGCAGAAAAAGTATTAAAAAGAAAAACCAAATAAATTAAAAATTAAACTATGGCATTTGATTTAGAAATGATAAAAAAGGTATACCAAGCGATGCCTGATAAAATTGCAAAAGCAAAACAAACTTTAAATAAACCATTAACCTTAGCTGAAAAAATATTGTATTCGCATTTAGATGGCGCCTTTAAAATGGAAGATTTTAAAAGAGGCGCAGCTTATGTAGATTTTAACCCTGATAGAGTAGCCATGCAAGATGCTACTGCCCAAATGGCCTTGTTACAATTTATGCAAGCCGGCAGACCAAAAGTGGCTGTACCTTCAACAGTGCATTGCGATCATTTAATTACTGCCAAATTAGGCGCTAAGACAGATTTGCAAAAAGCAAACGAAGAAAGCAAAGAAGTATATGATTTTTTAAGTTCGGTATCAAACAAATATAACATTGGTTTTTGGAAACCAGGAGCAGGAATTATTCATCAAGTAGTACTAGAAAACTACGCCTTTCCTGGAGGTATGATGATAGGTACAGATTCGCACACTGTTAATGCAGGAGGTTTAGGAATGATTGCCATTGGCGTTGGTGGAGCTGATGCTTGCGATGTTATGGCTGGCTTACCTTGGGAACTTAAAATGCCAAAATTAATTGGCGTTAAACTAACTGGTAAACTAACTGGTTGGGCTAGTTCAAAAGATGTTATTTTAAAAGTAGCGGGCTTACTTACCGTTAAAGGTGGTACCGATAAAATTATAGAATACTTTGGTGAAGGCGCTCAAAACCTAAGCTGCACAGGCAAAGGCACCATATGCAATATGGGTGCTGAAGTAGGGGCAACCACTTCTACCTTTGGTTATGACGATAGCATGAAGCGTTACTTACAAGCAACAGGTAGAAGCGAAGTAGCAGCAATGGCTGATGCAATAAAAGAACATTTAACAGGCGATAAAGAAGTTTATGAAAATCCACATAAATACTTTGACGAAGTGATAGAAATAGATTTAAATACCCTAGAACCCTATGTAAATGGACCATTTTCGCCAGATTTAGCAACACCTATATCAAAGTTAAAAGCAGAAGCTGAAAAAAATAACTGGCCTCTTAAAGTAGAAGCTGGACTTATAGGCTCATGCACCAACTCATCTTACGAAGACATATCTCGTGCGGCATCTATAGCGCAAAATGCTATTGACCAAAATTTACAAGCTAAAGCATCGTTTTTAATTAACCCAGGCTCCGAACAAATACGCTACACAATAGAAAGAGATGGCTTGCTCAAAACCTTTGATACAGTAGGCGCAACCGTATTTACCAATGCCTGCGGTCCATGCATTGGAATGTGGGATAGAATGGGTGCAGAAAAGCAAGAAAAAAACACCATCATCCACTCATTTAACAGAAACTTTGCAAAACGAGCCGATGGTAACCCAAATACTTACGCTTTTGTAGCATCTCCCGAAATAGTAACTGCCATGGCTATAGCAGGTAATCTAAGTTTTAACCCACTTACAGATACATTAACTAATGCAAAAGGCGAAGCTGTAAAATTAGAAGCACCAAAAGGACATGAATTACCACCAAAAGGATTTGCTGTAGAAGATGCTGGATATCAAGAGCCAGCAAAAGATGGAAGCCAAGTGCAAGTAAAAGTATCACCAACTTCGGATAGGCTACAACTATTAGACCCTTTTACTGCGTGGGATGGTAAAGACCTTAACAACATAAAATTATTAATTAAAGCCAAAGGAAAATGCACCACCGATCATATCTCTATGGCTGGCCCATGGCTTAAGTACAGAGGGCATTTAGATAATATTTCTAACAACATGCTTATAGGCGCAGTTAATTATTTTAACGAAAAAACAAATAGCGTAAAAGATGTTAAGGGTAATTACAAGCCAGTACCAGAAGTACAAAGAACTTATAAAGCAGCAAATATTGGAACAATTGTAGTAGGAGATGAAAACTATGGCGAAGGTTCATCAAGAGAGCATGCAGCTATGGAACCAAGACATTTAGGCGTTAAGACGGTATTGGTAAAATCATTTGCACGTATACACGAAACCAACCTTAAAAAACAAGGCATGTTAGCCCTTACCTTTAGTGATGCAAAAGACTACGAAAAAATTCAAGAAAACGATATAATAGACGTTATAGGCTTAACTACATTTACCCCAACAAAACCATTAACCGTTAAACTAACACATGCTGATGGCTCATCAGAACAAATTACGGTAAACCATAGTTATAATACCCAACAAATAGAATGGTTTAAAGCCGGTGGAGCCCTTAATATTATTAGAAAAAACTTGAGCAAGTAACACCTAAATAAAAACTATGAACACCACATCATCAACACCAATAGATTATTTACCAATAGCGATTATGTTTCTTATAGCCCTTAGTTTTGTGGGAGTAACGCTATTTTTTTCTAATTTATTAGGCCCAAAGCGTAAAACAAAAATTAAACTTGATATTTTTGAATGCGGTATCAAATCTGAAGGCAACGCCAGAATGCCATTTTCAATTAAGTATTTTTTAGTAGCTGTTATTTTTGTATTATTTGATATAGAGGTAGTGTTTATGTACCCATGGGTAGTTAACTTTAAAGAATTAGGTTTAAAGGGAGTTATAGAGGTATTTTTATTTATTGTCCTTTTATTAATTGGCTTTTATTATATGCTTTCTAAAAAAGCATTGGTTTGGGAAGAATAGATTTTTTTTAATTTAAAAACATATGAATAATCAAACATCAACACAAATCCGAACAAAGATAGACATAGCTTCAAAACCTGAAGGACTTGAAGGACAGGGTTTTTTTGCCACTACTTTAGAAAGTGTAGTTGGTTTGGCAAGAAAGAATTCATTGTGGCCATTACCCTTTGCTACATCATGCTGCGGTATTGAATTTATGGCCACCATGGCTGCAACTTATGATATGGCACGCTTTGGAGCAGAGCGCTTAAGCTTCTCACCACGCCAGGCAGATTTATTAATGGTAATGGGTACTATATCAAAAAAAATGGGTCCGGTATTAAGGCAAGTTTATGAACAAATGGCAGAACCAAAGTGGGTATTATCTGTGGGTGCTTGCGCTTGTAGTGGAGGTATATTTGATACCTACTCTGTTTTACAAGGTATTGATAAAATTATTCCTGTGGATGTATACGTGCCAGGCTGCCCCCCACGCCCCGAGCAAATTATAGAAGGTGTTATGAAAATTCAAGAACTAGCCAGCCATGAATCATTTAAACGCCGCACCTCAACCGAGTATAAAAGCCAACTCACTAAATACGGAATGGAATAATTATATAAACAAGTATGACTGTAGATTTATTACAAATTGTAAAAGAACAATTAGACGAAAAATTTAGCAATGCTACTACATCATCAGAAATGATGTACAATTTTCCTGTATTTACTGTAGATTCTAATAAAATTGTGCCTATTTTATCTTTTTTTAAAACTGATAAAATATTAAACTTTAGTTTTTTAACAGATTTAACCGGTTATCAAACGCCAAATCAACAAGAATTGGTAGTAGTATATCACTTACACAACTTGCTAAATAATTATAGAATACGAATAAAAGCCGTATTACCAATTAGTGCGCCAAATATTCAATCAATAACTACACTATGGCCTGCCGCTAATTGGATGGAACGAGAAACATTTGATTTTTTTGGAATTATTTTTGATGGACATCCCAACCTTAAAAGAATATTAAATGTAGATGAAATGACTATATTCCCACTTCGAAAAGAATTTCCATTAGAAGACCAAGAGCGCACCGATAAAGATAACGCTATGTTTGGAAGATAAAAATAATACATACCTTGATACAATGAATAATTTTAACGCCACAATCAATCAAGAAGTAAAGGAATATACCACTTTAAACTTAGGGCCTACACACCCTGCTACACACGGTATTTTTCAAAACGTGTTAAAAATGGATGGTGAAGTAATTCACGATGCCACCTCTACTATTGGCTACATACACAGAGCATTTGAAAAACTAGCCGAACGCCGTCCATATAATCAAATTACGCCCATTACAGATAGGCTTAATTATTGCTCATCACCTATTAATAATTTTGGGTGGCAAATGACCGTAGAAAAATTGATAAAAGCTGAGATACCTAAACGGGCACAATATCACCGAGTTATTATAATGGAATTAGCCCGAATTGCCGATCATTTAATTTGTAACTCCGTTATTGGTGTTGATACTGGTGCTATGACTGGCTTTTTTTACGTGTTTCAGTTTAGAGAACGTATTTATGAAATTTACGAAGAAATATGCGGTGCTCGCTTAACCACTAACATAGGTCGTATTGGTGGTTTTGATAAAGAATGGAATAAAACTACTTGGGATAAAATTCATAATTTTTTACTTGATTTTCCTAAAGCCTTAGATGAATTTTCAAGATTACTAGAACGTAATAAAATATTTATGGATAGAACCATTAATTGCGGTTCTATATCTTCAGAAAAGGCATTATCGTATAGCTTTACAGGCCCTAATTTACGAGCGACAGGGATAGATTATGATGTGCGTATTATGAACCCATATAGTTCTTACGAAGATTTTGATTTTCAAATACCAGTAGGTAAAAGTGGAGATACTTATGATAGATTTATGGTGCGTCAAGTAGAAATGCGCCAATCTATTAGTATTATCAAACAAGCCATAAAAAAAATGCCAAAAGGCGATATGCATGCCAATATTCCAGATTTTTATTTACCGCCAAAAGAATTGGTATACAACAATATGGCAGCCCTTATTTACCATTTTAAAATAATTATGGGAGAAACCAATGTGCCATCAGGCGAAGTATACCACTGTGTAGAAGGCGGTAATGGAGAATTAGGCTTTTATTTAATGAGTGATGGCGGCAGAACTCCATTTAGACTACATTTTAGAAGACCCTGCTTTATTTACTACCAAGCTTATGCAGAAATGATAAAAGGAACCATGTTAAGCGATGCAATATTAACCATGAGTAGCATGAACGTGATAGCAGGAGAACTTGATGCTTAATTATATAAAAACGATAATAGAAAATACATAAAACCAATGAGTGATTTTTCAAACGGAACCCTACAATTTAATCAAGCTACAAGGCAAAGCCTTGCCTTTAGTAATGAAGCAATGAAGGAAGTGAAAGAATTACTATCTCATTACCCTTCAGATAAAAGTAAATCGGCACTAATACCTATTTTACATATAGCCCAATCCGAATTTGACGGCTGGCTTAGCCCAGAGGCTATGGATTATGTAGCCTCTTTACTTAACATTTCAAGTATTGAAGTGTTTGAAGTAGCATCATTTTACACCATGTTTAATTTAAAACCCGTAGGTAATTGCTTGCTAGAAGTTTGCCAAACAAGCTCGTGCTGGCTTAAAGGTTCAGACAATGCTTTAAAATACTTAGAGCAAAAACTAGGAATAAAACCAGGTGAAACTACAGCAGATGGTTTTTTTACTTTAAAAACCGTTGAGTGCTTAGGCTCTTGTGGTACTGCCCCAATGATGCAATGCGGTGCCGCTTTTCATGAAAATTTAAATGAAGATAAACTAGACGAAATTATAGAAACGTATCAAGCAAAAGGTAAACGAACTTTTTACACCGATTTACAAGCCAAACACACTAAGTAATTATAGCCTACTATAAGTTTATAAAAATTACTATTAAAACTTTAATTGTAACTACAATACTTTAAAAAGATTGTAAAAAAAAATACAATTAAACTTAACATTTATTATAAACAATTCCATTTAACATTGTAATAATAATATACTTTTGGTATTTTACAACAAAAATTAAAGCTGTAAAACAAATTATTTAATTAAAACATGAAAAATCATCTAAAACAAATCAATTACACTTTAGCCTTAATAGCTATTATATTAATTAGTTTTACAAGCTGCACAACAAACAAAAGTGGTAAAGTAGAAACCGTTGCTAACGACCCATTAAAAGTAAAAATATACACTTTAAAAAATGGTTTAAAAGTGTATTTAAGTGTGTACAAAAACGAACCTCGCATTCAAACCATGATAGCCGTAAAAGCAGGTAGTAAAAACGACCCCGCCCAGGCAACAGGTTTAGCACACTATTTAGAGCACATGTTATTTAAAGGTACTGATAAATTTGGTAGTTTAGATTTTCAAAAAGAAAGCGTTGAAATATCTAAAATTGAAGATTTATTTGAACTATACAGAAGCACAACAGATGAAGCAAAACGTAAAGAACTTTACCACCACATAGATAGTATCTCTGGAGTAGCAGCAAAATATGCCATTGCAAACGAATATGATAAATTACTTTCAGGAATAGGAGCTAAAGGCACTAATGCATTTACCTCAAATGATAATACCTGTTATGTAAACGATATACCGAGTAACCAAATTGATAATTGGTTAAATGTAGAAGCAGAAAGGTTTAGAAAACCAGTGCTAAGGTTATTTCACACTGAATTAGAGGCAGTATATGAAGAAAAAAACAGAGGCTTAGATAATGACGGATGGAAAGTTTGGGAAGCTTTATTTGCAGGCTTATTTCAAAAGCATACTTACGGAACTCAAACAACTATCGGTACTATAGAACATCTTAAAAATCCTTCAATGAAAGAAATTATGAAATATTATAACGCCTATTATGTACCTAATAATATGGCCATATTTATGAGTGGTGATTTTGATCCAGATAAAGTAATAAAGCAAATAGAAGCAAAGTTTAGTTACATGAATCCACAAACAGTACCTTCTTTTAGCTTTGAACAAGAAGCCCCTATAACTCAAAAAATTATTAAAGAAGTATATGGTCCAAATGCCTCTAATCTTATGTTAGCATGGAGAACAAAAGGTGCCAATTCAAAAGATGCAGATATGTTAGACGTAATAAATCAAATACTATGTAATGGTAAAGCTGGGTTGTTAGATAAAAACTTAAATCAAAAACAAATCGTATTAAGTAGCGGAGATTATGTGGAGATGATGAAAGATTATGGTACATTTATTTTATATGGAGAGCCAAAACAAAATCAAACATTAGAAGATGTTGAAAAATTATTACTTAATCAAATTGATAGTTTAAAGGCAGGCGCTTTCCCTGAGTGGTTGTTAAGCGCTGTAATTACCGATTTAAAACTTCGTAAAACTAAACAAATGGAAAATAACTACAGCAGGGTTAGTATGATGATGAATTCATTTGTAAATGATACCCCTTGGGATCATATCGTTAATACCTTAGATAGATATTCTAAAATAACCAAACAAGATGTTATTAATTTTGCCAAAGAAACATTTAATAACAATAACTATTGTATTGTATACAAAAGAGTAGGGGAGGACAAGTCAGTACAAAAAGTAACCAAGCCAACTATTACCCCAGTACAAATTAATCGAAATGATCAATCAGAATTTGTAAAATCTACCTTATCAAATACACCAACAACCATTGAACCAAAGTTTATTAATTATGAGCAAGACATCATAAAATCTAATTTAAAAAATAATGTAACCTTACTTTACAACCAAAATACAGAAAACGAATTGTTTTCATTGAGATATGTATTTGAAATGGGCTCTAACCATAACAAAATGCTACCTATAGCTGTTGAGTATGTACCATATTTGGGCACAACATCATTAACTTTAGCTCAAATTCAACAAGAGTTTTATAAAATAGGGTGCGAATATAACGTGTATGCTTCAGAAGACCAGGTGTGGGTATCATTATCTGGTTTAAATGAAAACCTTGATAAAGCATCACAATTATTTGAAAACTTATTTAAAAACCCTCAAGTTGAACCAATAACTTTAAAAAATTTAACAGAAGATATTATCAAAAAAAGAGAAGATGCCAAAAAAGAAAAAAGCAACATACTTCAAGATAAAATGGTTGAATATGCTAAGTATGGGCCAAAAAATGCCTCTACTAATATCTTAACAAACATAGAATTAGCAGCCTTATCAACCGATCAAATAAAAAATTGTTTAATAAATTTAATGACTTATAATCATAAGGTTTTATATTATGGCCCGTCATCTAAAGAGGGGGTTGAAAAATTAATTAATAACAATCATATTGCAGATTTTACAGGTACTAAGCCAGTACCAATGGCTGCAAATTATGAATTACAGAAATTTAACAACATCATTTATTTTGTGCCTTATGATATGAAACAAACAGAAGTGGTGATGTTATCAAGTGGAGATAAATTTGACTTAACACAAAAACCAATTATTAATTTGTATAACGCCTATTTTGGAGGTGATATGAGTTCTGTGGTGTTTCAAGAATTAAGAGAATCTAAAGCACTTGCTTATTCATGTTATTCTCAATATTCTCCACCTTACAAACCTGATAATTCTTATTATAATTTTTCATACATAGGTGCTCAAGCAGATAAGTTAAGCGATGCTATTGAAGGTATGAGTAAATTGTTAAATGATTTGCCAAAATCTGATTTGTCGTTTACTAATGCAAAAAAATCTATTTTACAAAGAATAAGTACTGAAAGAATAACCAAAATGGATATGCTATTTAATTATTTAAAAGCAGAAAAATTTAATTTAAAGCATGATATTAGACAAACTGTATTTGAAAAAGTGCCAGCATTAAAATTTGAAGATGTGAAAAACTTTCAAAGTGCTAAAATTAAAAATAAGCCATTCGCATTACTTTTAATAGGTAACAAAAGCTTAATTGATTTTAAAGCGCTACAAAAATACGGTACTGTAAAAGAACTAACCTTAAAAGAAATTTTTGGTTATTAATTAGCTATAATTTATTTTAAAAATGAGTGTATTTAAAAAAATTCTCTTAAGTGTATTCATTTGTGCTGCTTATGCACAGTTAGCAGGTAACAAAATTTACCCTATATTAGAATTACCATTTGCTACAAGAAGTATAGGCATGGGAGGCAATAACATTAGTATGTGGGGTGATGATGCAAATATGGCCTTAAATAATCCGGCTTTATTAAATACAGAATGTAGCAAACAAATATTTTTTAATTTTTTTAATTTAGCAGGGAGCATCAATTCTAATAATATTGGGTATTCACATTCATTTGAAAAGTATGGCTCTTTTATGCTTCATTTAAATAATATCAATTATGGAAAAATTGACGAAAGAAATGAATTTGACCAACTTGTAGGAACTTTTTCTGCCAATGATTATCTATTAACTTTGAGTTATGCAAAAAAACTTCAAGATAAATTATCAATAGGTGTTGCTTTAAAATCACTTGTATCTCAGTATCACAATTACACTTATTATGGTGCAATTATAGATGCAGGCCTTACGTACCATAATCAAAAAGAATTAGTAATGAGTATTGTTGCTAAAAATTTTGGCATGGTGTGGAATCGGTTTTCATCTAAATCTTCAAGTAACGAAACCAATTCTAACGTACAAGTATCTATCAGTAAAAAATTACCACATGCACCATTTAGACTTATATGTACTTATGATCAATTATTGAATTGGGATTTAAGCTATTCAAGCTCATTAACTCAAGCATATTATACTGATCCGTTTACCAAAGTAGTAAATCAACCATCTGCTAGTTCGGTGTTTTTTGATAATTTATTCAAACATCTTATTATTGGAACAGAAATTGGTTTTACAAAAAATTTCCATATTAATGTAGCTTATAGCTATCGCAAAAGCTCAGAGATGGCATTAAGTGATTACAAAGCTATTAATGGATTATCATTTGGATTGGGGCTACAAATTAAAAAAATCCATTTTGAATATGCATTTTCTCAACAGAGTATATCAAGCAGCATACACTCAGTGGGATTAAAAACAAGTTTAAATTATTTTATTAAGTCAAATTAATTGTTTTTTCAAAAATTAATTTGGTGTTTTTTACCAATAATGTCCTAAATAAATAAAATAACTTATCACAAAATAAACACCCTTTTTTGTCTGTTCATTTGGTTTCTGTTAGCGGGTGTTGTCTAGTTGAGTAATATTTCTTCTATCTCTTCACTTGCTTTTTTGAGCAAGTTTTTTGTTTTGTCTTTTAAGGCTTGGGCTTTGTTTCTTATGTTGGTAATATACTCGGCTATTTCTTTTTGTTTGGCAAGGGGTGGAACTGGGATTGGTAAATTAAAATACTCGCCTAAAATCAAATTCTTAATGCCGTTTGTCTGGCTTTGCATAACATCTGTAATTTTGATATTATGTAGAGTTTTTAGATAATTGAAAACATAATCAGCAAGTACAATTGTTTCATCAACTCTAATTTTTTGAACAAAATTGCTAAATCCCAATGAATTTTCACTAATTAAGTCACTTGTTAAAATTGCTACTCTTCCAACAGGTTGCTTTTCGCTTCCGCCTGACTTTTCGATAAGTAAGTCATTTGGTTGAACATCTAATAATTTATATTTTAGTTTGTCAACAAGTCTAAATTTCGCCCTGCTTCCGTCAATTTTCAAGTTAATTTTATTATCAAATTCAGTTGCTCTAATTACTAAACATCTTACAAATTCTTCATCATTAAACTTTTCTTTATCATCAAAACCCCAATCACCTGCATTACTTAAAACGATAGTAGATTTTAAAGATTGGTGTTTGAATTTTGTTTTGTAAATACTTTGTATTAATTCTTTGCAAAGCAAAGAATATAATTTTGGGTCAAATCTTCCGCCTGAAATTTCTTTTATACTTGTAGTAAAAATTCTATTCTTCAAAGTATTCTCAACTGGAATTGGTAAACTTATTCCCAACTCTTTCAACAAATAATCATCAATACTTGAAAGCAGTTTTTCTGCTTCGGCTTCGTTGGTTTGTTTGTGTAGAAAATAATTTTTAATAAGATTTGAAACGGGTTCTCTTTTGTTGTTTTCAAGAGGAAATGGAATTATAGTTTCTTCAAAAGAACTTTTATCTACCCTTCTTCTTCCTGTGCTTCCTGTTACTTTGCCCTCTATTTGGTTATAAACATAACTAGAAAGTAAATTGGCTAATAAGTAATGATTGTCTACATTTTTTCCTTTAACAATATAAAACTCTGTGGAAGTAAATGCAAATTCATAACCTTTTAAATCATCAGTGAGAATTATTTTTTTATTAAATACACTTGGCTCTATTCTTGCATACAACAAGTCATTTGGATATATAATGTTTCTACCTTTTACTTCTTTATAAGGTCTCAAAATCACTTCCATAACAGATTTAGAATGTTCATCAGTTTGAGGCATTCCTACATACGGCACTAAATCATCATCTTCAAACTTTGGTTTTTGCCTCAATGGATTTATTTCAGCAATTTCTTTAAGTTTTTTAGAGAATGCTAATTTCTTTGGCTTATTTTTATAATGTAATGGACTAAGAGAATTCTCCAATTTACTTTTTTGCAAAATGAACATTCTACTTGTCAGAACAGGATTTTTAAGATTATAAGATGAACAAGATTTTTTTTCGCTATTCATACTTTATTTACTATTATCCTGTTTATCATTAAATCCTGTAATCCTGTTCTGACTATTTCCTAATTTCTTATTATACACACGATTAAATTCTAGACTTAAACCTCCAAAGTTTATAAGTAAACCATCTGCAATATGGTAAGCTTCACAATAATTTATTGCTTGGGCTTTATGTACCGCCTCTAATTTTTCAAGTGCTTTTAGTTCTACCATTACAACATCTTCTACAAAAAAGTCAACTCGCCTAGTACCAATATCAACACTTTCATAAAAAATTGGCATTTCCATTTCTCTCTTAAATCCTAACCCTTGTGTTTGCAATTCTATAGTCAAAGCTCTTTGATAAATTACTTCCTGAAATCCATTGCCTAGTGTGTTATGGATTTTCATTGCACATCCAATTATTTTATGTGTAATTTTATCAACTTGTTCTTTATTTATCTTGTCCATCTTTTAATCTTGATTATCATTTAATTTTTTAATCGTGTTCAGACTCTTTTCTATTTGTTTTACAAAGTGTTTTTCTCCTTCGGATAGTTCGTTTTTGGTTTTCTCTTTGTATTTTTCATATTCGTCATTTGCTTTTTTTAATGCCTGTGCATGGCTCACTGTTCCTGCATTTTGTAAAATATTATTGCCTGTCATTCTCACAAAATCGTCTAAGCGTTCTATCCAATCTTTCATATACATTGGCTTGCGGTTCAATGCTTGTAATTCGGCTAACTCTAAGTAAGCAGTTACCATTCTGTTCAGCACATTCAGTTCGTTTTCGTTCAAATAGTTTTTAGCTATTTCGGTTTCCTGTTTTGTGGGCTTGCTTCCTGTAATATGGGTTAAACCAAGATTTGGCTTTTTTGCATCAATGCGTTGGTAAATAATTTCGGCTGCTGTATGTCCGTGTGCTGCCCAGTGCATTTTATTTTGCACGGTTTGAAAGAACTGAATGGATATTTCTAACTTGGCATCATAGTCAATACTGGTAGCGTAAATATCTAATACCTTTCTCCAAAATACTTTTTCGGAAGAACGTATATCACGAATACGTGCCAATAATTCTTCAAAATAATTACCGCTACCTGCTTGTTTTAGCAGGTCATCGTTCATTGTAAATCCTTTTACAATGTATTCTCTTAATCGTGCTGTTGCCCATTGGCGAAACTTTGTTCCCTGTTGGCTTTTTACTCGGTAGCCTACTGAAATTATTACGTCAAGGTTGTAGTAATTGGTTTCATAAGTTTTGCCATCATTGGCAGTTGTTCGGAAATTCCGAACAACTGAATACTCAACCAATTCTCCCTCCTCAAAAATATTTTTGATATGTTCGCTAATGGTAGCTTTTGATTTTTGAAAAAGTTCGCATAACTGGGCTTGTGTTAACCAAACGGTTTCATCTTCTAAACGGGTTTCAATTTTTGTATTACCGTCTTCGGTTTGGTAAATAATTATTTTTGTATTTTCCATTTTTACTTTTCAGTCTTGTTGATGTGAGCAATAAACTTTTGTAGTTCTTTGCCTATTTCTATCAATTCGTTATTATTGGTATTTCTGCCTGTGGCATCGTAGCCAATATCTTCGGCTATTGCCATAAATATTGGGTAATCGTCTAAGGTAGTTTGCTTGGCAAGAAAATACTTTTCGGTTAGTTCTTCTTTAAACAAGTTTACTTTATCGGTAAAAGTTGTCTGAACAACTGATTTACCTGATTGAATGATTTCTGTGATTTGCTTTTTGTCAAAATTTGGATTTGCTTTTTTAGCATCGGTTTCCAATTTTTTGATTGCTTCATTCTTTTCTTTTTCCCATTGCTCTATTGTGGCGATATATTTATTGTTAGTTTTTACGTCTTGTTTTAGTTTGGCTTTTTGGTTGCTTATTTTTTCGGTTTGTTTGGTTTTGTGCTTTCGCAAAAACAACACCGAACTTTTTACGCCTGCACCTGTGGCACTAAATGCAGTTTGTGGCATAGAAACTACGGCAACTATACGATACATTTCTTCTAAATTGTCTCGTACATATTGCAAACTACTATTGGTCAATATTCCGTCAGGTATTACTACCGCCATCATTCCAAACTCTACCAAAAATTTATGGCATTGCTCCAAAAATAAAACTTCGGTGCTTTGGCTATCTCTTGTAGTTTCTTTTAGTGCTTTTACTGCCAACCAATCTTCGTCTTTTTTGCCCAAATTGTATTGGTGCAAATACGCTTTTTCGGTTTGTTTTATACTACTTCCAAAAGGTGGATTTGTAATTATGTAGTCAAACGAATTGTACTTAAATTCTTTGTTTCCCGATTTTACTTGTATTTCTACATCACTCAAAAGTCCGTCAGAAGCAATTACATTGGTGTGTCCGTCATCGTGAATAATCATATTCATTTTGGCAGTTCGAGCAATTTGGTCATTTATCTCAATGCCAAAAAGGTTTTTTTCGGCAAAGTTGTGCCAATGTGCTTTATGCTCAACTGGCTCTGTTTTTATATCGTAAAATTCGTTGGCTTGTTCTCTTACTTTGTCTAATGCGTAAAGCAAAAATCCACCACTTCCACAACTTGTATCTAAAACTCTTGCTTTGTGTGTAATTGGCAAACTATCTACTATAAATTTTACAATTGGTCTTGGTGTAAAATATTGCCCAAAGTCGCCACGAAAATAACTGCCCATAAATGTTTCAAAGGCTTTTCCTTTGCTGTCAAGGTCAGTTTTATTAAGGTTTATGCGTTGAAAATATTTTACAATCGTCAGCGTTTCTTGAGCTGTAAGTGTAATACCATCTTTAAAAACTTCGGGTGCTTCTTTTTCGCCAACTGCATAAATTTTCTTTACACGGTCTAACAAATCTTCGGGGTCTTCGTCTCTAAATATTTGAAAGTCGTAAGGTTCTCCGTTTTTTCTTGGGTGTTTTTCGTCCCAAATTTTACAGAAAATTAGTTTGTCTAATTCGTCAAATGCTACACTTGGGTTTCTTTGCCCACCGCCCCAAAGTGCTTGGTGCGATTGAATAAATATTTTCGTTAATTCGCTTTCGCTAACCACTTGCAACTCAAAAAATTTCTGCGTTACATTTGGGTTGGGTTCGCTTACAATATTGTTTGGTTCAGTTTCTGTGTCAGTTTGAGAAATTCCACCTTTTACATATTTGTATTTCGCCAATTTGTCAATTCCAAATTGTGGAATATCGGGAATTTCAATTCTGCTTTTCGGTTTCTTGTCGGGTATTTCGTAATACTGGTTTTTAATTCGTGAAGTTGTCCACACATATTTTGCACCTTCGGCAACTGCGTAACTGTATGCTTGGTCAACAGCAATGTTAAATTGTTGGTCTGTTAGGTCTTCTTTTTTGCACTCCACCAAAATATAAGTGTCGTGGCAGCCATCGTCAGAATAAACAGCAATATCGGCTTCTTTGGTTTCCGAACCCATTTGAACAGAAAGAAATTGCTTAATTCTGTGTACAGGATAACCATAAATCAAAACTAAAGTCAAAAAAGTTTCAGCTTGTACTTTTTCTTCTGGATTGTTGTAATTCCTTTTCTTGTTTTGGTGTATATAATTGATAACGTTCTTGTCTTCGTCAAAGCGAATAAGTCCTTTTTCTATGCCTGTATCTATTAAATTCATTCTTTAAAATGTCAAATTATGATAAGTCGCAAATTTACAATTTTAATTTTTGTTATTTGTTGGGTTGTCGGTCGGTTTCTGCGCTTCGTTACACTGACGGCTAACAATTTAATTGGTGCGTAAACACATAGCTGAGGCTTATAAAAGCCGCTGGCAGGTATAAGTACTCTTTACATTAAACAACTGCTCAGTATTAAATCATTTATTGGAACAAGCCATAACGCTTTTATGGTATAAATATAGACTGCTTTGATAACCATACTGATTTTAAAGGCATTAAAAGCAATGGCAAAACATGGGTGGAATTTATTTAACCTTATTGCTTTTATCAGATTAAATTTATTTATGAAAATAGACCTATAACATTGGCTCAATAATCCCTTTAACGAAACAGATGTTGGGAATAATCAATCAGAAAATCTATACCAAGGGGTACTTTTTTTTAATCAATTATTTTTATCAATACAATCAATAACTTTAGAGCGATAAGCTAATCGTTTAGGGCGCTATTGATTTTTCAACTATACAATAGGAATAATTATTCTAAACGTAGTTCCGTCGTTTAAATTACTTTCTAATACAAAAATTTTTCCTGAATGAAAATTTTCTATAATGCGTTTGCATAATGACAAACCTAAGCCCCAACCTCTTGTTTTAGTTGTATAGCCAGCGTCAAAAATAGCTTTATGTTTAGATTTTATAATTCCTTTGCCTGTATCTGTTACGTCAATTATACAGGTTTTGGCAGTTGTGGTTAAATGAATGGTAAGTTTTCCAACGCCTTCCATGGCATCTATTGCATTTTTAGTTAAATTTTCCATAACCCAATTAAATAAAGTAATTGAAGTTTTAACATATACTTGGTATTGAGGAATTGTAAAATTAAACTCAATATTTTTAGTAGTTCTTTTTTGAAGGTATTCTAAATTGCTTTTTAATACTTCGCAAATATTCTCTTGTTGTAATTTTGGTAAAGATCCTATTTTTGAAAATCTATCTGATACTAACTCTAAACGTTTTACATCTTGTGAAATATCATTAATGAGTTCATTGTTTATAGGATTATCTTTTAAATAATCGATCCATCCAATTAAAGAGGTAAGAGGAGTACCAAGTTGATGGGCTGTTTCTTTACTCATTCCTACCCATAATCTATCATGTTCTACTTGCTTATATGTTTTGAAAATTATAAAAAATAAACCTAAAAATAAAGTAACAATGGAAAGTAACACAAATGGGTAATAGCGTAATTTACTTAACATTGGTGTTTCTTCGTAAAATATATAATTTTTTTTTCCACCTTCAAAATCAACTAAAATTGGTTGATTTTGCCGTTTCATGTCATACAAAATTTTTTGAAGTTTTTGCTTAGAGTTAATTGTATTCTGTTGAATATGCCCACTAGCAATTATACTATCTTGTTTTGAATTTGTAAATATCACAGGTACTACAGCGCTATTAGAAGCTACTTCTGAAATAAAAGTTTTAACTAAATTATCAAAAGTTAGTTTTATATCATTTAAAATTTTACTGTCTTTGTAATATAAAAATGTTTGCATCCCTTTAAACATTTTGATATGTATTGGTTTGTAACATTTTTTCATGTTCACTAGCTCTTGATACATCTGCGTTTTGTTGCTTAAAACTTGAGGCTCAATATTTTTACTTGCTAAAACATTATTGTACTGATCTGCTAAAATGATAGGAACTGTAGTATTATCTTCCATAACTTTTACAATAAATGGAAGACTGTTAAGGTTAGAATTGAGCTCTTGAATTGCCAAAGCGTAAAGGGTTGCTTTTTTGCGCTCTTCTTGCTGTAACTTATCAAGTAAATCTCTTGTTACTGTAACTACTTTTGCTTTTTTTTGAATAGCTGCAGCCCATAAGGTAATTTTTGTACCCTCTTCTTTTGCCAAGTGTGTTACAAAACTTTGAACTTGCCATATTGTAATAGCCATAATAATTAATATGACAGCAATTACCATATGTTTTATTTGCTGAATATTAAATTTCATGTTTATATATTTCAGCTTATTAGTTTCTTAAAAGGCTAAAGAAAATTAAAATCTAAAATTAGCTTTTATAAGCTATCAAATGTTACGTCATCTGACGACTGATCGTTTTGAGTAGTAGTAGAATTAGTATTTATAACTACTTGATGAGCCTCATTTAAGCAATCTAAAAAATTTGCAAAATCTTCTTTGTATAAAAATATTTTATGTTTTTCAAAAGTTACTTGACCATCGTCATTAAAGCGTTTTTTGCTTTCTGTAATGGTTAAAAAGCTTTCATTAGAACGCATAGATTTAACATCAAAAAAATAGGTGCGTTTGCCTGCTTTTAAAGTTTTCGAAAATAGATCGTCTCGTTTTTTAAAATTACTATCGTTGCTATGTTCCATAAAATTGTAAATTATGTAATAAAAGTAATCTTTTTTTTAAGCTAAAAAAAATTAAGCAGTTAACGTGCTACTAGAATCTAAAGAACAAGCATTTTTAGAAATTTTTAATTTTCCACCATCTTCAATAGTTATCACAATAGTTCCATCCTCATTTAATTTAAAAATGGTACCATATATACCACCAATGGTAAGCACTTTATCGCCAATTTTTAAACTTTCAATATATTTTTTTTGTTGTTTAGCTTTTTTCATTTGAGGGCGAATCATAAAAAAATAAAATACTACTACTATTAAAATAATAGGAATTAAATTGCCAATTGCGCTTCCTTTTCCGCTTGGATCAGCCATCATTAGTAAATAAAGTGAGTTCATATGTTGTTGTTTATTGGTTTTTAGTTGTTGATATAATATTAGGGTTTGCTTTGTTTGGAACTATGATATGCGCTTTAATAAAAATTTGTTTGATGCTTGGCTCACAATTGGTAACTACAGATACTGATTTTTCTACCACGCCGCTTTTACCTTCACTCGAAAAAACAACTGTAATAATACCTTCTTCGTTTGGTAATATTGGTTTGGTTGGGTATTCTGGAACTGTGCATCCACAGCTTGCAGATGCAGATACAATGATTAAATTTGATTTGCCTGTGTTTTTAAATTTAAAATCATAAATTACTTTTTCACCTTGTGTAATTTTCCCAAAGTTATGGGTGTCTTTTTCAAAAGTAATGGTGGGCATGAGGTTATAATTATCATTCCCATTTGCCGATTTAGAATTTAAAACATCTTGACTAGAGACTTCTTTTGAATTTCCATTATTGCAGGCAGTTATAAAACACACTACTATAATTAAAAACGTATTAAATAATTTCATAAATCAATTTCTATTTTTTGCGGTCAAATTTAAACTAAAATAGTGTATAATTTATAATTTTAAAATGGATTTAAAAATAATATTACATTTTAGTTTATATTTTAATTTTTTTAGATTTAAGTTTTAAATGCAACTTTATAAGTTGAATCTACCTTTTAAATCTTTTTTTTTAAAATTAATAAAAAATTTGCACCCATTTTTTTAACCCTTATATAACAAACAAATTATCAATTTCTCTTTTTACACTGTTATTAGTCTTCGCTTTTATTAATACCCATTAATGCACAAAACTTAAACCAAGAAACAGACAACGAACTGGGCTTAAAAGTTTTAGGAAGTTGGGGCTTTCCAAATACTTTTCACCCTACCCATGGGGGGGGGAGGTTCTGGGTTTTCTGCTTGCGTATATTGGACGTTTGCCTTAGAAGCAACAAAACGCTTTAGCATTCAAACAGAATTGCTTTTTCACAACATGAATTTAGATGAGTTTTCAACAACAAAATTTAGCAATAGTCAATACGCACAAGTTCGTCCTTTATATTATTACGGTTTGACTTTGCCTATTTTATTAAAATATGCTTTAACAGATAAATTAAGCATTTATGCCGGACCAAGCCTACACTATTTTATGGAAGTTGTTGACAAAACAGCAAATAAAACAAATGGAGTTTCAGCTTACAACAATGCTGATAGAAATTCTTTTAACCTATCAATTACTCCTGGTATAGAATATGCTTTTTCAAAAACGATTAAAGCAGAAGCTCGCTACCACTATGCATTTGAAAAAATGTTTAAAGGCGACAATGATGATGTTAATTTCAATCCACAATACGTAGAACTTGGTATAGCAGTTAAATTATGCTCTGTTAAACCGTCTACATCAATGCTAAGTGATGCTTTTACAGAACTTCAAACAATGGCAAATGATATGGATAAAGATGGTATTGCTGATGCAGATGATAAATGCCCTACAGTTTCTGGTACTCCTGAAAATAGCGGCTGCCCTGCACCTATAGATACAGACAAAGACGGTGTTGCTGATGCAAACGACAAATGCCCTACCGTTGCTGGCATTTCTGAAAATGGCGGCTGCCCTGCAGCTATAGATAAAGACAAAGATGGTATTGCTGATGCAAACGACAAATGCCCTACCCTTGCTGGCCTTGCTGAAAATGGCGGTTGCCCTGCAGCTATAGATACAGACAAAGACGGTGTTGCTTATGCAAACGACAAATGCCCTACCCTTGCTGGCCTTTCTGAAAATGGCGGATGTCCAGCAATTGAAGAAGCCGTGAAAAAAACTTTAGCACAAGCACTTACAGGTATTCAATTTGAATCTGGAAAATCTATTTTAAAGCCAAGCTCTGCTGTGATTTTAAATAGCCTTGTGGATGTTATGAAAAAAAAATCCAGCATATAAATTATATATTGCTGGTCATACTGATGGCACTGGAAACCCTGAAAAAAACCTACAACTTTCTAAAGATAGAGCAAGTGCTGTAAAAGCATTTTTGGTGTCTAAAGGCATTAATGGAAATAGATTATTCCCAGAAGGATACGCTTCTAAAGTGCCAATTGCAGATAATACAACAAAGGCTGGACAAGAAACAAACAGAAGGGTAGAATTGAATATTATTCAATAATATCGATTTATTGAAATATTGAGTTGAACTCACTTAAAATAGGTGGCAGAAATGCTACCTATTTTTTTTGCAATAACTCAAATAAACTTTATACAGCAACTTGTATTCTAATAAAGACGGGAGAGTTTGCCTATACATCCTAACAATTTGTTAATTAAACCTATTGAATACAATAAAAAAAATTTTTTTTTAGTGCACCATCAAATTATATTTAAACTATTAAAAGTTAAAAAATTAATAAAACATATTTTGTTAAGTAATGTTATTTATAAATCAAGTGTTATCAATAATGCAAACGCATCATTGAGTTTATGACCCAAACAGGTATTTATATTAGTAAATTTGAAAATGCTAATAGGTATCAAATTAGAAAAAGCTAGTTAAGTATTAATAATAATTTTAATTTTAATGTTTTTTTTAAATCTATTAATAGATAATTGTAACCAAAAACATTATGTATGTTAGATTTTTGATAACTTGTTAAATAATGCAAACTTTTTTATTATATTTTATTTTTCTATAAGTTAAAATGTTTTCAAAAAATCTAATTAAATATTCTAAATCATTACATCTCAAAAAAAATAGATTTGCAAATCACCAATTTATTGTTGAGGGTGAAAAAATTGTTAAAGAATTTATACAATCGGACAATCAACAGATTTTTAAATTGTTTGCCGTACAAAAATTTATTGAAGCCAATCTTGCTATCATAAAAAAAAAGAAAATAGACGTTATTGAAGTTTCCTTAACCGAACTTGCACAAATTAGCGCTCTCAATAGCCCAAATGAAGCGGTAGCTATTGTTAAAATGCAATCACACGACATAAATTATAATACAATTAATATAAATGGCGCCTTGTATTTAGATAATCTTCAAGACCCCGGAAATTTAGGTACTATTATTAGAACAGCAGATTGGTTTGGATTTAAAGAGGTATTATGCTCACCAAATTCAGTTGATGTATACAACCCAAAAGTGATACAAGCAACAATGGGAGCTATATTAAGAGTAAATGTAAATTATATTGAGTTTTTAGACCTCGAAGCAAATATCAAAAAAACAAGTCCAAATTTTCCAATTTTTGGAGCAGTATTAAATGGTAACTCTATTTTTAAAACAAACCTAAAACCCGGATTGATAGTAATTGGTAATGAATCTCAAGGCATATCAAAGCATATAGTAAATCATATTACTTTTCCAATTACAATACCAGCTCAAAAAAACAATGGAACCGAATCTTTAAATGCAGCTTGCGCAACAGCTATTATATGTAGTGAGTTTTTCAAACATCAAAATTTAATCTAACTTGTTAAATAATGATAGTTTTGTACCATCATGTCATCTGCTATTATCGAAAATAAAAATCAAGCCTTTGGGTCTACATCTCATCAATCCAATACATTAATTATTGAAATTTCACCTGAAAGCATATCGCTTTGCGAATACAATTCTAATTATCATACAGCCAATTTTATATTCAATTATCCTTTAATATTAAAAGCTAATGAAAACCATGTTGATGCTGTAATTTCATTTTTTAAAAATAGTGGTATACATACTCAAAAGTTTAGCTATGTATACATAAACATTGTAAATAATTTATATACACTGTGTCCGGCCCAATTTTATGATGATGAAAAAAAAAGTCTATTACTTGAATTTAATTGTGGTCCTTTAAATCATATGGATGTTTTAGTTGATGAGGTGAGTTCATCAGTAAAACTTATTTATGCGGTTAACACGCAACTAAAATCTTGCTTAAACCAACATTTTCCAAAACATCAAATTAAACATGCTATTACTATTTTAAATAAATTAGCTTTATTTAGCCCTGATTTATTGCAAAGCAATTTTATTGTGCAATTGCGTCAAAGCTCTTTAGAAATTATCCATAAAAATGAATCTAACATTTTGTTTAGTAATATATATCAAGTAAACTCCAATGAAGATGTATTATACTATATTTTATTTGCTATAGAACACTTTCAATTACAACCTAACCAAGTTTTAATAACACTTATAGGTAATTTTGAGGCAACTTCAGAAATTATTAAATATTTAAAAAAATACGTCAGTCAAATTCAATTAGCAGTTGGTAATGCGGCAATTAATAAATCACATTTAATAGAACTTCCTAATCATTATTTTTATACTTTGATACATAGAGTAATATGCGAATAATAAGCGGTACATTAAAAGGAATACCATTAAAACGACCTTCAAATTTAAAACTCCGACCAACTACAGACTTTGCAAAAGAAGGCTTATTTAACATTTTAAATAACATGATTCACTTTGAGTTAATTCAAGTGTTAGATTTATTTACGGGCGCTGGAAATATAGCCTTAGAGTTTTTTTCAAGAGGGTCTCAAAGTATTGTAGCTGTTGATTTTCAAGCCAAACACATTGAAGCTATTAAGCCAGACATTTTAAAATTTCAAATTAACAACTTACAATTAATAAAAGAAGATGCCTTAAAGTATTTAAAACAAACCAATCAAAAATTTGATGTTATTTTTGCTGATCCTCCTTTTGATTTTGATAAAACATTAGATATTCATCCTATTGTTTTTGAAAGACAATTATTAAACCCAAATGGCTTATTAGTAATAGAACATGGGCATGACAAAAATTTTGAAAACTTAAATTATTATTTAAAAACTAAAAATTATGGTAGTGTTTATTTTAGTTTTTTTATAAATCAAGTGTAGTATTTAATATTTACACTAATGTTTTATTATTCAAAATAGATACTTGCTGGGCTACATTTTGACACAATGTTTTGTAAGCCAAGGCTTGTGGTGTGGTTTCTTGTAATATAGCTGGCCTGCCAATATCGCCCGATTCACAAATACTTTGCACTAATGGAATTTGAGCCAATAGTGGCACTTTTAACTCATTAGCCAAATGGGTGGCGCCATCTTTTCCAAACAAATAATATTTATTTTCTGGTAGTTCGGCAGGGGTAAACCAAGCCATATTTTCTACGATGCCTAATATTGGAATATTTATAGATGGTAGCTGAAATAACGCTACTCCTTTGCGAGCATCTGCTATTGCTACTTCTTGAGGTGTGCTTACTATTACCGCGCCAGTAATAGGAAAATGGCTACACAATGTAATTTGAATATCCCCAGTGCCCGGAGGTAAATCCACTATTAAATAATCAAGTTCGCCCCAATTAGTGTCTGTAAATAGCTGTATAAGAGCTTTAGAAGCCATTGGACCGCGTAACGCAATTACCTGACCATCTTTAGCCAAAAACCCTACGGAATTAATTTTAACACCATGAGATTCTACTGGCGCCATCTTAGAAGTGCCTTCAAAGTCTGAAGGTTTTGGCATTTGATCATTTACACCAAACATAATGGCTTGTGATGGCCCGTATATATCAGCGTCTACAAGCCCTACCTTAGCGCCTTGCAAGGCAAGCCCTACAGCTAAATTTACCGATACTGTTGATTTACCAACACCTCCTTTGCCGGAGGCTACTGCTATAATATTCTTTACTTTTGATAAAGTGCCTAAATCTTTTTGTTTTGATGAGGTAACGTTAGCCGTCATTGTAACTGTAACGTTGGCATCTTTGTTTACAAAATGTTTTACCGCGTTAATGCAGGCATTCTGAATTAAATCTTTCATAGGGCAAGCAGGCGTAGTTAAAACTACAGTAAAGGATACATTGAGGCCATCTACCGCTACATCTTTTACCATTCCTAGAGTTACCAAATCTTTTTTAAGGTCAGGATCATCCACATGCTTTAGGGCGCCTATAATATCTTCTACTGTCATTTTTAAATTTGATTAGCTAAATTAAACATCTGTTCTTCTTCAAAGTTGCGAGCCATTATTTGAAAACCTATGGTGTTCCCTTTACTATCTGTACCATTAGGCACTGATATAGCAGGGCAACCAACAATATTGGCTTGCACGGTATAAATATCTTCTAAATACATTTGAATAGGATCTAAATCATTGGCTCCAAATTTAAATGCTGTGCGGGGTGTAGATGGAGTAATAATAAAATCGTATTGTTTAAATAGTTCGTTAGTTTCATTTTGTATGAGTTGACGCACTCTTTGGGCTTTTTTATAATAAGTATCATAAAATCCAGCACTTAGCACAAAGGTACCAAGCATAATGCGACGTTTTACTTCTATACCAAATCCTTCGCTGCGAGATTTTTTGTAAATACTTTCTATATCTGTTGCATTAGGGCTTCTATATCCAAAGTGCACCCCATCGTATCTTGATAAATTTGAAGAGGCTTCAGCAGTAGTGAGTATGTAATAAATGGGCACTAAATAATCTAAATACGGAAAAGTTATAGATTCTACAGTATGCCCTAAAGCCTTAAATTTTTCAATAGTGTTTAAAGTGTTTTGTTTTACTTCGGCACTAATACTTGCATTTTCAACACATTCTTTAATGTAACAAATTTTATATTTTTTATTAGAATTAAGAGCGTTTACATAATTTGGAACTGGTTGACGCGAAACGGTTGCATCAAATGAATCTGCACCACTAATAATTGATAGCATAAGTGCCGAATCTTTAACCGTTTTGGTAATAGGCCCAATTTGATCAAATGACGATGCATATGCAGCAAGCCCCCAGCGCGATACTCTACCATAAGTTGGCTTTAAACCAACAGTACCAGTAAATGCAGCTGGCTGACGAACAGAGCCTCCAGTATCAGACCCAATACTTACGTGGCATAAATTTGCAGCCACTGCTGCAGAGCAGCCTCCTGATGAGCCACCTGGAGTAGTTGCAATATTGATAGGGTTTAATACTTTTCCAAATGCTGATTTTTCGTTACTACTACCCATCGCAAATTCATCGCAATTTAAACGACCAATAATAATGGCATCTTCGGCTAAGAGTTTTTCTACAACTGTTGATGAATAAAGAGATTCAAAGCCGTCTAATATTTTTGATGCACACGATAGTTTATGATTTTTGTAACAAATATTATCTTTAATCCCAATTATAACGCCAGCAAGTTTGCCTTGTGTTTTTAATTTAATTTTTTGATCAACCGCTGCAGCCTTTTGTTTTGCAGTAGCTTCAAAGGTTTCTAAATAGGCATTAAGGTGTTTTTGATTTTGAATTTGCACTAAAGTATCTTCAACTAATTGTTGACAGTTTACTTGGCCCAATTGTAAATCCAATTGAAGTTGCTCAATATTAGAAAATGTGTACACGATTTGGTTTAATTAGGAACAAAACGATTATTTTTTTTCAATCTCTTCGGATGAGGTGTCGTTTTTAGCATCTTTAAATTCTTTCATCCCTTTACCTAGTCCTTTCATTAATTCTGGAATTTTTTTTCCTCCAAATAATAGTAAAACAATCAGTAAAATGATAATAATTTCTGTAGGTCCCATTCCACCTAAAATGCCTAAAATATATGCTTGTGTCATAATCGTTTTTTTTGATAGCAAATATAAACTTTTAAATCTATCTCTTTTAAATTAGTCAAATTTGATTTTTTAATAAAACGTAAAGTTGTCTAAGTAAATTTACACTGAATAAATTTTGTGTGTTTTATTGTTTTAAAATTTTATTAAGTATAAAGTGTATTTTACAACATTAGCTCCTACATCATAAATAATTGGGAGATGTCTTTTTTCTAAAATATTTGATACTCGCTGTATAGCATTTATTTCAACACTTTCATCAAATACCCTAACACTTCATAATGCTGGAGGTATAAAATAAATAAATGTAATTTTTCTATTTTTTTTGCCTATTTTAAAATCAAAAATAATTAAAAAAAAACGTGATTATTACCACTCATAATTAGCTAAAATAGGTGTTGATTTTTTTATTGATGCTTGCTATAATGTCATTTTTTTTATTTGGAATAAAGATGAAATTATTCGTGTAATCAAATGAATTTTGAAACTTTAGGTTTTGCATTTCAGTTACATTATAATGGATATAATTTTCTATTTTTTGCTTTTTATAATCAAAATAAAAAGCGGTATAACCCAATTTACATACCGTTTCAATAGCATTATTAAACCCGAGTTGGTGGTGTCTTTTTTCTATTTCAATTAATAAATAGGGGTTATGTTTTTTTATTAACTCAACAGCCCCATCAATTACTTTAAGTTCATGTCCCTCAACATCAATTTTTATAAGGTCAATACAATTAATTTGTTTTAAAACATTATCTAAAGTATTAATTTTTATATCAATTTGTTTTTTACCAGTTTCTTCAATTTCTGTAAGATCATCAAGTTTTGCTCGAGACTCAAATAATTTGTTTTTTATAATAGGAACATATATAGTTGAATGACCTTCATAATTACTCAAAGCAAAATTATAAAGCTGTATATCTTTAAACCATTTTTTTAATTTATAAAATAACTTTGGTAATGGCTCAAAAGCATAAATTTTAATTGTTTGTTTTATATGTTTAAAATACAAACAATAAATACCATTATTGGCGCCAACATCAATAATCGTAGCATTTGCACCAAGTAAAAAATGGAAAACCAAAAACTCTTTTTCAGGTAAAGTAAAAAAATAAGTTTTATCATTTAAAGCTAATCGAAGCTTAGTTACTATTTTATTTTTAAAATAAGTTGAAAAACAAATAGTAACTAAATAGTATATGCGTTGTTTAAAAATGTATAGCATTAGTTAATGAATTAAATTATTAAATGTTTTAAGGGTTTGTTTTAAAACAGCTTGTTTGTTATATTTTTCTTTTACAAAATCGAGTGATTTTTTACTTAACATATTTATTTTTTTTTTATTAATTAAATCTAAAATAATGCTTGCTAAATCTTCCGAATGATTATATTTTATTATAAAATCTGTAAATTCTTTTGGCGGATTATAATGATGCGGTACTAATGTAATTTTTCCAAATTTAATAAAATCTAAAATGCTTCCAGTTGTTTTTGTTACGCCGTATTGTTCTCTAAATATATCTACACTTGCATTTGGAGTAATTGGACTGATAATAATCTGAGATTGGGTTACTATTTCAATAAATTTAGTTTCATCCACTTGAGTATTGAAATAGGTAAATGAAAACAAATGACAGGGTAGTTTTTGTAACTCTTGAATTACCCATTTACCATAATTAGATTGGCATGATCCTAATAACGTTAAATGAATAAGGCAGCTAGTATTAAATTTAAATATATTATGTATAGCACTAATAACTTCAGAATAATTTCTTCTTTTTTCATCTACCGAACCAATGATGGTGAGGTTTAAAATTTTTGCATCAAATAAGTTTAATGAATTAGCTGAACTATATATTTTTAGAGGAATTGGGTTAATAATTTTATCTATTGGTAGGTAATTATTTGATTTTACATAATCTGTAATACCGCTATCAGGAAATGTAAAATAGTTAATTTTTTTATTAATTAATACTCTGTAAATTAAAAATTGTTTAAAAATAATTTGCCTCCCTACATATGAAAAAAATTTCCAAAGTGCCCTAAAAGAGTGGGGTAGTAAAATATTTTGTAATGGTGCAAATTGCTTATTTACGTTATGAATCCGTAAAACTATAATACTTTTTTTTGGCAAAAATAAATAGGCCCCATAATCACTTGCAATTGTACCTATAAATATGAGATGGCATTTTTGAAAAATTTGAGAATATTTTAAAATAAAAACTGTTTTTAATAACCCTTTAAATTCATAAAAATGGATGTTTTTAGAATAAGACACGTTTTGTAATAACTTTAAATTTTTAGTAGTTGTAAAAACATGCAATTGTATTTGTTCATCTTGAAATATTTTCATAAACCCATCAAGACAATCAACGTGAAAATCTAATTCAATAAATGCAATTGATTTAGTGGTAGTGTTTAATACTTCAATCATTTAAAAAGAAAAAAACGATAATTCAGATAGTTAGTTTAGTAATTTATTTATGCAAAAAAATGTTAAAATAAACTTTATTTCAAGTAATTCAAGCAAAGATACACAACACTTTCTTAAATCTACTTGTATATTTGAATTTTGATAGAAAAATTTATGAATAAGATATTGTATATAATTAATGGTGTTTTGCTTTTGGCTGTAGTGTGTTTATTTTACCAAGTACAAACTTTAAAAAACAACTGTAACATTTTACCTACAGATACTGTAAATGGTAATGATTCAAATAAACAAATAATTAACTCAGATTTAAATATTGCCTTTGTTAATACTGATAGCATTAATAAAAAATACAATTACATAGTAGAATTTACAAAAGCCATTAAATCTAAAAAAGCCAACCTAGATGCCCAGTTACAAAATATGGTTGCCAAATTTCAAAAAGATTATGAAGCATACCAACGCTCTGCGCAACTAGGTATAGTACCCAAAACAGAACTTATGCGCACTGAAGAAACATTAAAAAAATTACAACAAGATATTGCCAATAAAGAATTACAATTACAAAATTTAGTTGCCGAACTAGAAGAAAAAAATATGGCTCTTAATCAAAATGTAAAAATATTTGTAAAAGAAATGGCTCAACACACACACCATCTAATTCTTGCGTATTCAGATTTAAACCCCTCTATATTATTAATAGATCCAAAACGAGACATTACCAATCAGGTAATTAACGGATTAAATGAAGCCTACGAGCAATCTAAATCAAAATAATAAACATGTCTAAATCGTTAAAACAAAATATGATGTTGGTACATCTGTTTCATCAAGCATTTAATATTACCAATGCAGAAGAACCAACATTAGTACCCGAAAAAGATTTTGATTTACGATTTAAGTTGATGGAAGAAGAAAATCAAGAATACTTAGAAGCATGTAAAAACAATAATTTAGTTGAAATAGCCGATGCTTTAGGTGACCAAATGTATATCCTATTTGGTACCATTTGTAAGCATGGATTACAACATAAAATTGAAGAAGTATTTGAAGAAATTCAACGCAGTAATATGAGTAAACTAGATAAAAATGGAAAGCCTATTTACAGAGAAGATGGAAAAGTTTTAAAAAGTGAACTTTACTCAAAACCCAATATTAAAGCCATTTTAGATAAAAATTAATTTAATTAAAATTGTTTCGATTTACCTTAAAATTTTTTATTTTTAATTGTATTTTTAGTTTATCTATTATTGGATTTGGATTACAATATTCTTTAGCGCAAATAAAAAAAAATAAATTAATGCATTACAATAAATTAACCCCTACTGAAGAACACGTTATATTAAATAAAGGAACAGATATTCCATTTACTGGTGAATACACGGACTTGTTTACAAGTGGCCATTATATTTGTAGGCAGTGTAACGCACTACTATATCAATCAAAAGATAAATTTCATTCGGGTTGTGGCTGGCCAAGCTTTGATGAAGAGGTAGCTGGGGCAGTGATGAAAATCCCTGATAAAGACGGACGTAGAACAGAAATAGTTTGCACCAATTGTAAAGGGCACTTAGGGCATGTATTTTATGGAGAGCAATTAACTGCAAAAGATACTAGGCATTGTGTAAACACTACCTCACTCAAATTTGTACCTGATGAAAAACACACTACAGAAACTGCAACCTTTGCAGGTGGCTGTTTTTGGGGCGTTGAATATTTTTTTCAAAATGAAAACGGAGTTCTAAAAACATTGGTAGGATATGAAGGAGGGCATCTTAAAAATCCAACTTATCAAGATGTTTTAACTCACCAAACAGGGCATTATGAAGTAATAGAAGTTCATTACAATCCAAAATTGATTACTTATGAAAGTTTAGTAAAATTGTTTTTTGAAATTCATGATCCTACTCAAGCCAACGGACAAGGTAATGATATAGGAGAACAATATCAATCGGTTATTTTTTATCATAATGAGGCTCAAAAAAACTCGGCGCAACTTGTAATTAAAACACTCGAAAGTAAAAAATTAAATATTGCTACTCAATTAAAACCCCATACCCATTTTTGGAAAGCAGAAGAGTATCATCAAAAGTATTATCAAAAAAATAACGGTACCCCTTATTGCCATAAAAGAGTAAAAAGGTTTTAAAATGAAATTCATTTTTATAGTTTGTTTTTACTTTACCTTCTTTACTTGCTTGTGCCAAAACGACAGCCAAGAAGAAGAGCAAGCGGTATCTCATACAAAAATGGATACGTTATTACAATATTTAACTAAAGAAGTTGTGTATGATAAAAAACGGTATTTAGTATATAATAATTGGGTTTCTGGTGGGGTAGGTTTTAGTTATAATAGTAATTGGTATAATGAACATACGGATGAACGTAACATTGGCGTAGATTTAAATTTTAATATTAGAAAATACTATTATAGCGCAGGTGTATTTGCAAGTGGTAGAGATTTAGCCAAAATAAATAACTATTCTTTTTTTGCACTCACCGGCTTAAGAAAAGAGTTGTTAAAATCAAATTGGTCTATTTTTGTTGGTCCCTCATTATCTTATTTTAGAAGGCCTTTGTTGGATACTAATATTATGGATAAAAGTACAGTAAGATTTAGTCTATTTAATAGAGTTGGGTTATACGCAAAGTGTGAAGTAGTAGTAAAATTAAAATACGATATAGGTTTAGGCCTGCAAGTGTTTGCAAATTATAACGACGTGCAATTTATTTATGGTGTAAGATTTTTATTGTACTTATCATCAGCATTTAGAGGCAATGTAGCTATTAGAAAAAATGCAGCAGAATAAAACGTCTACGTATGATTTTATTATAGTAGGGCAGGGGCTTGCAGGTAGCATCTTAGCTATAACATTAATAAAAAAAGGCTATTCGGTTTGTCTGATTGATGAGCAAAAAGATACATCAAGTTCAAAAGTAGCTGCTGGTATTTGGAATCCCATTGTATTTAAACGCTTAACCAAAAGTTGGTTTGCAGATGAAGTAATTCCTGAATTATATACTTTTTACAAGTATTGTGAATCAAAGCTTGAAACACGATTAATTTATCAAAAAACAATAATAAAAGAATTGGTAAATGATAATGAAGAGAAATTTTGGTTAAAACAGGTAGAAAAAAATAAACCCTATTTAGATAAAACAATAGTTGAAAATTTGAATATTACAAATACAGATTTTATTTCAAAATCTGCTTCTGTATTAAGTTCAGGACATCTAGATGTAAATACGTTTTTAAATTCTGTTTGTCAATTTCTTTTAAGACATCAAGTTTTTATTAGTGAATTTTTTGATTACACTCAATTGGTAATTACAGCAAATGAAGTTAAATACAAAAAACTAACAGCAACTCAAATCATTTTTTGTGAAGGTTATAAAGTATCAAATAACCCACATTTTAACTGGATCCCATTAAAACCTGCAAAGGGCGAAGTTTTAATAATTAAAATGGATCATTTTGTTTTAAATGATCATATTATAAATAAAGGTATTTTTATTTTACCATTAGGAAATCAATTATATAAAGTAGGTGCAACATACGATTGGGATGACTTAACGGAAATACCAACTTTTAATAAAAAACAAGAGTTAATAAACAAATTTTCTGAATTAATTACATGCCCATACACCATCATATCACATCAAGCTGGTATTCGCCCATCCGCTATTGATAGACGTCCAATAATAGGGGGGCACCCAAATTATAAAAACATGTTTGTGTTTAATGGTTTTGGAACCAAAGCGGTGATGCTAGCCCCTTATTTTGCTATGCATTTGCTGGAACATATTTTACACAAAAAAGATTTATTGAAAGAGGTTGACCTAAAGAGATTTAAAAATAGCATCATTAAAGAGTAATCTTACCAAATTTGCAATGTATTTAAATAATAAAGTAAGTATTGAGTTAAAAATTAAAGAAAACAAAAATTTAATTTGATGGTTTTAAAATGATTTTTATATTTGCAGCCCTAAATAAAAATAATTTATTTTAGATTCCGTAGCTCAGCTGGTAGAGCAATACACTTTTAATGTATGGGTCCTGGGTTCGAATCCCAGCGGGATCACAAAGCCACTTATTACAAGTGGCTTTTTTTTTTTGCCCATTTTAAGTGATTTTGTTTATTACTAAAGAGTTTTAGGGGGTTTTAAGTACTGTTATATTTGTTTAAAAAGTATGCAAATTCTTTTAAAATTCTACCAAAAGTATATAAAGGTCCTGACATTGAAAATAAAGATTATGTATATGTACAAACTACTTCAGAGGCTATTAAATTATTAGTAGAAAAAGTAGGCGAGAATCTAAAAGCTAGACCTACTACAACACACACTAGACCTCTTTCATAATTGATATCATCCAGCTGATAACTTCTTAATTATGGTGTTAATGATTGGGCTATGTTTCTGATTTTTAGGCCTGAAATGGGAAGAGATAAAAAAAACAATTCGTCAGCTGTATTTAAAAGACTAACAGGTGTTTCGCTCGATACATTTAAATCTGAAGATAGAAAACACGATTATAGAGTGTTTAAAGAAAGTGTATGTGGATCATGCTACAAAAATTTAAGCAGATACA